>JAWOHK010000399.1:0-20882 GCA_046485205.1 Chloroflexota bacterium | reverse complement strand
GTTTTGAGGTAGCATGGCGCAAGAAAGCGGTCTCGATCTCGCCGGCGTCGATGCCGGCGCCATTGTCGGCCACCTGGAGCAGTTGCCGGCCTCCACCGCGGATATCAATGGTGATCGTCGACGCTCCGGCATCGATGCTATTCTCCACCAACTCCTTGACAACCGAGAACGGCCGCTCTACCACCTCGCCGGCGGCGATTTGTGAGGCTAGCTGGTCCGGCAACACATGAATAGCCACAGACCCAATTGTATCAGAAACAAACCAATGGCGTGGTTTAGGGCATTGATGAGATCGCAGCTTGATCTTTGCCACCCTCGCCCCTTGACACTATACTCCGGCTTCTGAGGTACCCATCACTATGCCCTTTCAACCAGATTACGATGTGTCGGAAGATCGGCGAGCTTATACACTGAACGCCAACCAACCTACCGGCAACTTTCCCCAAAGAGGAGTGCTGATCATTCATGGTTTCATGGGCAGCCCGCTCAGTTCGCGTCCGCTGGGTGAGTACCTGAACGCGCGCGGATATTTTGTTCATTGCCCGCTCCTGCCCGGTCATGGTCAATACCCCAATAAGCTCTATAAAGTGTCGGGCAAGTCCTGGCTGGCCGAGGTTGAAGAGGCCTATCATCTGGCGCATGCGAACGTTGATGAACTTTTTATCATCGGGCATTCAATGGGCAATGTGCTGGGGGCTCATTTAGCGTTGAAATATGGTGATATACGGGGCATGGCCATGCTGGCTCCCGTCATAGATGTGCCCGACCGACGGTTACGCTGGGTGAAATATGCTCGCTTTTTTCTACCCTGGTATTATCCCCATAAGAGCAAACGCGAATCGATGCAGCACCTGGTTCGCGAGCGAGTGCTGGATTTCGACCCGTCCATCGATTATGACAGTCCTGAATTTCAGGCCCGATTGCCCGATGTCAGTCGCGTACCTATCTCCGGCATGCACGCGATGGTCAGCATGATCGAACGGGGTCGCAATTTGTGGCCGCAATTGAATATTCCGGTCCGTAGTTACGCTGGCGATCTTGACTACGCTGCACCGCCGGAAAACGCCCAAAAGATATTCGACCTGCTCCCTACTCAAGACAAGGTGTTAACTGTCTTCCCGGAAGCGGGACACGAGTTAATGCGGCCATTAGACCCGATCCATGCGACTGTTTGGGAATCTATTGCTGTTTTTTTTGATACACACTCGACAGTTGGTCTGGTCCAGGTGGCCCGCGATGTCCCCTAAATCTCAACGAATGCTCATTGACAACTGTCGAAACGACATGACCATTAACCGGTATATTAGGTAGTTTATTTATTGCCTTTTGACGGATCATGAGTCAGAATATGGGATAGTATGAGGGCAAAGGAAAGAGTAGGCGTGTCCGTCGGCTCCAAAATCAAGTAACCACCAGAACCCATGTACGGTCTCTCCTTCCCATTGGCCCATCGAAATCTGCAACTTTAGGTTTATTACAAGGAGAAGAGATTGAAATGAAACGAATGTTGTTAGTCATAATGGGATTGATTATCCTGGCTATTCTGGCTGTCGCCTGTAATGGCGATGATACAACAGAGACAGGCGAGGCAAATTGCGCTGATGAGGATGTTTTGTGTATCGGTTTGGTAACGGATGTGGGCGAGGTCGATGACAGGTCATTCAACCAGTCGGCTTGGGAAGGCTCGCAACAAGCTGCCCAACAACTAGGCGCAGCCAAGGTCGATTATATTGAAACCGCTGACGCCACGGATTATAACGCCAACATCGCGTTGTTCGCCGACCAAGGGTATGACATCATCGTTACCGTTGGTTTTGCCATGGGTGAAGCCACGGCTGCGGCGGCTGCAACTTATCCTGATGTCGACTTCATCGGTGTTGACCAGTTTCAAGGCGAAACCATGGCCAATGTCGCCGGCCTGATTTTCCCCGAGGACGTGTCTGGTTTCCTGGCCGGTGCGCTGGCCGGTATGCTGACCACCAGTAACACGATTGCCTCTGTACTGGGCACTGATCTTGTTCCGCCGGTCGTCGCCTTCAACGAAGGCTATAAGGGTGGCGCGCGTTACGTGAATTCAGATGTTTCGATTATTGACACTTATCATCCTGGTGGGTTGGATGTGGCCTTCACTGATCCTGAGTGGGGCGCCAGCACGGCCCAGCAAGCCATAGGCAACGGTGCGGATGTTATCTTTGGCGCGGGTGGCAAGACCGGTAACGGCGCATTAATAGAAACAGCCGGTAATCCGGGTTTGTACTGCATCGGAGTCGACACCGACCAATGGGAAACTGTTCCCGAAGCGCATGCCTGCCTCGTTTCCAGCGCCATGAAACTCATCGTTCCTGGTGTTGTAGATCTGGCTAACTTGTCGGCGGCCGGTACCTTCCCCGGCGGCAATTACGTCGGTGAGGTCGGATTGGCCCCATTCCATGATTTCGAGGATCAGGTTTCTCAGGAGATCAAGGACAGACTGGCCGAGATCGATGCCGGTCTTCGAGACGGATCAATTACCACCGGGTACAATCCGGGTGGCTAAGTCGTCCATTCATTGCGGTGGGTTATCCCCGGTTGAGGGATCTGATCACCGATTAAGTTAGTTTGTTTCTGATGTGCGACGTACCACTGTGGTGGTACGTCGCACATTGTATAAGAGGCGGTTATGACCACTGCTCCCACGCCGTCTGACAAAGAACAAAATGATCAGGTATTATCGTTGCTTCGTCGGATATGGCGCGGTATTAGCGTACCCCTGGTAGCCGTGCTATTGGCGCTACTGATTGGCGCCATTATTTTGCTCATCTCGGGCGCGAACCCGATCCAAGCTTATCAGGCGTTGGTCCAGGGGTCATTCGGCAGCCCGGTCGCAATTCAACGCACGCTTGAAAAAGCTACACCCTTAATTTTCAGTGGCCTAGCAGTAGCCTTTGCATTCAAGGCCGGTCTATTCAACATCGGCGCGCAAGGACAATTGTTGGTCGGCGCAAGTGTCGCCGCGTTCATCGGCTTCGCGGTGACTGGCCTCCCCCCGATCATCCATGCGCCTCTGGCTCTGCTGATGGGCGGATTGGCAGGCGCGCTTTATGGCGCTATTCCCGGTGCTTTGAAAGTCTACACCGGTGCGCATGAAGTCATTGTGACGATCATGCTCAACTACATTGCGATTAATTTGACGGACTTTTTGGCCGATGGGCCTTGGAAGGACCCTGCCCCCGGCAATATCGTGGCCCGCACTCCTCCCATCCTGGCTTCGGCCCAGTTACCTATTATCGGCAACATTCCCCTCGGCTTCATCTTTGCCATCGTCGCCGCTGTAATCGTCTGGTGGTTGCTTTTCCGGACGACGCTGGGGTACGAGATTCGTACGGTCGGTCTGAATTCCAGCGCCGCCCAATATGCCGGGATCCAGGTAGCTAAAATAATCGTGTTGACGATGATGATCAGTGGTTTTCTGGCCGGTTTCGGTGGTGGCGTGCAGACATTAGGGATCGTCGGCCGTTTTCAGCCCGGATTTAATACCGGACTGGGCTTTGAAGGCATCACCGTCGCCCTTTTGGGCAAAACTCATCCACTAGGTGTGATTCCCGCCGCTCTGTTGCTGGGGGCGATGAGCGCCGGTTCCAACTTAATGCAATTTAACGCAGGTGTCCCCAACCAGATAACCGACGTCATCACTGCCTTTATTCTGTTCTTTGTCGCGGCCGATGTGATCGTCAAACGGTTGCTTCGCCAGCGCGTCGTGGACGATGAAAAAATCACCCTCAGTTCCGGTTGGGGCAGCCACTGATGGTACTTAATAATGCTCACTAATTTCAAAGGCTAATCCTATGGAATTAACCGCACAACAGACGATCGAATCAACTAACTGGGTGGCCCGCAACAAATGGTTAGTCATTATCGGCGCAATTATCGTTGGCAGTATTATTTACGCCTACACTGTCAATGAGCAGGTCACAACGGCTGTTCTGGCTTCGACCATTCGCCAATCGACGCCCTTGATCCTCGGCGCGCTATGCGGACTAATAGGAGAACGAAGCGGGATCGTCAATATCGGCATTGAAGGCCAGATGCTAATGTCCGCCTTTGTTGCCTTTCTGGCCAATGTCTATTTGGGCAATCTAGTTTTGGCGGCCTTTATCGGCATGTTGGTCGGCGCGCTCCTCGGCGGATTTTTAGCTTTCATGTCCGTCACCCTCAAAATGGATCAGATCATCGGCGGAACCGTCATCAACATACTCGCGGTTGGACTAACCGGCTATTTCTACGTCGCCGGACTGACCACCTCCGGCAAGTTCCTGCCCATTTCACTAGGCCCACTGGTCAATATCCCTCTGCTCGGACCCGTCTTCTTCCGTAATCCACCTATCACCTTCATAGCCATTATTCTTGTCTTTGTCATTCACTACTTTTTGTTTTACACCCGGTGGGGGTTGCGAACTCGAGCGGTCGGGGAACATCCCAGCGCCGCCGATACCGTCGGGATCAATGTCTTTCGCACCCGCTACATCAATGTGATCCTGGGCGGGTCCATCGCCGGGTTGGCCGGTGCATTCCTGACTCTGGAAGGGGTTGGCTCATTCGAACGACTCATGACCAACGGTCGCGGTTTTCTGGCTCTGGCGATTATGATTTTTGGACGGTGGACGCCCATCGGTTCCTGGGGCGCCGCGCTCCTGTTTGGATTCCTGTATGCACTCCAGACTCAGTTACAGTTCAGCGGCGTCCGATTGCCACCCCAAATGATTGGCAGTCTGCCTTATGTCATGACAATCCTGGTGCTGGCTGGTTTTGGCGGCCGTGCCAGACCTCCTGCGGCCTTGGGAACCCCCTATGAAAAAGGGTAAGTGATTAAATAAGCCAGTTTTGCTGGAGTATCAGACCATGCCATCAACGAACAACCTTGATACCCCTATCGTCCTGGAGGCAAAAGGGATCACTAAAAAGTTCCCCGGGGTTTTGGCAAATGACAACATTGACTTAACCTTGCATCAGGGCGAAATCCTGGCCCTTTTGGGCGAAAACGGTGCCGGCAAGAGCACCCTCATGAATATTCTTTATGGCCTGTATCATCCCGATGCCGGTGAAATCTGGATCAAGGGTGAAAAAGTGGCCTTACAAAGCCCGGGGGATGCCATTGCCCGAGGAGTAGGGATGGTTCACCAGCACTTTCAACTTGTGCCGGTTATGACCGTGGCTGAAAATGTTATTCTCGGCGCAGAAATTACGAAACCCTCCGGTTACATCGATAAGCGCGAGGCCCGCCATCGCGTGCGTGAATTATCAGCCCAGTATGGACTATCAATCGATCCGAGCATTGAGGTCGAAGATTTACCGGTCGGGTTGCAGCAGAGAGTCGAGATTATCAAAGCCCTGTATCGCCACGCCGATATCTTGATTCTGGATGAACCGACAGCCGTCCTGACACCGCAGGAAGCCAACGAGCTGTTCCGCATTATGCACGAGTTGACGGCCGAGGGCGTGTCGATCATCTTTATCACCCATAAATTGAAAGAAGTGCTGACAGTGGCCGATCGAATCGCTGTGTTGCGTGGTGGGCGGATGGTCGGCACGGCGCTCCCATCCGAGTCGACCGAAGCCAGTCTGGCTGAGATGATGGTCGGCCGTAAAGTCATTTTGCGGGTTGAAAAGGGTGATGCCCACCCGACCGACACAGTACTGAGTATCAAAGATTTACAAGTCCTCGACGAACGCAAACAGATGGCGGTCAATGGCCTGAGTCTCGAAGTTCGGGCCGGTGAAATCCTGGGTGTCGCAGGCGTCCAGGGAAACGGGCAGCGAGAGTTGGTCGAAGCCCTCACCGGTCTGAGACCGGTGGTGAGCGGCCAGGTGATGCTGGCCGGCCAGGATGCGACCAATTACACTCCCCGGCAAATTACTGAACTGGAAGTTGCCCATATCCCCGAGGATCGGGAGAAACACGGGCTGGTTAGGGCCTACACCATCGCCGACAATTTGGTCTTGAATCGTTACTATGTCGAGCCATTTTCGCGGCGATCCGTATTGGACCGCGAAAGGATCGCCGAAAACGGCGCCCAATTGGTCAAGAAATTCGACGTCCGCACACCGTCGATCTATACGCATGCCGGAAATTTATCCGGCGGCAACAAGCAAAAAGTCATTGTTGCCCGCGAGTTTTCCCGGCCGGTCAAGCTGCTCATCGCCAACCAGCCGACGCGTGGTATCGACGTCGGCTCCATTGAATTCATCCACAATCAGATTGTCGCCCAGCGCGACCAGGGGGTGGCGGTGTTGCTGGTTTCGGCTGAGCTGGATGAAATCCTAAGCCTTTCGGATCGGGTCGCCGTGATGTTCGAAGGCCACATTGTCAAAACCCTGCCCATCGAAGAAGCCACGCGGGAGCGGTTGGGTCTTCTTATGGCCGGTTCGGAGGCTTGAGTGTCCATCGAGTTTGAGTTACAATTAGGGTCAATCGCTGATACTTCTAGTAGTTGGCGCCCAGAAGGACTTATGTATCCGAAAACGTCGATCCCCGGCAACCATCTTAGCGCCAAAACCAGTCCCGCGTCGAGTTACGTCTAGTCCATTCGCTGAAATCTATCAATTCGTTGCTCGATTTCAGACCATGATACCTGCAGGCTTGAATTCCATTTTTTTTGAACGATTAAACCTTCGACTGTGGAGAGAATCAATATGATCGAAGAGGATATACTATATGTCACGCCCGAAGGGCTGAAACAAATTAATGAAGAGCTGGAACAATTAAAAACCGTCCGGCGTGAAGAAGTTTCGCAAAAACTTGAAGTAGCCATCCGTCAGGGTGATCTAAAAGAAAACGCCGATTACCATGACGCCAAGGAAGAACAAGGCTTTGTCGAGGCTCGTATACGCCAGTTAGAGGACTCACTGCGACGGGCCAAACTGATTGAAAATAATGGCCCATCGGGCGTAGTCCGCATCGGCAGTACGGTCACGGTCAGCGAAGCCGGTATGGATGATGAGGAAATTTACAGCATCGTGGGTGCGCACGAAGCCGACCCGGCAAACGGCCGCATATCCAACGAATCTCCGATTGGCAGCGCGTTGCTCGGCGCGAAGAAAGGCCAGACGGTCAGCGTTCAAACCCCGGCCGGGATGATTGATTTTCAAGTGCTCAAAATCGAGTAACAGGGAACAATCTTTCCTCTAAACCTGTCTGAGGGACCTCGCCTGCGGCGAGGTCTTTTTTATTTGGCCCAAATCAATCCGGAGGAATTTCAAGGAAGATGGCATCCCCACCAGTGGTCTCCAGACGTTGGCCATCACCTGGATTATAGACGCCGAGTCTGAGTGCTCCCTCGCCCGGCGGCACGCTTATCAGCTGGATGATTAGATCGCCAGGTTGCCAATGCTCGGCCGGAGCGCCCAGGCGGTCATCCTGAGCGATAAGGCTGCCGGCGGTATCGATCCGATGCAGAAAAAATCGACGCGGGCCGTCCGGAGAGACAAGCACCTGCCAATAGGTCGCGATAAGGCAAGATCCATCCGCTTCACAGGGTTCTGGCCAATCGTAGCCTATGAAACGCATTTCCCCGCCGAAGTCTTCTGCGGCGGGAACCATGGGCCTCCCATCGGGTATGACCATAGCGGTATGAAGCGCAAACTGCTCGCCCGGCAGCGCGTCTGCCGGTAAGGAGTTGTGTGGCCCGGCCACTGCCTCTAGCATTGGCGCGAGAGGCAAAATGGCCGGACGAACCATTCGTGCGGGTTGTCCTTGCCCACCGTCCGGCAGGATCAGACTCTCAGTCGGATTAAAATATCGAATTGACAGGTCATCTCGGCTGAGGGTCAGGTTTATCGTCGGCGGATCCATGCTATCCGGCGTCCAGCCGCCGATCGCTACCGGGGATGTTTCAGGCGACCTATCAAGATAGGCGGCCGCCTCGGTCAGCGCCGCTTGCCAGACGAACTGAACTTCCTCGCCGGCCGGCCACAACCGCCAAAGCCCGAAAACCGTTGTCCAGGCTTGAATTCCCAGCAAAATCACCAAGGCAATAACGACAACGCCTGTGACCAAATCTGTGGAAAACTTATCCCGTAATGTGGATAACTGGGACCCTCTGTGGATAACCAGGACCGGCAAGAGCATCAACACCGGCAAGAGGTTGATCACGCGAATGCTGCTGGGGGCATCAATTGTCACCAGGCTGGGGATGGCGGCCGTCGCCAACCATAACAGCAGGAAGGTATGGCGAGCATCGCGCCAGCGCCAGATGGCTAACCCGACACCCAGGTAGAATAACAGACCCAGTACCAGGCCGAATACCGGCTGGTAAGCAATATTCTGTCGCCATAACGGATCGCCACGAACGGCAAACATCCCGGCGATTCTGAGGCTGTTTTCGAGCAATGGACCAAAATTCCCGTCGCGCAAGGCGCGGAGAGGAGCGTCAACCTCGGATATGCGCACTTCAACGCCTGGGTTGGTGACCAGGAACCAGACCAGAGGTAGCCCGATCAAGCTTAATACAATCCAGAACAAAATAATACCAGGCCAGTATCGCCGAAAATCAGTCCAGTGAAAGATCGCCAGGTAAACGGTGAATAACGCAAAAAATATGGGCACAGCCCTGGCCGCCATGTAAGTGTGAAGCGATAGTCCGGCGAATAGGCCGGCAAGGGCGAACCAGAACAAATTGAGCCGGAGTGAGGTTTTCGCGCGCGATGTGGCTCCTGCGCGCCACCAAAAGTAAGCCGACAGTCCGGAGAAAACGGGTAGCGAAATCGCCCGTAACGCTAGCCGGCTATAAAAAACCGGCCAGAAAAGAACGGCCAGAAAAGCGGCCGAAAATAACCCGGCCCGATTGCCGAACAGGCGACGCCCGAGGGTATAACTCACCGCTACCAAAAGGATGCCAAAATAGGCCGAGGGGAGGCGCAGAGCCAGGGCATGATCCCCGACCAGCGCCCCGAAACCAGCCTGCAAGTAGTGGTATAGAGCTTCATGGCCATAGGCATCAGTGAAGTAAATGGCGTGGTTGCCGGCCAAGATGTCCTGGTTGATAAGCCAGTGGGCAACTTCGTCATGTTCCAAGCCCGGCGGAGTCACATGGTCCAGTCCCACAAACCGGAAAGCGGCGGCTACAAATAATATGAACACAAGGAGTGGCAATCGATAGCGCTCGAGGACTATTCCCAGGGACCGGCTGAGATTACTGCGTGCCTTCATCGCGTTAACCACTTTAACCGCCCCGCCCAGGATAACGGCAAAATGGCGGCCATGGCTTTCTGTTCATCCGGCCCAATAATGCGCAAGAAAAATAAACCGCCGAGATAGATCAGGATTCCGGCTGCTAAGGCGACAAACAAGTTTACCTGATTGGTTACCCACATGACGGCCACCATGAGGGCCGTCAGAAGGACCGGGCGAGAAGCCAATTGAAAGGCGTTCAAATATACCGCGCGACGGCGCAGAATATATGAAAATACCAACAGTAAGACCACTTCGGACAATATGGTAATGACGGCCGCGGCCACAAAGCTGTACCGTGGAATCAGGAGCCAGTTCCCGGCAATGTTGAAACCGACAGCAATGGCAAAGGCTCGCGGTTGCATGCGCTCCAGACCCAGAGCAATGAGCACATAATTGGTCACGCTGTTCAGCCAGCCGAAGGGAATCGACCAGATAATAATCTGCAAGGCAATCGCTCCCTGGGGTAAAAATTCTTGCCCGCCCAATAAGCCGATGAGTAAGGGGGCGGCAAAGGTGATCAGGGCGGCTGTAGGCAGCGCCAAAAGCAACATCAATTTGAGCGACAAGGCGTACATGCGCCGGGCGGAATCCATATCTTCCTTGATCGCCCGTGAGATGATTGGGAAGAGGGCCAGCGTAAAATAAGCCGGGATGATCTGCAAGGCATTGAACCACTTCCAGGCGCTATTATAATAGCCGACCACTTCTTCCCCATTCGGCAGCAACTGTCTTAGCAGCAATACATCAATCGAAATAAAAATGGTCTGTAACAAGTGGATCAACATCAAGGGAAAGCCCAAGCGCAACATTTCGGCCAGCAGTTTAGAATCCAAGGTCCACGGGCCTTTTAAGTTAAATCGACGCAGGGATATAATGGTCAACAGTACCAGAGTAACCAGGTTGACGACGATCGACACGGCCGCCAGACCGACGAAGCTGAACCCGGCCAGCAATACCGTTACGCCTAGGGCTACCTTGAGGATCGTCGTCACCGTCGACATTGCAGCGGGAACTTCGGCCTGTTCGTAGACATAGAAAAGGCCGGAGACGCCCAACGCCAGGCCGGAGAAAACCATTCCGCTCATCATCAAGGCGATGGCGGCGAGCTCAGCCGGTGAAAGCGGGTTCGGCCCGCGAGCAGTGGTCCAGACATAGACAAGAATGGGCAAGGCCGCGATCAAGGCCGTTAGCAGTCGCAGGATGCTGGAATTGAGCAGGAAGTGCCCGGCCCGGCTGCGATCCTGGGAAACCTCGCGAATGAGCAAGATGTTCAACCCATAATTGGCAATGATCTCAAAAATACCGGCGGTAGCGATAGCGATGGCGAAACTCCCGGCCGCCGCCGGTCCCAACAACCGCAAATAGAAGGCGGCAAAGACGAAATCGATGGCCTTGTTGAAGAGGTTGAGCGCCATGGGAGCAGCGCTGTTCTTGGCCACGCTACGCGTTGTGGAGGACATCCGATCGGGCCGGTAGACACGTCCCCACACCCAAACCCCCAAGGCGAAGACCAGAATGATGACCCCCATAAACGACATCAACCCGCCTAACTGGAAGCTGCGCGGGCTATAACGGTAGCGCACCGTCCATTCACCGGGTTCCAGTTGGACACCGCGAAAATTACCGTTGACCCGAATGATAGGCGCTTCTTGTTCATCATCTTCTTCGCCGCCCAACGGCCGGATAAAAGCGCGCCAGCCCGGAAAGTAGCTGTCGTTGAGGATCAACCACGCCGGTAATTGGGCTGAGGCTGAAACGATGACCTCGTTGTTCCGGTAACTTTCAATGATGGCCGGATTCAGATCTGCGGGCATGGCCGGCGGGCTCACACCTTCATCGAGGAAATCTATCGCTTCGACGACGACATAATGTCGCGGATCCAGTTCGGTCATCGCCGTCAACGCGTCTGGTACGATGGCCGTAGCTGTTTGTGGCAGGATGTAGGCGCGTGGGGCAACCGCCAGATTCTCATAGATGACAAGGCCGTCGCCTTCCCAGACGGGACGGAATTTGGGTAGATCTATCGGGTCAATAGTGGCGATGTATTTGACGTTGAGGACATCGAGCAAGGGCGAATTGAGGGTTTCCAGCGCGCTGATAGGTTGGATACGATTGAATTGCAAGCCGTTTTGCGGCTCGATAGCCTCCATGTAATTCGTAAATTGTTTCGGGATGATCGAGTCATAACCGCGAATGTCATCCAGATCATAGAGCCATGGAGTGTTGGCGTTGAGCACGCGTGAGCCGTAGGGATCAAACGTAGTCAAGCGCCACTCACCAGGTTGATCTTCAAGCCACCGGAGCGCCTCAGGGGTGTGGGCAAACAACGAAGTGTCGATCGCTGAATTGAAGCCTCTGGCGGCGATGGCCAAATCCACCACAATCAGGGCGCAGGCCAGGACAATCCACCACGACCGGCGGCTGAGCAGCAAAACAGCTCCCGAGGCAGCCAGCATTCCCCCTAAAATCAACAACTGCCAGAATTGATAACTATAAAACGATCCGGCCGACGGGAAGGCGTCGGCCGCCTGAGCCAAGCCTAAAAAAAGTTCTTCGATTAATGGGTGCAATACGTCAAAGGCAAGCCGGCTAACAATCGTTGCGGCCAGAACTAGTAAGCCGGCAACCAACGCCAGCCCACCGAGACCATCCACGACCGTGAAGCGAGAATTGGCCAGCAACCGGCCACCTTTCGTGTTCGCTTTACGGATATCTGAAACCGTATCGGCGCCAAATCCGGCCAATACCGCCACAGCCAGCGCTAACGGAAACACCCAGCGAAAGGGTGTGTGCAACTGATCGATAAATGGCAAGCCATAGAATAGTAGGGCATAGAGCGGCGTACCGAAAATAAAGGCGATCGAAAAGAATCCGAGACCCAGGAAGAATAGGCTATGGGTCTTGCGAATAAAGCCCGCGGCTTGGCGGCGAAATATGGCCAGGGCGCCTATGCCGGCCAAAATAAGTGGTAGTATCCCCAGATAGGTCGCACTTTCGACGTAGTTCTTGAGGCCCCAACTCGTTGTATACGGACCGTGGGGATTTAGGTTGCCGTAAAAGTTAGTAACCAGAGGCGTCCACTGTCCGCTGAAGACATCACGAAAACCATGATGAGTCGGGTTGCCGAAAAAATTTGGCAGGAGAAACGTCAACGCATTGCGCCAGGGGAAAGCCCAGCCTCGCACTTCGGAGAACGTAGCTGATCCGACGCGAAAATTAACCTGGCCGACTTCAAATAGCGGCACCAGTTGAATAGCGGCGATCATCAGACCCAATATCATCATGGCACCCACCCACAAGGCTGGTCGTAGCAGGGCCCGCCACCAGGATGGACCAGGCGGCTTTGCTGAGGGTTCTGCTGGCGACCGGCGGGCTGCAAGCCAGGCCACGGTTAAACGCCAACTGGCAAACAAAGCCATGACGAGCAAGGTGTAGTAGGTGAATTCCGCATGACCGGCCAGAACCTGGCTACCGAGAACTAGGGCCCCGGCAGCCACCCAGAGAATGGTCCGGTTACCGTTTGTACCCGGCTCGGCCGATGCAGTGATAACCCGCTCAATGCAGCCCAGAAGAAAGGGCAACCAGACTACCGCCCCGGCGATCATGGGGAATACAGCGGCGCTGATGACCAGAAATCCCGCGCCTTGATAGACAAACCCGGCCAAAGCCGCACTACCCCGCTGCATGTTCAGGATGCGGCCGAAAAAATACATGAATATCCCGGCCACCCATAGCTGGCTCAGGGCAAACCATCCGTAGGCTTTGGCCAACGGCAAGACGAGAAACAGAATGCCGAAAGGATAAAGGGCCGAGTGTTGCCCGTTGGCTAGAAATGGCGCGCCGGCGAACAGGTGAGGGTTCCACAACGGTATCTCACCATTGCCCAGACTCTGCAGGATAAAGCGCTTCCAAGCATAGTTTTGAATAACAAGATCGCTTATGAGGGCATTGTGCGGGATGAGCGCGTTAAATTGCTCCGCATGGCTGCTCCAGGGCGGCCATTGAAACAAATTGTCAACCGGAAGCATCGTCTGCGGCCCGATCGACACCCCGGCATATAACAAAAGGGGCAACAACAAGTAACTGAGACCGATCAATAGATCCCATCGACTGCGGCGAATTTGAGACGTGATCATGCAATCGGTTCTTTATCGATTTGGAACACGCAGGTGCTAGCCCCCATCGCCCGGCAATCGGTCTGGATAACGCGAAACTCCTGACCGCGGCTATAAAAACTCGACGCTTCCTGTAACATTCCCACCGTCATAAAACAAACCGGTTGGTTGACCTGATACCCCCAGCAATTGGCGCATCGCTCGATAATGAAGTCATAATGCCGCCCTTTGTCAACCACGCGGCAAGTTTGATCGGTGTGATGAGTCAGGGTACGAGCCAGCGCCGGGATAGCAATCCGTAGTCTCGTTTGCAACGGCAGCATGCGAAAAGCCAGGTCATTGATGCCGGTCGGTATTTCCAGGTTCTCGTGAATCCCGTCGAACAAGGCCCGGCCACTACGTAATGCCAGCCCCCTGGCACCACGTGGTCCGTAAATAGTCTCTAAAGCCCGGTAGAGGTTGGAGATCTGAGCGATATCGAAGCCTAATTCGAGGTCATCGGCCGGCGGCGACTGAATATAGTGGCCCATTTCGGTGAGATTAAGCAACGCATTCAACCCATTTGGGCCAACACTTTCTTCCACGGCCGCTAAAAATAGCCTTCCCATCCGATTCGCCAGGTAATACCCGCTGGGAGCCACCAGGTTTCTCACGCTTCCATCCCACCCTGCGAAGCGAACACTTCATTATAGAGCAAATATGTGTTCAAGATCATTTACACCTGCCCTCGACAGGCGATAAGTATAACGAAACGTATCAATCTATCCACATCCGGAAGTGCGCTATAATCAGACGAAACACCGATGGGAGAGTGACCGTGGCACGCGCGACAATGACATTTCCACCTGATTTCCTGTGGGGGACAGCGACCTCGGCCTATCAGGTCGAAGGAGACAATGAGAACAGCGATTGGTGGGCCTGGGAGAATGAGAGCGGCCACATATTGGAAGGCCACCGCTCTTACCTCGCCTGTAATTGGTGGCAGAACGCCGAACGCGACCTGGACTTGGCCGCGGAGTTAGGCACAAACGCACATCGCTTGTCGCTGGAGTGGAGTCGCATTGAACCGGAGCCGAGCGTTTTCGACCAGGAGGCCATCGACCGTTACCGCGTTATTCTCCAGTATTGTCACCAACTGGGCCTTGAACCTATGGTCACCCTGCACCACTTTAGCAATCCGCTCTGGTTGGTAGAGAAAGGTGATTTCAATTCCGACATCGTCATTGATTACTTCCAGCGCTACGTAGAAAAAGTGGTCACAATATTAGGTGACCTGGTGACCAAGTGGATCACCATCAACGAGCCGATCACCTATGCCGTTCTGCGCTATTTGACCCGCGATTTCCCCCGACCCAGTCGGTACGGCTATGGAGCGTTACATGAAGCCATCCACAATATGCTTCGCTGCCATGCCGCCGCCTATCATACGATCAAGGAGTTCTATCCCCACTCCCTGGTTAGCACGGCCAATAACGTGCAGATTTTCGACGCGCCACCCGAAGGCAACTTGCTGGATCGCTGGTGGGCCGGCCAGGTTTCACGGCTCTACAATGACGCCTGGCCCGATGCCCTGCATACCGGTCGCTTTCGTGGTCTCCTGGGCAGCAAGCGCATTAAAAACCTGGCTGGGACATCTGATTTTACCGGCGTCAACTACTACACCCGGTTCTACGTGCGCTTCCCCCCGCCGGAGGGTTTCGTCGAGCGCAAGTGGGGTCCGGAAGCAGTCGTCAGTGACGGTAATTATGGTGAAGTTTATCCCTATGGCCTGTACCGAATCATCGACCGAGTCTGGAAGCGCTACGACAAGCCGGTATACATCACAGAAAATGGCGTGCCGGATCAGGCTGACCGCATCCGGCCGGGATTTATTCTCGACCACCTGCGCCAGATCTGGCACGCGATCAGCTTCAATTTCCCGGTTATGGGCTATTATCACTGGTCGCTGATTGATAATTTTGAGTGGGACCGTGGCTGGACCCAGCGCTTCGGTCTGGTCGCCATGAACCCGGAGACCCAGGAACGAAATTGGCGGCCGAGTGCCCACCTTTATCGGGAAATTTGTCGCAGTTATGGAATCAGCGACGAGATGGCCGCTCGTTATGCGCCGGAGATGCTGCACGTGATGTTTCCGGGCGAATCGCCGACTTCGTCTGGTACGTTACCCGTGGATTCCTCTGCCCCTGATAACTCCCCTGTGATACAATAGCAGGATAATATCGATAGCCATTTATGTGGGTGCAATGTCGGCAACTTAACCGGCGGCCCGTTGAAATTAATCGACGCCCACCGCGTCCCGGAGAAGAGACTATGTCAGGACATTCCAAGTGGTCCACCATTAAACATAAGAAGGCCGCCAGCGATGCCAAGCGGGGTAAGGTCTTCACGCGCCTAGCCAAGGAAATCACCATCGCGGCCCGCGAAGGCGGTGGCGATCCCGAATCTAACACGACCCTGCGGCTGGCTATTGCTAAAGCCAAGCAGTCCAATATGCCCAAGGACAACATCGACCGCGCCATGAAGCGTGGCACGGGCGAGATCGAGGGCGGGGAGTTGATCGACGCTGTCTATGAAGCCTACGGGCCGCATGGGGTGGGAATTCTCGTCCAGGTCGTCACCGATAACCGCAACCGGGCCGTCGCCGATATACGCCATGCCGTCAACAAATACGGCGGAACAATGGCCGAGGCCGGGGCTGTGTCTTGGCAATTCACGCGTAAAGGCTACATCGGCATCACCGAGGAAGTGAATGAAGACGACCTGTTCCTGATCGCGGCCGATGCCGGCGCTGATGATATCCAGTTCAATGAGGGAATCGCGGAGATTTACGTCGATTTGGAGGCTTTCCAGAAAGTTCAACTGGCCTTGGAAGCCGCCGGTGTCAAAATGGATGAGTCATCGCTCATCTATGATCCCAACAGCCCGCTTGAACTTGTCCCGACCGCCGCCTTGCAAGTCATGAACCTTATCGAACGCATCGAGGAACTGGACGACGTACAAAACGTCTACACTGCGCTCGAAGTTACCGATGAGGCTATCGCGGCCATGGAAGCCGCCTGATTATCCATAAGTAGGACCGGGCGTAGATTCGATGCGTATCATTGGTTTGGACCCCGGCACAGCCACAACCGGATATGGCATCATCGATACTGAGGAGGGACAGCTCCATTCCGTCGTTTATGGCGTGTTTTCTACCCCGCCTCAGGATTCCGTTCAAAGTCGCTTGCAATCGATTTTCAGGCAGTTAAATGACGTGTTAACCCGCTACCGGCCGGAGTATGCGGCGGTGGAACAAATCTTTTTCGGCCGCAACATCACCACGGCGATCAGCGTTGGACAGGCGCGTGGCGTGATGTTGCTGGCGCTGGCCAACGCTGGTATCCCGGTCAGCGAATACTCCCCGCCGAAAGTCAAGGAAGCCGTCACTGGCTACGGGAAGGCGGAAAAGAGCCAGGTTCAAATGATGGTTCGCCATTTGCTCGATCTCGATGAAACCCCTCATCCGGATGATGCCGCCGACGCGCTGGCGGTAGCAATCACCCACTCTCAATACCAACGTTATCACGACCTGACAGGTGGGTAAGGCATGATCGCCAGTATCAGCGGCATAGTGCAGAAGATCGAGCCCAGTAGCTTGATCATAAATGTGGGCGGCGTCGGTTTGCGGGTTCTTGTCCCACGAACGGTGCTGGAAGATGCAGGGGGACCCGGTCGTCGCCTGATGTTGTATACCCACTTACAGGTTCGCGAGGACGACCTTTCCCTGTTCGGTTTTGAACAGGAAGAGGATCTGCAACTCTTCGAGGTGTTATTGGGGGTCAATGGGGTCGGTCCCAAGGTAGCCCTATCTATATTAGGCACCCTCAGTCCGGAATTGCTAAAGAGTGCCATTCTACGTGAGGAAACGGCCGTCTTGCAACGCGTGCCCGGTATCGGCAAGAAAACAGCCGAGCGAATCATGTTCCATTTGCGCGACAAGTTAGACCTGCATGAACCATCAGCTGCCTTACAATTCGTAACCGACGTCGATGCCGATGTCATCGACATCTTGACCGGCCTAGGGTTCAGCATCATCGAAGCGCAGGCTGCTCTGCAACAAGTTCCTCGCGAGGTTAGCGAAATGGACGATCGGGTGCAGCTCGCTTTGCAGCACCTGGACCAGCTGTCTTCTTGAACACACTTAGGTATATAACCATAGCTTATTCGCAGTAGTCGCTTCAGCGCCGGCTCTGAAGAACACGACTGAAGACGCTACGAAGAACCAAAAACCTTTTGGAAAAAGTACTTAATTTCGTCAGCTAAAGTGCGTGGCCACGGAGTTTCTTGTATCATAAGTGATAGCTCAATCTATTCTCAAAAGGAACAGCAGGTAAAGCAAGGGCATATGAATCCATTTCCATCGCTGAATGATTTTGAACCCACGCGCCAAACACTCCAACTTTACGCGAGAGCTATCAGCGCTATCGCTCGTGTTCATGCCGAAGCCCAACAAAATTGGTGGCATATCAGTCTAAGAGTCACTCCCAGCGGTCTGATGAGCGACAACATCCCCACCCCACACGGCGGCATACTCGCTTTCCGGATGGATTTTCATTCCCATCAGATCGGCGTTTGGGATAGCTCTGGCTGGCAGAAATCGTTTCCTATGTCCGACGGGCTCAGCCCCACCGAAATGGGTGATCGCTTGATTCAAGCAGCGGCTGAAGTAGGTCTTTACGGTGAATATGAGCGCGAGCGCTTCGAAAGTGAAACCCCCGGGGTCTATGATGTCGATGTCGCTCGGCGATTCTTCACCGCGCTGGCCAGTGCAGACAGGGTCCTCAAAAAGCATCGCGCCAGGCTGGCGGGTGATACCGGGCCGGTTCAATTCTGGCCACATGGTTTTGATCTGGCCATGGAGTGGTTTGGCGGGCGAATGGAATCCTACAGCGAAAATGGAGAGGCAAAAGAAATGCCGGCGCAACTCAACTTTGGATTCTATCCCGGCAACAATGACGATGCCTCCTATTTTTATTCCAACCCTTGGCCATTCGAGGAAGACCGGCTATTAAACAAACCACTTCCAGCGGGCGCTTCCTGGCATACCGAAGGTTGGCAGGGCACCATCTTTCCTTATACTGAAGTTATCGGCCAGGCTAAGGCCGAAGAAAAATTGTTGGAATACGCCAAGGCCGTTTTCGACCTGGCCTCACCAACGTTGACCGCACTTTGACACCAAACGGTCACCTAAGTAAAATTAGTCACTTGGCCTCTCCAACATGAACAGAAAACAGATGAGCATATCTTCACAATGGATATAGAGCTCCGAAACCTGTGCTACCCTACGCCAAATATTACTCTGGGCAGGCTTCCATGCCGCCAATCCTCCGGCTCATCAGGTCTTTCAACTAAATACACTATACATGAGGTTTGAATCGAATTAATCCGGGAGGTGATGCAATTATCAATTGACACCATTGGTGAAAGCGATCCGTTTATCAACCACAATAAGTTCGCACGGAGGAGAAAATGCGCAACAAAAAAAGGCCGCTCATGCTGGCCGGATTAATGATCTTCAGTTTGCTCATCGCCGCCTGCACCTCGCCCACAACCGAATCACCCGCCCAACCCGAGTCGACAACTGCGGCTGAGGTTGTAGCGCCAGTTGAGGAGCCGATGGACGAAGTGGAAGCTCCCACTGATGAACCTGCGCCGGAAGAACCCGCGCCTGTCGAAGAGCCGTCCACCGAGTCCGGCGGATTGGTAACTTTCATCTTTACTCAGGAATTTGATTCCATGAGTCCCTTGTACTCAGCCATGTGGTTCACGGCCATCACCCACCAGCTCTGGAATGTCTGGACCTGGCATTTCGATGAGAATAACGAACCCGTGCCTGTGCTGGTCACGGAAATTCCCAGCGAGGAAAACGGCGGCATTTCAGAAGACGGCCGCACGATCACCCTTAACCTGCGGGACGATATCGTCTGGTCCGACGGCACGCCGGTGACCTCTGATGATTTCGTCTTCACGTATGAAATGATCATGGCGCCGACCAACACCGTCCAAACGACCTACCCCTTCAGCAACATCGAAACGATCGAAGCACCGAATTCTCAGACAGTGGTAATGAACTTCGCCGAGCCTTTCGCCCCCTGGTTGGCCACCTTGTGGCGTAGTGTTTTGCCGGCTCATGTCCTTCGCCCGGTGTTTGAGGCTGATGGTACGCTTGATGAGGCGGCCTGGAATCTGGCCCCAACAGTTGGGATCGGCCCTTACCGTTTCGCCGAATGGGAATCAGGCAGCTTCGCGCGCTTCGTCCGCAATGAAAATTGGCATGGCGAGCGACCGAACATCGATGAGGTTTTCATCCGCTTCGTGCCTGACGACGCCTCCCAGGTGGCCGCTCTGCAAACCGGCAGCGGGGATCTGGGTACTTTCATCGCCTATTCTGATGTTCCGACCCTGGAATCGGCCGGCGTCAATATTGTAACTATCCCCTCCGGCTATAACGAAGGCATCTTCTTCTATCTCGATCCGGACGACGGCCACCCGGCTCTGCAGGACGTTCGCGTGCGGCAAGCCATCGCCATGGGCATCGACCGCGAGGCTCTCACCAACGATCTACTACTCGGCCTGACCAGTATGGCAACGACCTTGTGGGATGAAATGCCATCTAACAGCCCGGACATCGTTGCCTGGCCGTATGACCCGGAACAGGCCGCGACTCTTCTGGATGAAGCCGGCTGGGTTGATTCGAACAGTGACGGCGTGCGCGATCGGGATGGAGTTGAATTGGTGCTGACCCACGGCACAACCATCCGTGAAATTCGTCAGGACGCCCAGGCAGTCATGCAACAACAGCTGGCCGACATCGGTATTCGCCTCGAACTAAACAGCGTTGATTCGAGCGTCTTATTTGCCAGTTACGGCGAGGGCGGACCGGCCGCGACCGGAGAATATGACCTTTTTGAATGGTCCGATGGACCGGCATATCCCGACGCGGATCATTATTACTGGTACTGCAGCGAGATTCCGACGGACGAATACCCCGACGGCTCGAATTGGCAGTTCCTGTGCGATGAAACGCTGGACAGCCTGTTTACTTTACAGACTACTCAGACCGACGCCGAGGAGCGCGAGCAAACCTTCCACGAGATCACCAAATATATGCACGACAATGTCATATGGTTGGGGCTGTGGCAAGACCCCGATGTGTGGGCGCTGAGTAACGATTTGGAAAATGTCAAAATGTCTGGGGCAACACCCTTCTACAATATCACCGAATGGGTGTTGAATCGCTAACCACTTTTTGATGCTAAATGAGAACCGGCTGGTCAATCGGCCGGTTCTCATTCAATTAACAGAGGCGGGTCGATGAGTCGCTACATCGTTAAGCGTATATTGCAGGCGATTCCACTCCTTTTCATCGTCAGTATTATCTTGTTCGTCCTGATGCAGTACATGGGTGATCCGGTGGCGACGATGGGCGGCCGCCGGGCTACCCGTCCGGCCGACCGCGAGCGACTCACCCGTCAGATGGGGTTAGATCAGCCGATGTACCGCCAGTATCTATTTTGGCT
>JAWOHK010000224.1:0-4513 GCA_046485205.1 Chloroflexota bacterium | reverse complement strand
GGCGAACATGGCACCAAGTTGCTGCCCCGGAAGCCCTTGGCCGGCTAGAAGACGGGATGACCCTCGCGCTGCGTTTCGTTCACGCGATCGCCCTTGTGGCCCAACCACGATGTCGTAGCCCCGGTCCAGTTGGGTCAACGCGTAAGGGCGTAAACCTGGATTACTCGCTTCTACTGCCGGTGGTGCTGGTCGATCAGGTCTACGCGCCGTGAAGTTGAATCCGTAGGATCAGCTGTATTTTGGACGTGACCCGGCTTCTTGCCCCTATTTACGGGAAACCAGAGTTGAAAAGGATAAAATGAACGGGAATTTAGTTTACGACGTTGGTATGAATAATGGCGATGATACCGCTTATTATTTGCACCTCGGCTATAATGTCGTTGCGATAGAAGCTGATCAGAAACTTGTCGAACAAGCAGTCCAGCGATTTTTTAATCACATTGCCGATGGGCGATTGACAATTCTAAATTTTGCCATTGCCGAGCGGGAGGGGGTTTCGACGTTTTGGATTTGTGATGATAATCCGATATGGAACTCATTCGATCGGAGTATAGCATCTCGAAATGGGGCCAGATGCCACGCCATCAATGTCGAATGTCGACGCTTTGATAGTGTCCTTGAAGAATTGGATGTGCCATACTATTTGAAAATCGATATTGAAGGGCATGACCATCAATGCATTGCAGCTCTCAATGCTAAAGATCTCCCTACCTATATCTCATTCGAGCTAGGCCCAGATAATATTAAAAGCTTGTCCGTGCTAAAAAAGCTAGGGTTTTCGGGTTTCAAGGCGCTGAGCCAATGGAATTTTCTACCACTTGACCGAAACGCGTTTCCGGAAAAAGAACGAAGCAAAAGAGTGTTGCGTCTAGCCGCCTTCATAAATTCGAAGGCGATTATAGGCAAAGTTATCCGAAAATTCGGCGGTAGTATTTACTTAAAAAACCAGTGGGAACAAGTTCGGCGTTCAGGGGATTGGGTGTTCCCAATGGGTTCTTCTGGTTCTTTTGGGCCGTTGACGATTGGGCGTTGGCAAGAGTATGATGAGTTCCTCGACACGATTCATTACTTCCAGACGCTATTTGCTGACGGAGCAATGACACCTTACTGGCCTAAAGGAAGCCAGGATTTATGGATCGATATTCATGCCCGTTATTAAGTCACGCTCGCAGGTTGCTCGACCCGGGCCGCGTTGAAGATGACTAGGGCGACGGCCGCGGCGATTACTTTCCGTCTAGTCAAATAATCCTCTCTGCGCATTTCCTTTTTCTTTCACCTTTTGGGCTTGTTTGAAGGTTATAAATTCGGCCGGTGGCATTTCGAGCCGTGCTGTACCGTCTAGCAGGTCTTTCACGGTCAGGATTTGGACCCGTGGGTAGTTTTGATTCCAACCGGGCGAATGGTAAAAGCCGGCTGTTACCGCTTCGGTCCTCATATCGCGGGTTGATTCCTCTAAGGTCAGGAATATACCAATGGCGGCCGATTCACGATTGATAGTTCCAACCAGTTCGCTAATCGCTGGCTGGTTTTTCCGCAGCAAGTCATTGTATACTGTGAGAGGAGATCGCCAAACATGGAGGCACCCATGCCGTCCAAAGTCGCCCTGACTGACGAAACGAAATATCAATTGCTCCTGCAAATCTCGCATAAAGTGCGGAATACGCTGGACGTTGACGAGATCCTCAACCAGCTACTCGACACGCTCCAATCGGTGCTCGATTGTAATGCCGCCGGTATTTTTATCCTCAACCGCGCGAGCATCTACCCCTTACAGCAGCCATCAAAAGCCGTTATCGCGGGGATCGCGTGGCGAGGGTTCGACCCCCATCCCGACGAAGAGGACCGCATGCTCATGTTGGGCGAAGGTATTTCCGGGTACGTCATTCGCACCGGCGAACCGGTGATAGTTCCCGATGTCAGCCAGGACCCGCGTTATTTCGCCGGACGCCGGCAAACCCGATCTGAGATCGCCGTGCCGATCATTCAGGACGAGCAGATCATCGGCGCGCTTAATGTTGAGAGCGATCGGCTTGATGCGTTTAACACGGACGACCTGGATGTCCTGTGTTTCTTCGCCGATGCCACTGCCATCTCCATTGAGAAAGCCATGCTGCACCGGAGCCTGCTTCAGAAACAATATCTCGACGAGCAACTCAGAACCGCCAGCGCCGTACAATCACGGCTCATCCCCGACCACGCCCCCAACATTCCTGGCTACGACATCGGCGGCATCTGCCTGTCGGCGTTCGCCATCGGCGGCGATTACTTCGACTACATCCCCCTCGCAGATGACAGGCTGGGTATCGCCCTCGCGGATGTCTCCGGCGATGGTGTTCCGGCCGCTTTAGTCATGTCCGCATTCCGGGCGCTGCTCCGTAACGGGGTGAATGACGGAACCAATCCCGCGAGCGCGTGCGCCCGCATGAACGCCTTGTTACCCGATTTAACGGGTTACACTGATTTTGTGACCGCCGTGTATGGCATTCTGGACCCGCAAACAGGCACATTCACCTACACCAACTGCGGGCATCATCCCATCCTTTGCCTGCGCGCTGATGCCGGCATCGAGCAGTACAAAACAGGGGGCCCCGCCCTGGGCGTCTATGAGGAGACACGGTTTGAAACGGGCCGCATCGCTCTTCGACAAGGGGATCGGCTTATCCTCTACACCGACGGGCTTGTTGAGATAGAGGACTCGGACGGTAATTGGTTCGGACCTGAACAACTGGCGCAAACCCTGATGCAGCATAGGTCCGGCACCGTGAAAGAGATACTTGCGGAGGTCATTCAGGCAGCGAAGGCATTCTGCGAAATGGAAGCTTTTCCGGACGATGTAACCGTGCTCGTTATCAGGCGAACTTAACGAAAGCCGGCAAGGCGATTAGAGAACACAAGAGGTTACTAAACTCGGCACCGGCTATGGCGCTCAACTTGCCGGCTGCTTCTAATTCCGTGGGTGGTGGCAGTAACCCGGCCATTCATTTCTCCCAGCAGACATCAACCTGGGTCTCAAGACGCCATTCAACAAGGGAGGCAAGCGCGGACGCGATAGGCGCAGGTACGTCGGGCTTCCTTGAGCAGGATGACGACCAGTTCCTCTTCCGGGGTGTAGCCGGCGATGAGGTGGTCGATGGCGGCGTCTTCGTAGCGGGCGATCTGCTCCTGGGTCAGGTAAGCCGCGGGGTGGCCGCTACCCTGGGTGTGGTAAGTCGTCTCGACGACCACGGCGCCACGGCCGAGGGCCTCATAGGCGATAGGGGATTCTGGCACAACCCCTCAAAAAAGGTCAATCCAGAATCTGAGACACCAATTAACGCCAGAAGGGCAAAGAAAGCTCAAATTTGCCGGGTATAAGAGCCAATTATGAGGTGATCAAGGGTTAGTAGGAAATTACTGAAGGGTAGTATGATGATAAAACAGGCCAATTCCAGTGATTTTCAGAGTGCATCTCCCAAATATTGACTCAAAAGCGCGACGGAATCATGGATTGAACCTTTTCGAGGCTGTGTACAAAAAACCCCAACTGAAGATGCTCCAGCAGGTCAGCGGCCCGCTTGCGATGGTGGACGGTATAGAGTCCTTCGCCGGATGGGAAATGCAGGCTGCCGAAGAGGGCTAGCCAGGGATTCTCCAGGCCGGGCGTGTCAACCTTCACCTGTTGACCGACCGGGGTGTAGGTCGAACCGAGGTCAGGACACCAGTGCAGGTCGGTGCTGTCCAGAAAGACGAGTGTAGCCGGTTTGGGCGGCTCGTCTGACTGCGGATGGGCCGTCCGACTGGTCAAATTACCCGAGAGAGCCAGCTGCTGCAACTCGGCGATGCGTTGCCGTTTGACGACTGAAAGAACCTTGCTGGGTCGGAGCACTACCAGTGTCGAGTTATAGGACTCTTACGTTTCACGCAGTGGGTATCGGTTTCACTCGAGTGGCGCCAAAAATAAGTGGTGGTATTGCCTTTCATCGAGCGGCGAGTGCGCAGGAAGACAACCACCCCACAGCAAGGACATACGGCCGTGGCCGGGGCAAAAGTACCGGCAACAATTTCTTTTCCGTCAGGAAGAAGCGCCACTTTCAAGGGATATTTTCCTGTTTCACTCCCCGCCCAAGTGCCGAGACAAAATGCTACCCAATGTCAACATTGTACAACCAAAATTTCTCGATCCAAAGAGACCGCATTTATCTGATTATGCCTATCTCATCAGCTAGATGATTTTAGTCAGGTAGTTGACTTGAGCGTTACCTGAACCCGGTCAGCAGTCCGGGCGAACACCTTTTGACGACGACATCCTCTTCCCGGATCGTTCTCGTGTCGGGCGGATTACCTTTCCTTAATATAGTACAGAGTGGCAACCGCTGTTATCCAGTACCTCGAGCTGGTGGCTTTCTTCCGCGGCCCAGAAGCAAAGAGGCTCTGGCCAAAGACGAAGACACCATGAGGTGAAGGTCCCGGCCGGTTATTTCTGGTTGGACTTGGACCGGCGAACAGCTGTATATAGAATAGGCTGACAATCAAG
>JAWOHK010000172.1:0-13459 GCA_046485205.1 Chloroflexota bacterium | reverse complement strand
CATTTTCCGCCCGAAGGGCTTCAACGAGCACAAGCCCGGCGCGGTCATCACGGGTTCATCAAACCTGACCGGCGCCGGCATCGGCGCCGACGAGAATAGCCGCAACTACGAGTTCAACGTCCTGCTTCACGACTTCGACGACGTGCAATACGCCACGGGCGAGTTCGAGCGGCTGTGGTCGGAGTCGGTTGGAATCCTTCCCAAGTTCCTGGCCGAAGTCCGCGACAGCACTTACTTGGCCGCCACGGTTTCGCCCTACGAACTCTACTTCAAACTCCTTCTGGAATACTTCGGTGCGAGCATCGAATACGACCCCAACGCCCTCACCGACATGCCGGAGGGATTCAAGCGCCTCTCCTACCAGGTTGACGCCGTGACGAGCGGCTTCCGCCTGCTTGACAAACACGGCGGCTTCTTCCTGGCGGACGTGGTCGGCCTCGGCAAGACCATCGTCGCCATCCTCATCGCCAAGAAGTTCTACTTCCACAACGGCTTCCCGGAGCACCGCTCCCATACGCTCATCGTCGTGCCGCCCCCGATGGAAGACAGTTGAAAGGCTCGGGCGTGGCCGAGACACTGCGCCAAATGAGGTGCTTGCCGCTGGCCCAACGACCGTTACGCATTGGCGTGCCCCGCCGTCTTTTGCTGGCCGGTGGTATCTTCGCCGCGGCCATTCTGGCCACCGCCTTGCAACTGGTGCCCATCCAGTTGGCGTTTTCGGCGGCGGCCGTGCTGATGGTCATGACCGGCTTGCTCAATCTGCGCCAGGCTTACGATGCCATCGAGTGGCCGGTCATCATTCTGCTGGGGGCGATGATCCCCGTCGGCGCGGCGCTGGAGGTTACCGGCGGCGCGGCCACAATCGCGGGGCTGATCGCCGGGCTGGGCGACCGGCTACCGATGTGGGGTACACTGGCCCTGTTGATGATCATCACCATGACGCTGTCGGATATCATTAACAACGCCGCCACGGCCGTCCTGATGGCCCCGATCGCCATCGGCGTGGCCCAGGGTATCGGCGGTTCGCCCGACGCCTTTCTGATGGGGGTGGCCATCGCTTCGTCCTGTGCCTTCCTGACGCCCATCGGTCACCAGTCGAACACCCTGGTCATGGGCCCCGGCGGGTACCACTTCAGCGATTACTGGAAGCTGGGTTTGCCGGTGGAGATCTTGCTGCTCGTGATTAGCGTGCCGCTGCTGTTGCTGGTGTGGGGCTGAGAGGCGATAGAGAAAACCGCCACGGGAAGCACAAACACCCGACTGCATCACTATCATTCCGTAATGCGTATCTCGCCTATCGGGGCCCTTCATACTGTCCTCACATTAGGGCGCTATACTTTCCGACAAGGCGACGGGCAACGGGCGTCGCGACTGAAGATCATTTGAGTTGGAGGTAAACGCAAATGGATGACGATGATCGCCCCATCGGGCGGGTACTATCGCGCAGAGAGATGTTGAAATTGCTGGCGGTGGCCGGCGTGGCGGCTGCGGCGGGGTGCGCGCCGCGTCTATCCGGCACGGAGGCGGCCCCCACCGGTATCCCGGCGGTGTCATCCGGGGAAATTATGCCGGCGACGACAGCCGCGACGGCCGCTCTGCCTGCGGCAGAGCCGCTGGCCGCGGCCACTGATTTTCCCGCCTGCGTGGTGCGCCCGGCCCAGACCGAAGGGCCATTTTTCGTGGATGAGAGGCTGAACCGCTCCGACATCCGCACGGACAGCGCCGGCGGTGCGATCAAACCGGGCGCGCCCCTGGCGCTCACTTTCCTCGTTTCGCGCATCGGCAACGCCTGCGAGCCGCTGCCCGGCGCGATCGTCGATATCTGGCATTGCGATGCCGCCGGGGTGTATTCGGGCGTCAATGATGCGCGGGCGGGCAGCACCGCCGGGAGTGACTTCTTGCGCGGATATCAGATCACCGACCCCGGCGGCCGGGCGAGCTTCACCACCATTTATCCCGGCTGGTATCCGGGCCGGGCGGTGCACATCCACTTTAAGATCAGAACGGAAGAAGGCGGCCGCAACTACGATTTTACCTCGCAACTCTACTTCGACGACGCCCTCACCGACCAGGTCTATCAGGCGCAACCTTACGTGGCGCGCGGTGGGCGGGTTACCGGCAATGCCGACGACGGACTTTATCGCAACGGCGGCGATCAACTCCTGCTCACCGTCGTCCCGGCGGCCGAGGGCTATGCGGCGACGTTTGGTATTGGGCTGCAGTTGGGGTAGGTCGGGGCTACCGGGACGGAATTTCCGGATGAGTCCGCAATTTGTATGCCGGCTGCCTCGACCTTACTAACCCGGTCGCCGGTCGCGGTCCAGGGTCCAGGCGCTGGGGTGTTGGGTCAGGCCGATGCGGGGATAGTAATTTACCGCCGCCGGGGCCGAGAGCAGAATGATGCGGCATTGCGGGCCTAGCTGTTCCTGCGTCCGGGCGATCAACTCCACGCCGATGCCCTGTCGCTGGTAGGCTTCATCAACGGCCAGGTCGGAGAGATAGCAACAGTAGGTGAAATCGGTCACCGAACGGGCCACGCCGACCAGCTTCGCCCCGTCCCAGGCAGTGATGGTCAGATCGGCGTTAGCCAGCATCCCGGCGATGGTGTCGGGGTCGTCGACCGGCCGCCGCCCGGCCAGGGTGGAGCGTGTCAGCACGCCGACGAACTCGTCCGGTGTGAGGGAGCGGTCGTGATGATAGGTTATCACCGGGGATTAATTGTACCCTCCCCAGATCGGATTATCCCCCGGCTCAGGAACCAAACGAAGAACGGGATCAGGATCAACCCCAAGGAGATCCCCCAATAACTCAGTGCCAGGCGAATAAAGAACTGCGGGTCGGTCATAAAAGGCGCGGGCGAGCCCGGCGGCAGGTCGGTGGCCAGATATTCGGCCGTGAAGGCGATCAACAAACCGGCCAGCAGGTTGACGATGATTGCCAAGCCCACAGCTATCCTGACCCGGCCACTGCGCAGGCTGAAGGCAGCCCCCGCCCCGGCCAAAATGCCGATGATCACGGTCACCACCGCCTCGGTCATGTCCGGCACGAACTCCAAGAAGGTTACCCCAAGGAGCGGCAGAAAATAGGCGATGGCCAGGAGCGCCTTGAGACGGTCGAACACCAGCAAATGGAAATAGATGAGCAGCAGGATAAGCAATAAGCCAGGGAGGATCCAATTGGTAAATCGCCAGCTTTCGGGGATGTGAAGTAGTTCGAAGACCAGAAATCCAATCATCGCCCCGACCCAGAGGCCATAGGCATACCAGCTCGCGCCCCACCTCGGCCAGCCACGCCGCCCGGCAACGAACAACACTCCCACCACCAACGAGGCCAGCGCCAGTCCAGCGGCAACTATCACCGCCTGTTCCACTTCGAATCCAATAGCGATCAGGAACGAACCTGAGGCAGCGAGGAGGGACATGAGCACCGGCGGCATTCCCGCCAGCAGCGATTCAGCCCAGGAGCCCCGACCACCCGGAGAGGATTGAGTCCGGCTTTCATCAGGCAGGGGAATAGTAGAAGGTACACCAGCGGTCATAGTTGGTTTCTCCTCAAGTATAGCATGAGTCGAAATCAAAATTTAACGCACGCTTTCAATCGCCGCCAGCAGGCCTTGGCCCTTGGCCTCGTCAAAGCTGCCGGTGGTGCGCCAGAGGATGTCGCCTTGCCGGTTGACCAGCAACACATGCATCCGGCTATCGCCGTCGATGGCGGTCGCGCGCTGGAAGGCGGCTTTATCGAGATAGAGCGTGACCGTCCGCTCACGCGACTTTTGGTCGGGGATACCGGCCCGCATGCCCTCGTTCAGGAACAGGCGTTGCAAGGCCGCCATTTCCCAGATGGTTGGCAGCTCGTAATAGACAACCCCGGGGAGCGTGCGCTCCAGTTCCTGGACGAAAGGCACCCAGGTGTTGACATCGAGTTGCTGGCGCTGCAAAAAGGGTACGAACAGGACATTCAGGTCGCCGGCGAAGTCGCGTGGAAATTCAAATTCCCGCCGCTCAAGATTGAAACCGGAGACAGTCGGGAAATGGACTTCCGTCGATTTTATGGTCAGACGACTTTTTGACGGAATCAGGTTCCAAGCCATGATTGCTATTCCTATGATAAGCGCACCGGCAAGCAATACCGTTCGCCGGGACAATTGAAGGTTCCATCCGGTCATATAGAGATGGTGTTGAGTTTACAACCTTTTCAGGGCCGATTCGATGACTCTCAGAATGTTCCGAGCCTGTCACGCTGGCCGGTAGTTCGCTCACGCCCTGCAACCAGTATAGATCGGCCTGAAATGCACTGTCAAGCGCTGTCGGCTATACTTCGCGGCGGGTCTCCGGTTCAATGAACGAATAACCCTACCCGGTCGGTTAAGGCCGCCAACAAGTAAATTGGAGTTTTACTGATGAAAATAGCGGCATTTAATGTGGAGAATCTGTTTGATCGGGCCAAGGCCTTAAACCTCGATAGTCACAGCGCGACTCAGCGAATCCTGAGAGCTGTGGCTGAGTTGAATAATTTGTTCGAAGAACCTGCCTACTCCGCAGAAGACCTGGCCAGGATGCGCGAATTGATCATCGAACTGGGCCTGGAAAAGAGCGACACCGGCCCCTTTGTCCTGCTGCGACAGATTCGTGGCCAGATCATCTCGCGCCCCAAAAACAAGCCGTTCGTGCTGGCGGCCGCGGGACGCGATGACTGGCTCGGCTGGGCGGAATTGCGGACGGCCGAGATCAATGAGACCGCCATCCTCAACACCGGTCAGGTCATCCGCGATGTGGACGCCGACATCCTGGCCGTCATCGAAGCGGAGAACCGGATCACGTTAAAGCAGTTTAGCGAATATGTCCTCGAAAAGGTGGGCGGCTTGCCCTATGATCAGGTTATGGTGATCGACGGCAATGACGACCGCGGGATCGACGTCGGGTTGATGACCAAGGCCGGGTACAAAATCGGCCTCATGCGGAGCCACATTCACGAGCTTATGCCCAGCGGCAGCCCGATCTTCAGCCGCGATTGCCCGGAATTTGCCGTCCATACCCCGGACGGCGAAACGATCTGGGTCTTGCCCAATCATTTCAAAAGCAAGTTTGGCGGCGAGACTACCGCGACCCGGAATAAAAGAGAAGCGCAGGCCACCTGTGCGGCCGGCATCTACCGGCGGCTGCGCGACGAAGGCCACGAACTGATCGCCGTTCTGGGCGATTTTAACGACACCCCGGACAGCCTGGCTCTGCAACCTTTGCTGGCCGGTACAGACCTGCGCGATGTAGGCGATCACCCCACCTTCGACACCGGCGAATTCCCCGGTCGCGGCACCTTTGATCTCGGCAATGACAGAAACAAGATCGATTACCTGCTGCTCTCGCCGGCTCTCTTCGCTCGCGTGACGGCCGCCGGGCTGTTTCGAAAAGGGGCCTGGCCGGGTGTCCGGCCACCGCGCTGGGCAGTGTACCCGGAACTACAGCGCAAGGTCCACGTTGCCAGCGACCACCATGTCATCTGGGCTGAAATCGAATAATTAACGCCGAAAATGAGCCCAGGCACTACGCGAACGGGAATAACGGTTTGCGAAGCAAGGCCGGTCGCGAAGCGATCGCTCAAGCAGCCCCTTCACCCCAGTCTCGTGGAGATCCATTAAACACCCGGCCTATCGCCGCCCTAATTTCCTCCCTCATCGCCGCCCTTGGCGTCAATACCGTGCCCGCCGGGCCAAACGCTCATTTCAACAGCCCGCGCCCGGCCCGTTGATCACCACTGGCAACTCCGGACCCGGCCTTACCTGTCACCAGGTGAGTGAAGCGTTCGCTCGGCCTATCCTCACACTATCCCGGTGTTCAGTGTAACCGGACCGGCAGCGCTTTCAATCCCCGGACAGTCGCGGAGCGACGCCATTCAAGCTTTTCGGACGGCACAGCCAGGGCCAAATGGGGACAGCGATCCAGCAAAACCTTAAAGGCAACCTGACCTTCCAGGCGGGCCAGCGGCGCGCCGAGGCAATAGTGAATGCCCAGGCCAAAGGCGACGTGCTTGTTCGGGTGGCGCTCGATATCGAGTTCTTGGGGTTGTTCAAACTTGGCCTCGTCACGATTGGCCGAGGCGATGGCCAACAACAAGGTCTCGCCGCGGGCGATGTGATGGCCGCCCAATTCAACATCTTCCAGAGCGTAACGCGGGGCAAGGCTCTCGACCGGATTGGTGAAACGCAATAGTTCTTCAACTGCACAGTCCATGAGTTCCGGTCGCTCACGAAGCTTGGCCAGTTGCGTGGGGTTCTCCAGCAGGGCCAGCGTGCCGTTGCCGATCAAGTTCACCGTGGTCTCATGACCGGCCAGTAATAATAGAAAGAGCATCGCCACCAGTTCGTCTTCACTCAGACGATCGCCCGCTTCCTCGGCCTGCACCAGGGCCGTGATGAGGTCATCAGCCGGCTGGCGCTGGCGCATCCGGATCAACTGCTTGAAGAAGCGATTCATCTGGAAAGCATTGGGGAGTTGCGGCAAAAGCTCCAGCGGCTTATCAAAGGACAGATCGAGAAAACTGGCTGACCATTTATGAAACTTCAGCCGGTCTTCTTCGGGCACGCCCATCATCTCGGAGATGACCGTGAGGGGCAGGGGCAGGGCGAAGGCAGCGATCAGATCCACCACCTCTTGATTCGCCACTGCGTCCAGTAATTCGTGGCTGATGGCCTCAATTCGCGGTTCCAGGCGGCGAATCATCCGGGGCGTGAAGGCCTTGTGAACCAGGTTACGCAACCGGAAGTGATCGGGATCATCCACCAAAACCATGCTATCCATCAAAGCGCGGAAGATTTTGGGCATCCACCACTGATTGAGACGGTCACCGTCGTCGGCCAGATTGCGGCGGTCGCTGGAGAATCGCGGGTCATTGAGCAAGGCAACGATATCCTCGTAGCGGGTAACCAGCCATGTCGGACCGTAATAGGTTTCTTCAACAAACGTCACCGGATCTTCCCGGCGCAGTCGTTGGTAAAGCGGGTAAGGATTGCGCCGGATATCAGGCGCGCCCAGATCGATTGCCATAGATTGAACTCCCTACATCGCAGAACAGCACCTAAATTCACAAATGACTGAGAGGCCTCTTGCAGAAATCAGCGCTGGAAATCGGCGATACCTGTGTGATCTGTGGATGCCTACCCTGTTAGTCTAGCAAACGGCCCCGCCAGCAGGCCAATTGCCGGCAGCGATTCCTAGCTAATATTAAGGAGCGGTAGTCGACCGGTTCTCAACCATAGAGAGAGGCACACTCCCGTGGGCGGATTTGCGGCCATCTCGCCCCTGGATCGCCGGACGGCCGTCCAGACGTCTCAGCGCCGCGCCTGACGGGTCAGCGGTCGTCCATCACGAGCCAAACAAGCGGATCACCCTGCCCTGCCCTTCCTCGCCTAGCCGCCGCCAGTAGGCCCGCATGAACGGCGGCCGTCCGTCCCGCAGTTCGATTCGAGCCGTCCACTCGTAGGTCGCCGGCCACTTCTTGAATATCGGCACCACTGCAAAGATGAGTTTAACCGACCAGCGATCGACATCGGGCTGCCAGCCGCCGGTTGGTCGAAGACTCAGATCGACATACGGCCCGGCGCGTTCAACCCGGTACTCGCCGTTGACGAGACCCGCTCCGGCCCCACCCCGGATCGTAAAACTCCCCTCCACCGTGCTACCGTCGGCCACTCCGACGACATCCGGCAGGGGCGGTTCAAAGGCGATTCGCAATTCGTGGCGGTCATTGGCGATACCCATGACCGCGATTTCCGGATGCCCCTGAGAGTACCGTAACTCATAAAAGACCGGGCCATCTTCTACCCGGCCGTGGTTTGCTCCCTGCTCCCCGCCGGCGGCCTGAATAGGCATCAACTCGCCCTCACAAGCTTCATTCCAGGCCGCTAAAAACGGATCGGCCGAATAGCGCAGGAAATGGACGCGCGCGCCGTCGAGCACCATGGGGATGCTGTCCGGCTTGTGAGCCCGGCCGTCGATCGAGATCAGCAATTCGGTCTGTGCCCGCCGCACAAAGTAGAAATCGTACAGGAAATAGAGCGGCAGAGCCGGGGGACTTTCGGTGGAGTTGCCCAGGGGGGCCAGAATAGCGAACGGACTGGCCGGTTTTAGCCCTCGCTCGCGGATAAGCAACTCGACCGGTCGCCCGGCGAAGTCATCGAACTGGATATCCAGGTCGATGCCGTGAGGACCGATATCGAATCGGGCATCGGTGAATGGCCGTTCCACCAGCTCGCGCAGGCCCTTGCCAACGATGTTGTAATCTGCTCGATTCAAAACCAGCCCCGGCTGGTGGTAGATATCGAACTGCTCGTTTTCGAGGTAGGCGATGACGATCAGCCCCCGGCCGCGCTTGTCGTCGTCGAAATACTGCGGCTCGAAGGCGGTATAGAGCCGGTCAGGATCTTTATTGAAGTTGATCAGGAGCAACCGCTCCATCGGATCGAGGGTCAGGTTGAAAGGCGTATAGAATGCGCCATCGCCGGCGGTTGGGTATGGGGTCGACATCCCTCTATTTTATCAAATGGGTGGAGGAATCCACGAAAATATTGCCGGTACTTTGGGGATACGAGCCCGTTCCGGCGGCCATCATCAAGCTACGCGCACCGGACGGCCGCGCTCCGCTTCGGTCAGCGAGCGGGAGCCCAGATAGTAATAGCCGAAAGCGACCAGGAGGATGGCGTAAACCGTCACCTCGACCCAGAGCCTGAATGGCGAGATCGTTCACGGTGATTAACGCCATTCCGCCGATAAAATCCCAAACATCAATACATCCCAATATTGCCCCTTGAACGACTCCCGATCGCGCAGGCGGCCCTCGAGGCTGAAGCCGGCCTTCTCCAGCACGCGGGCCGAGGCAGCGTTATCGGCCACCGTCCAGGCGGCGATGCGGTGCAGGCCCAGTTCTTCAAAGCCGAAGCGCAGTATTTCGCCCACGGCCTCGGTGGCATACCCCTTTCCCCACTGGTCCGGCGCGAGTTCGTAGCCGATCTCGGCATCGTGGGACCAGGCGGCCGAACGGCGAATGCCGCAGTTGCCAATCAGGTCGCCCGACTCGCGCAGGCAAAGCGCCATCTGGTAACGGGTGCGCGGCTCCTCATATTGCTGGTCGATGAACATTTGCACAAAGCGTTGGACCTCGGCCGCCGTTCGCCCAGTCCAGGCATAATAGCGCAGATAGCGCGGGTCTTTCTGGTAGGCCAGGACGGCCGGCCAGTCGTCCGACCGGAATTCACGCAGGATGAGGCGGGAGGTGTGGAGTTTCATGGATCAATAGTCGGTATTCAGTTCAATTGTCGCAAATCTTTCGAAGCAACGCATGTGTGGGGCTTGCGCTTGCTTCTTCCCATAGGCTCGCGAAAATCCAAGCGGAACGTGCACCAGATCAAACAGGGGCAAACCGAATGGTTTGCCCCTGTGAAATAGGTTAAGACCGCCCTATCTGTTCCGGTTGATGCCAACCGGCCGGCAATCAGGCGGTCGCTGCGCTCAGATGGTTATCGGGAACGCTGTTGCTGACCTTCAGGCCAGCCCTCGGTGTCATTGATCTTCTTACCGGCCTGCCCTTCGGACCAGCCTATGGAATTGTCCGGTGTCTCGCCCTGGCCTTCGCTCCAGCCTTCGGATTCACCCGTGATTTCACCCTGACCTTCCGGCCAGCCTTCTGCACCGGGTTGGGTTGGCAAGTTTATACCAGAAGAGCGGAAAGATTGGCGGGCATCTTCAAACCCTGATTCCACTCGCTCCAGGCCGGTATCGAAATCCGGGCCTCTCTGCCGCCACATATCGCCATCAGAAGCCCGCAACCTCTCGAAGCTGTTCCTGGCTTCTTGCACATTCTCGCGCAGCAGAGCCAGGTGAATATAGATTGGCTGGCGCGCCTCCGCATCAATCTTGTCGACCTCGGCTTTCATACGGGCCAGTTCCATTTCCCAGCGATTGAACTTCGCCTCAGTTTCTCTTATATAAATGTCTCTGTCCATGTCTGTCTCCTTTTTGGATTACCGGTATTTTTGGATTACCAGTATTTAATAATTGGTTGACTGGTTGATACTGTTAATCGTGTCACGTCGGTGGGGTGACCATTATGCTGTGGTTTGTTGTCGATCGTTACCGTGTAGATGCCTCACCTTTTATACGTTCGTTGCCGGTTCATACGACCATTGCCGATCACAGGATAGGTGTCGGAAAATCCCACACATCCAGCATAACAGCCCGCCGCCGTTAACTCCATGTATCGAGTTACAGACCAGGGGTATAGATCGGGTTATAAGTTCCGCCCCGGAGCCTGGTTAATTGATGACTGAGCCGTCCAGCAGGATGTGATCGAGTGCGGCTACCGCCAGTTCGTTGTTTCCATCGGCCGAAAATGCGACGAAAGAGTCAAGCCGGCCGAATTGGTCCACGATACGCTTGATAATTTCCCGGCCAGCTTGTTCTTGTCCGGGCAGCTGCCCGGCCAGCAGCAGGCACCGCCGGCCGCTTGTTTCAATTGCATCGCGGAAACGCCGAGCATAATCCGGCCGTGTGGCGGCACGCTGGTCAACTATCGCGACGTGGCCCCCGGCGGCCGTGATTTGCTGGGCCAGTTGCAGGCCGGTGTCGCTCAGGCCATTGATGATAAGCACGACCTTATCGCGCATACCAGATGCCCGAACATTCTGACGCCGCCTCATTGTCGGTTCCTCCGCAACAACAACAGGCGCGAATCGTCGTCCAGAAGCGATAACCGAATCGGAATGTTATAAATCATGACTATAAGGTAGCTCATCCCCCAGTACCGGACAATGTGCCAGGGTAGAATGCGGGGATACAGAGCAGGTAGGTTTTTAAGAACAGCGTGATACAATTGATCGAAATCATCTCCAGATCAATCAGCGACCCCCAGCCGGCAAATGGTACGTGGCTCGCCCGTAAACGGTTATAAAAATAAGATGATTAGCGCACTTGTCGTCCACCAATCCAAACTTATTGCCCAAGTCATCGCCTCTGTGCTCAGTGAAGAGCCGGACATCCACATCATCGGGACGGCCAACACTCTCGAGGAAGCGCTGGCTAAGTTGGAAACGAGTCCATGCAACATGGTCGTGGCCAGGCCCGGCTTGCCCGGTGGCGGTTTAGTGACGCTGACCGAATCGATCACCGTGTCCTATCCTAAGACGAAAGTTCTAATCATCGGCGTACCCGATGCCGAGGACATCATCCTGCAATACGTCATGGCCGGTGCTTCAGGCTATGTGTTGGAGGATGAAACGACGGACGAACTGGTGGAAAACCTGCGCGCCGCCCACGAGGAAAAAGCGCTGGTATCGCCGTCGATGGCCGCCCTGCTGATCGAGCAGTTGTCCCGGTTGGCGCGCGTGGCCGCACAAAACGAACTGGACCCCGGCGTCCTGGGCGAACTGACCACGCGGGAAAAAGAGGTGCTGCGCCTCATCGGCCAAGGCCTCACCAACCAGGAAATCGCCCACCGGCTGCATATCACCATCGGCACGGTCAAGAACCATATTCATAACATGTTGCAGAAGCTGGATGTCAGCAGTCGGGAGGAAGCGGCTGGCTACCTGGAGTTCCTGGATAACGACGATACGATCAGTTGAGCCACAAATTTAGCGCAGAACTGGCCCGTAACAGCAGCACTTTAAAGGCCAAGGACGAATTTACCGGTGTTTTCTATTCCGAAACCGGAAGCCGCTCCGGTTGCCAGACCACCACATCGATGCGGCGGGTAAAGTGAAGAACCACAGGTGACGTTTCCTCAATGAAGAGGCCATGCGGCCGCAACATGGTGTTGGCGCGCACTTCGGCGGTCGCCTGTTGCAGCGGCCAGGGCATGTGGTGGACTTCGGTCCGGTAGAGCGCGCCGTCCGGCCCGAGGGCATAGAGACAGTAGCGCTCGGTCAGGAAATGCTCCAGCGTGTCCGGTGTTGACTGGTAGACCGGTGCCACCGGCCGGTAAATGGCGTCGAACACCCCCCACCCCGTGCCGCGCCGCCGCTCCGAACGAATCGAGCGGTAGGCGAAACCTTCCCCTTTAGATTTTATGTCAATCTGGGCCCGGTAATAGGGCAAATAGAACAGCCGCCGGGCGGCGGCGACAGCCAGCCGGTTGGTGGCGTCCAGGCTGAGAAACCACACGCCGGGTTTGCCGCCTACCTCGACATAGAGCCGCACGTTCAACTCGGGAAAAGCGGACACCCAGGGCAGGTCGGGCCACGGCCGGCGCATGACGCCGGCCATGCGGAAGGGCACCACTCCCACCCACGACGTGCCGTCGAATTCCTGAACGGCCAGCCCGGCGGGGACTAATGGTCGCAGCGCGGCGACCGGAACCGGCCAATGGGCGAACAGCAGGTCGCGCCACGACTGCCGCCAGGACCAGCGGCCGTCGGGCAGTGGCCAGGGCCGGTGGCCGGTCTGGTTGAAGGCGGGGTGGGTCCGGGCATCAGGATGGGTGGTCATGTGATATAATCAAAACCAATAGCTTTAAAATTTCTATGGGAAAAGGTAATTATGATCGCCGTGAAAAGGATCGTCACCATCAATGACCCTCAGAAACTAATTCTAAATGATTTGCCTTTTCAAGTAGGGCAAAAAGTTGAAATTTTAATTCTGGCCGAAGATATGTCGCCGGAAGCACATCAAGCAGCAACGGACTTGCGCAACTTGTTCCGCGTAACACAGGCGTTGCCGCAACCCCGGGCAATAACTGAGGATGAAATTGCGTCCGAAATCGCTTCCTACCGGAGCGAATATGAAGATCGTCATTGATACGAATGTCCTGATCTCCGCCATACTTCGTGATCGAATCCCTGAGGAAGTCATTTTGTTCATAGTCGATGAACCTGGATATAGCTGGGTGGTTTCACGTGATATTCTAAATGAATATCGTGCGGTAATGGCTCGTCCTCGCTTTGGATTACCTGAAACCATATTGACCCAATGGGAAAACGTGCTTCAGAGAACCACAGTATTAGTCGATGTACCATCGGTCATTGATTTTCCACGCGATCAAAAAGATGGGATGTTTTTATCTTGTTCGTTGGCTGCGGAGGCAGATTTTCTCATAACTGGCGATAGGGACTTTGTCGAAGCACAGAAATTGTTACAAACGACCATCATCTCGGTGAGCATGTTCAAGCGACTGCTCATGGATTGAAAGTTTATCACCAAATCCGTTTCTGGATGGCCGGCTTGTCTTAAGCCAATCGTTCCGGGAATCTCACCTAATAAACTGACCTTCAGGTTTACTTTTACCTAACCCACCCAAAAGTCGAAAGCAAACAGCACGGCCGACAGGCCCATCGTGAAGCCGGAAGCCAGCATCCACGTCCGGTCGAAGGCGGGGTTGCGGCCGATACGCGCCAGGACCAGGTAGATAGCCGGCACCGGCAGCACGTAGCGGGCCAGTCCCTGGGCGCTGCCGCTGAAGGTCGAGAGCAGGATGA
>JAWOHK010000157.1:0-8430 GCA_046485205.1 Chloroflexota bacterium | reverse complement strand
GCTCTGACGACGCAAGCAGAGCAGGGAGGCTAGCAAGACCCCATCGCGTTGCCAGCGCAGGCCGCGCTGCGGCCCGTTGGTTGAAAAGGGAGCCGTTGCCGCAGACAATCCGGCTGCGCTGGCCCCCCGGTGCGATGTTATCATCATCTGTGTCAGCGACACACCGGACGTTGAATCAGTGATCCTGGGGGAGTCCGGGCTCATCCATGGCGCTCGTCCGGGTACGTTGATAATCGATTGCAGTACTATCAGCCCCCTGACCACACGGACAATTGCTTCTCAACTAAATGATAAAGGCATCCATTTGCTCGATGCCCCGGTGAGTGGCGGAAGCGAAGGCGCGGCGAATGGCACATTGAGCATCATGGTGGGCGGCGAGGCGGATCAAATGACCCGTGCCATGCCAGTATTCAAGGCCATGGGCCGAACGATCACCTACGTGGGCGGGCAGGGTGCCGGGCAAATGGTCAAGTTGGTGAATCAGATACTGGTCGTGGTGACCATGCAGGGAGTTGCGGAAGCATTACTGTTCGCACAGGCCGGCGGCCTCGATCTGGAACAGACTTTAGCGGCGGTTAGTGGCGGTGCAGCCGGTAGCTGGATGCTCAGCAACCGGGGTCCGCAGGTGGTGCAACGGGACTGGCGGCCGGGATTCACCATTGATTTGCAGCAAAAAGATTTGCGGCTGGTATTGGAGACCGCTGACCAGATCGGCAGCCCCTTACCTTCGACGGCACTTGTCTTCCAGTTCTACCGGACCTTGCAACAACAAGGGTTAGGGGGCGAAGGCAATCATGCGCTGGCCATAGCCCTGGAACGATTATCCGGGGTACAGATTGGCACGGACCTAAATCGGTGATCGCGATATCGGACCAATATGGTCCATGAACTCAGAACGGGTTTTGGGATTATCGGCAAAAATACCCAAAACGGTACTGGTCCTCATCCGTGAATTGGCCTTCTTGGCCCCGCGCATGGCGACACACATGTGCAAACCGTCCACAATGACGGCGACCCCGAGCGGCTGCACCAACTCGTCAATTAATTCAGCGATTTGGCGAGTCATCCGTTCCTGAATCTGCAAACGACGCGAATAAGCTTCGACAATTCGCGGGATTTTGGAAAGACCAATGACCTTCCGGCTGGGAATATAAGCGACGTGTGCCTTGCCGAAGAAAGGCAGCATGTGGTGCTCGCATAAACTGTAAAAGTCGATATCGGTTACAATAACCATCTCGCTGTAGGCTACATCGAATAAGGCATTATTCAATAAGGCCCGCGGATCGACCTTATAGCCGATCAACAGCTCATCATAAGATCGCGCCACTCGATTTGGCGTGTCGACCAAGCCTTCACGCTGTGGATCCTCGCCGACGGCCTGGAGGATACTAGTGATGGCGTCGGCGATAATTTCCTTACATTCAGTGGCCAGCACTGGCCCGTCGACAAGCCCTCCACCTGGGTCTTCTTTCGTTTGATCGAGATAGAATTCGTCTAGCATCATCCAGTAATTATACCACCAATCGCTAAAATAGGATGTGTTTACCATAACGCAATTGCGATCAGTTCGCGTTCAGGTATCCTGTATAATAGTTGCCGGCCAAGCAACCTTGAACGACCACCAAACTATTGAGTTTTTACGGAAGGAGAGAGGGCATGAACCAGGAAGAACAAGATCGGGCGGCTGAAGCGCGGTTTAACCAACGCCAGACTAAGCGCGAGGAAAATCTGGAGGGTTTAGACAAGGGCATTATCGATTTTTCAGAAATGGTGAGGCGTGATACACGCCGGCAGTTGATCCATCCTGAGGATGGATTGGGGTTGGAGCGAATCATCGGCACGAGCGATCTGTTAGAGATCAACTTTATGGATATCGGACGGCGGGCGGCGAGGGCCATCGGCCGCATTCAGGTCCGGGATCTGGCCGGCCGTGTGCGTGAGTTTGGCACAGGCTTTGTCGTTTCACGGCGCTTGCTGCTAACCAACAATCATGTTTTGCCGTCGGCCGACAGCGCAAGACGCAGTCTCCTGGATCTCGACTTTGAGGACGATGAAACCTTCAAACCCCGAACCCCGGCCATATTTGGACTTGATCCAGACCGTTTCTTCCTCACTCATGCCTCATTGGATTTCACACTTGTGGCAATCAAACCGGTGTCGACAGATGGCAAGAGCGATTTGGCGGGCTATGGCTTTCTACCACTCATCGAAACGAGGGGGAAGATCCTGGTCGATGAATATGTTGCCATCATTCAGCATCCGGCAGGAGCCACCAAGAAGATCGCCTTGCGGAACAACAAGATCGTTGATGTTTTTAACGATTTTGTCCATTACACTACTGACACTGACAAAGGGGCATCCGGATCGCCGGTCTTCAACGATCAATGGCAGGTCGTCGGCGTTCATCACGCCGGCGTGAAGAAACGTGACCCAGCCGGGCGAGTTCTGGCGGTCGACGGAACGGTCTGGACGCCGAATATGGGCGTAGACCGCATTGCTTATGTGGCCAACGAGGGGGTCCGGCTAAGTAGCATCATGGCCAACCTGCGCGGCGAGTTATCCGGTGAGATGCTCACAAGTGGACAAAAAACGTTGCTTGACGAATTGTTCAGCGAGCCGGCGCCTATCCAGCCATCCGGTCCAATTCAACCTATGGAGACGGCCGAACGCGAATTAGAATCTTTTAGCCGGATTCGCGGCTATGCACCTACATTTCTAGGCGTGCGCGTCGATTTGCCCCAATTGTCTCCGGCCCAAATGGCCGACGTCGCACCTCGGGTCGATGGCCGCGGCAATGTCCTGGAGTATGTCAACTTCTCGGTCGTCATGTCCCGCTCGAGGCGAACGGCTTACTTTACGGCGGTCAATATCGACGGCAAGAAAAAGAAATCGATCAAGCGCGGCCGGGATGTCTGGTATTTTGATCCACGTCTGGAACGTGAGCACCAGCCGGGACCCGATCTGTACGCACTCAATGATCTCGACCGGGGTCATCTAGTACGTCGCGAGGATCCGGTCTGGGGGCGATCGGCGACGACAGCCAATGAGGACACCTTTCATTTTACCAACTGTGCCCCGCAACACAAGCATCTCAACCGGCTTTCGTGGCTTCGCCTCGAAGATTACATATTAAAAAATGCGGTGGCCCACGAACTAAAAGTGTCGGTTTTCACCGGGCCGGTATTGCGCGCCGATGACATGGTTTATCGGCAGATGTACCAGATTCCGGCGGAATTCTGGAAGGTTGTGGTAATGGTCAAGCCCGGGAAAAAACTTTCGGCCACGGCCTACCTGCAAACCCAGAAAAATTTAATCGAAGACCTGGAGTTCGCTTATGGCGCTTACCGCACCTATCAAGTACCGGTGGCGCGCATCGAAGCCATTACCAGCCTGGATTTCGGATCCTTGCGGCAGCACGATCCATTGGTCGATCTTGAAAGCACTTCCCCGGCGCTGGTGATCGGCAGTCCCGAAGATATTCGTCTATAGCGACTCTGGTGAGGTGGCAGGCTTTGTTTCTTGTCGCCAGGCCCATAGGGCGATCAGCAAGGCAATCCCTATCAAACAAGCGACGACTAGGGCAACCGTTTGTAATGCAGCGACCTGATATTCTGGCGGAGCAGTCGTCGCACCGCCTTCAACCAAACCGCCCATCCCCGCGAAGACCAACCCGGCCCACAACGCGCCTAACACGGCGATACCGACTGTCTGGCCGAGGGTACGGGTGACGGCCAGCAAACTGGATGCCATACCTAACTGATTACGGGGCGCCGCCCCCATGATCGCGCTATTATTAGGCGACTGGAACAGACCAACACCGATCCCCACTGGCAAATACCGCAGCATAAATCCAACTGCCGTGGTCGAAGTCGTCAGCGTGCTTAATGCTAAATACCCCAACATGGTTATCACCAATCCACCAACTGAAATTACGCGAGTTCCGAATCGATCGGAGAGGGTGCCGGAGATAGGCGCAGTGATCCCTAACGCCACCGGGATCACGGCCAGAAGCAAACCCACTTGCTGGACTCGATAACCGAGAACGTTTTCCAGGTAAAATGGAATGAGAACACTGCTGCCCAAGCCGATAAACATGAGGAAACCTGTGGTCAGATTCACGCTAAATAAACGACTGCGAAACAGTCGTGGATTGATGATGGGCTGTGCGTGATGAAACTCGATCCAGAGAAACACAGTCAGGAATACGGCTGAGATTACAAACAAAATGAGGGTTGGTGGTGAGATGAATCCTTGACGCTGGCCGGTCGTTAAGCCCAATAACAATGCCAACAAAAATATGAATAAGCTGGCCGCGCCAGCCAGATCGAAACGCTGGTCGCCGGGCGGGTGTGACTCAGGCACGTGTCGTATGGAGATAATGACACCCAGGATACCGATGGGAACATTGACAAAGAAAATCCAATGCCAGGAAAGATTTTCAATAATGAAACCACCCAGCACCGGACCCGATACGATGCCGATGGAAACAATCGACCCGGCAATGCCGAGTGCGCGACCTCGCTCAGTCGGGGGGAAAGCTTCAGTGACAATAGCCACGCCGAGCGCCAGAATGAGAGCCGCCCCCACTCCCTGAAGTACCCGAAACAGAATGAGCCATCCGGCAGTAGGTGCTAGCCCGCATAAAAACGAGCCGATGGTGAATACGACGAATCCGGCTGTGTAGAGCCTTTTCCGGCCATACATATCGGCCAGACGTCCGACGATCGAGAGCAACGTCGTCACGGTCAGCAAATAAGAAAGGACAACCCATTGCACGATGGCAAAATCGGTGTTTAGCCCTTCTGTCAGGGTCGGCAGAGCAACATTGACGATACTGCCGTCGATCGTGGCCAGAAAAATACCCATCGCCACAGCCAGCATGACAAACCATTTTCGACTGAAGTCAGGCAACTGCAGGTCAGGTTGGTCGGTGAGGTCCGCTTGGGTTTCTTTTATTTGCATATTGTAATTAGGGAGAATTGATGTTTGATCAAAGCAATGGCTTTGTGCCAATTAGAGGCAGGGTTCAATCCGGTTGATAAATACCCGCTCGATGAAAAAGAGGGGAAATCATTCCTGAAGAGTCATTGAGGCGGATGAGGATTCGATATCACGCAAATGGTCTGAGCTACTGTGGTAATGGAGCCGCCACATCTCCCGTCGTGGATGCTCGACAAACTCAAATCGGGTCACGCCTGTATTTTTGCACCAGACCTCACAGCGACGCCAGGGACCGATGTTGAAAATGTGGTCGAATGTCAACTCGATCACTCCGCCGTGGCAGACGGCCACAACAGTTTGATCGCGGTGACGCTCGATCATATCCTCCACAAATGCCCCAACGCGGGTGCGGAAGTGCATGAGGCTTTCGCCGCCGTCGCGAGCCGGCGTGACCGAAGAAAATGGACGCTCACTGCCCCAATAATCACTGTACTCCGGGAGATCATCACTGGGCCAGGGTTCATGGTTGGCGCGGTTATTACCGATCTCGCGCAGTCGATCGTCAGGCACGATCTCCATGTTGTAGGCCAGGGCCAGATAATCAGCCGTTTCGATTGCCCGCTGCATGGTACTGGCGTAAAGAATATCGACTGATTTAACCTCGGTCGGGAACCAGTTCCCCAATGCCGTCGCCTGGCGGTGGCCCAGTTCGGTGAGGCCGGTATCCTGGTTGCCGCCGTCCCATTCGTGTAAATTTACATAACTTTGTCCATGCCGGACCAAATACAGTTGCATAGGTTCCCCTTAATCGAATAACGTTAATAATGGCGAGTCAATCCAGAACTGCGATGGCTTCGATTTCAATCAAAAATTCCGGATTGGCCAGTGCGGCCACACCAATCCAGGTTGTGGCTGGTTGATTGTCGACGCTGAATGTGTCCTGCAATGCTTTACGCACGGCCTTTGGGTTGTGAATATGATCGCCGGCGATGTAAATCCTTAATGACACCACATCTCGTAACGATCCACCGGCCGCCTTGACAGCCCGCTCGACATTTAGAAGCGATCGTCGCGTTTGTTCGGCTAAATCCGCAGTTGCGCCAATGTCTTCGTATGCGTCCCATGACACCTGTCCGGAACAATAAACGGTTCGACTACCCTCAGCTATAACCACCTGGGAAAAGCCATATTGACGACTGTCAAAGAGATCTGGAGGGTTCAGGTAGGTTTTGGTCATCGAGTGAATATCCCAGCCAAACCACATCGTCTGATTCAGTCGTTTGGTAAGGCTCTATAGAATAAAAGCCAAGGCGTTGATAGAAATTAATGGCGCGAATTTGCGCAACGCCGGTCATCAGACAAATATGCCGGTAATCTGCAGCGCGTGCAAACGAAAAAAGGGCCTGCGCCAAACGATAGCCGATCCCTTGGCTGTGATAGGCTTCCAACAACCACATTCGTTTTAATTCGGCCGTGTTCTCGTTCAATCTTCGAATAGCGCCTGTCCCAATCAGAGTATCATTATCCATCGCCACGAGAAATATCCCATCCGGGGGCCAATATTCTTGCTGAAAATTATCAACATCAACGAGTTCGAGTGTATGGCGTTGGCTAAATCCCTCTGTATCGTTCAGATCATAAATGCGTCCGGCAACAGACAATATCAACTCCCTGGCCGAAGAAATCTGGCCTGGCGCCATCATTCGAATGGAAATTTCCATGTCGGTTTTATACTTTAGATACCAGTATTCGAGTATAACTGACTGCTGCATTACGCAACAACACCACGCCGAGATCGTTATTCGAAGCCGAGAACACCATCGGGGTACCTATCAGTTTTGAGTCGATGATCGCTCGACCTTATTGACCATGGGTGTTTCCCATTCCGTCTTGGTTGCGAACGCGCTGTCAAAGTGTATAGGGTCGGTGTTCATCGTGATAAGGGAAAACCAGATATTGTGGTTTTGAGTGACCGTTCGGCCAAGCGGGTGCTGGTAAATATCGCCGACTTCAAAGTCCTCAAAAACTCGTCCTTGCCCGCCTTGGATAATTGTCATATCGCTCTCCTGAACTGAAGCATAGCGTAATGGAAACTTCGGGCAAGATTACAGGGCTCATGACTTTTGCCGTCAAACGATATGACACCCATCACCTGACAGAGACTGAAGGCTGTTGTACTATAGCAAAGATAATCCCGGTTGGTGGGCGTTTGAGTGTGAACTCATAATTGGTAGACATTCTATTTTGAATCCAATCTTGCCCTAATATTCGGCCCAAATAGCTATGGAACAAAATAATTCCGACGAACAACCAGATTTTCTAACTGAATTTCCTCCTCCAGCCTTTGAAGCGTGGCGAACCGCGGCCGTGGCCTCGTTAAACGGCAAGCCGTATCACAAGTTGATGACTCCCGCCTACGAAGGGTTTGACATCCTGCCTATTTACCGGCGCGAAGATGTTGAATCAATCGCTCATTTGAACACACTACCCGGCCAGCCGCCTTTCGTGCGCGGCAGCCTTCACGCCGGATACATTTGCCGGCCGTGGTCGATCGCCCAGGAATTGGCGACGGGTACACCGAGTAGTTTCAATCAGGCTTTGCAATTCGATCTGGAACACGGGCAAACGGCGGTCAATCTCCTGCTGGACGGGCCGACCCGTGCCGGAAAGGATCCTGACCAGGCTAAGGTAGGAGAAGTCGGGTTCGGCGGGGTTTCGCTGGCGACGGTCGAAGATATGGGCCAGGCATTAAAAGGGATCGATCTCGGATCAATCCCACTATTTATCCGGACCGGTACGGTTGCCCTGCCTTTGCTGGCCCTTCTCGTGGCCTATCTGCGACGCCAAGGACAAGGCACAGAAAACCTGCATGGCTATCTTGAGAATGATCCGTTGGGCGTGCTGGCTCATGAAGGCACCTTGCCCCTCTCCCTGGAGCGCGCCTACGATGAGATGGCTCAATCGACGACCTGGGCCAGCCAACACGCACCAGGCCTGGGGACAATCGCCATCCATACCTTCCCCTATCACAACGCAGGGGCGAATGCCGTGCAGGAACTGGCTTACGCGCTGGCGACCAGTGCAGTTTATCTGCGGGCCATGGTCGCGCGAAAAATTGACATCGACATCGTTGGGCCCAGGTTACGCTTTGATTTTGCTATCGGCGGGAACTTCTTCATGGAAATCGCGAAATTACGCGCCGCGCGCTTGCTCTGGTCTCAAGTCATCGCCGCTTTTGGCGGGGATGAAGCCGCTCAGAAACTTCAAATCCATGCCCGGACAGCCCGGCGCAACAAAACCGCGATCGATCCATACGTGAATATGTTGCGGGTGACGACTGAAGCGCTGGCGGCGGCCGTCGGTGGCGTAGATAGCCTCCACGTTGCCCCCTTTGACGAACCATTGCGCCCGCCGGATGAGTTCTCACGACGTATCGCCCGCAACGTTCAGGTAATCCTGCAGGAAGAGGCACACCTCACCGAGGTGATC
>JAWOHK010000123.1:0-4501 GCA_046485205.1 Chloroflexota bacterium | reverse complement strand
AGCCGAGGTGCAGGTCCGCTCCACCAGGCGTCCTTCAGTCCCTCGAGCCCCGACGCATTAAACCGGGCGCTTCGAGGGCCACGCGCAGGATGTTGACACCGGTGGTGATGTCACCGGCTTCGGTCTTTACATCATCGAGCGCCGGGAGAGCGTTCAGCAAGGCCACGCCACCGCCGGGGACGATGCCCTCTTCGACGGCCGCGCGGGTGGCGCTCAGGGCGTCCTCAACGCGATGCTTCTTCTCTTTCAGCTCGACCTCGGTCGCTGCACCGACGCGGATGACGGCTACGCCACCGGCCAACTTCGCCAACCGTTCCTGCAACTTCTCTTTATCATAATCAGAGGTGCTGCGGTCGATTTCAACCTTGATTTGCTCGACGCGGCCGCTGATTTGTTTCTCCTCGCCCTTGCCATCAATGACAGTCGTGTCATCCTTGGTAGCGACGACTTTGCCGGCACGACCCAGATCGCTGATCTGGACGCTCTCCAGCTTCCGACCCATCTCTTCGGTGATAACCTCACCACCGGTCAGGACCGCGATGTCCTGCAACATGGCTTTGCGGCGGTCGCCGAAACCAGGAGCCTTGATGGCCAACGCGTTGATCATGCCACGCAGCTTATTGAGCACCAGCGTAGCCAAGGCTTCGCCGTCGACATCTTCAGCGATGACGACCAGGTTCTTCTTACCTATCTGGACCAGTTTCTCCAGAATGGGGATGATGTCCTGAGCCGAGCTAATTTTCTTGTCGTGGATAAGGATAAAGGCGTCCTCGATCACCGCTTCCATGGATTCGGCATCGGTGACGAAGTATGGGCTGATGTAGCCACGATCGAACTGCATACCTTCCACGTACTCAGTCTCGAACTCCAGACCTTTCGACTCCTCAACCGTGATGACGCCGTCTTTGCCGACTTTATCCATGACGGTTGCGATCAGCTTGCCGATCTCTGGGTCCTGAGCCGAAATGGAGGCGACTGAGGCGATTTCGTCAAAACTGTCGATGGAAATCGCCATCGAGCGAATCTTGGCGGCCAATGCCTGGGTGCCGGCCTCGATGCCTTGCTTCAGCAGCATCGGGTTAGCCCCTGCGGCCACGTTTTTCAGACCTTCATGGACCATATGCTGGGCCAAGACGGTGGCGGTGGTAGTGCCGTCACCGGCAATATCGTTGGTCTTAATAGCTGCTTCTTTGAAGAGCTGAGCGCCCATGTTCTCATAAGCGTCTTCCAGTTCGATTTCCTTGGCTACGGTCACGCCGTCGTGGGTGATGGTCGGGGCGCCAAATTTCTTGTCAATCGCTACGTTACGGCCCTTGGGGCCAAGGGTGGTGGAGACGGCCGTCGCCACCGTGTCAATACCGCGCTTGAGCTTGCGCCGCGCGTCTTCCGAGAATACGAGTTGCTTCGCAGTCATTTTCTTTTTACTCCGTCCTTATTTGTTCTCAACGATCGCCAAAACATCAGACTCTTTCAGAATCAATAGTTTCTTTTCATCGATCTTGATTTCTGTACCGCCGTATTTGGCATAAAGCACGATGTCGCCGACACTGACATCCATTTTAATACGCTTGCCGTCATCATCGCGCCGGCCGGGACCAACAGCGACTACGTCGCCTTCTTGCGGCTTTTCCTTGGCAGTTTCCGGCAACACCAAACCCGATGCGGTTGTTGACTCGCGCTCGCGCGGTTCGACGACGAGGCGATCACCTAGCGGCTTGAGATTCATAGCCATGTCACACTATCTCCTTTCCAACGATATAATTGTCAATTGCGTTGTTTTGGGAATTTGCTTCCATTAGCACTCATACAGGACGAGTGCTAAATACATTCAGAATTCTAGCAGTAGACGGGGGAGATGTCAAGAGGTTTTTAGCACTCAAAGGATTAGAGTGCTAGTTTTAATTGGGTAGGTTAAGGGGAGGTGCCCAGTTGGGCGCGACGACATTCCACGAGTCCTTCGTTGGCGCTGCCCACAATTAACTCATTAACTGTTGCGTTCAAGACTTGTTCAAACAAAGGCACCGCCAGGGGGCAATCGTTCAAATCGCGCCGGATGTAGGCCATTGCCAGCATGTTAAAAAAGCGCGCATTGAGATCCGTAGCCCGGCCGTACATGGCCACTGCCTTCTCCAGCGCTTCAATCGCGTTGGGATAGTTGTTCTGCCTGAAGTAAGCTTCACCCAGGCGGCCCTGAGCGCGGGCCACATTAGCGTTCAGGCGGACAGATTCAAGGGCGTTTTGCTCGGCCAGCGGCGCGTCACCTAACTGAATATACATGAAGGCCCGCCCGTCAAAGGCTGACGCGTTGGTCGGATCGACAGAAATGGCGTTCTCGAAACTCAACAGTGCATCGGGTATGCTACCGGTACCGTAATAGTTATAGGCCAGTCCAATATGCAGTTCAGGATTGTCCGGATCGACCTCCAGACCGCGCTGGTACTGCTCAAAGGCATCGCGGTAACGGCCTTGATAGGTAAAGACGGTGGCCATGTAATAACGGGCAATCGGGTTTTCCGGATCAAGTCGCAAACCATCATCGGCAAACACCTGGGCTTGTTCGTACTTATCGGGATCGCCCTGGAGGACGATGCCCCCGGCGGCATAGGCATGAGCGGTCGAACTATCCGGATTGATGGTTATGGCTTTCCGCGCGGCCTGGGCGGCGTTGGCAAATTGCAAATTTGCGGCATTCGGATTACCCAGATCCCCCATGCGCGTGCCTTCGGCCAGATAGGCCGACGCCGCGGCGGTCCACACCCGATCGTTATCCGGATCGAGCACCGTTGCCTGCTCAGCCCGCAAAACCGCCTGTTGCGACATGTTTTGCTTAACCAGGACATCGATCAGGCGCACATAAAATTCGACGTTCGTCGAGTCAAGGCGGATCGCCTCCTCATAGAATTCAATCGCTTCTGAATTAGCGCCATCACTGCGGCTGCGCTCGGCTAAAATGGCCAGTTCAGTAGCCGAGCGGGTTGGTTCAGAGGTTGGCGTGGGAATGATCGCCTCCCGGACATCCTCAACGTTCTGAATTACGTACAGGCTCACGGCAATTCCGAACGTCACAAAGAGAACGAGCAAACAGGAAGGCCCGCGCCGTGGATATCGAGGTGGTGTGCGATTGATGATCATAAAGCGATCGTTGCGGCATTCGGAAAGCGGTAGCCGTTTTTAGCCTAGGCCGACTTTACCGGAAGCAATCAATCACCGATGTTAGCGGGTGGTGGTGCCGGAAGCAAGATCGCTCACTGCTGCTTAAGGCTCACGGGAACATTTACCGGGGTTGCCTCAATCGCCACCAGAGCCCGGTCGGGTAACCGATCATCTTGGCCACATCACCAACCAGGCGGATAATGGGCACTAGGGCAAAGGCCCGGGCACGGGCCGGTGGTCGCCAGCCCCAGGTGTTTTGCCACAACCTTTCAGCCGGGCGACGGGAGTAGGCGCCGACACCGAGGAAGAGAAGGACCCATCCAAACCAGCGGTCTCGCCAAATCCAGCGTAATATGAGAGGCAATGCCAGTAGGTAGGTGGCATAGCGAATGGCATGGCGCACCGGCCACAAGTTAGCTTTGCCGTCGCCGCGGGCATAGGCGAAATACTGGCGATAAAATGATCGCATATTGGGGCGAGGGCGGAAGTAAGCCACAGCCGACGGCGCAAATGCAAACGGTCCGAATCGGTCGGCCAGCGCCTTATCGAAAACCAAATCTTCGCTATGTTCCAACCACTCAGGATAACCGCCGACAGTCTCCCAAGCCTCTTTCCGAAAGGCTACCGAACGACTTGAGGGCAAGAAACGGGCGGGGTCGATGTCACTACGCGCCGGAAGAATAGTCGACCCTAGAATGACTTCAAAATCGGAATAGGGATCGGGCTCGAACCAGCCGCTGACGACTGGGACGGATTCATCGGCGAAGGGAGCCAGCAACGCCTCCAACCATTCCGGGGCCAGGACGACACCGGCGTCAGTAGCCGCGATAATGTCGCCGTTCGCCGCCGCTATAGCCCGGTTTCTTCCCTGGCTAATGTTGCTGCCCGGCGCCACAATGACCTGCAACGGTAGCCATTCCCGATATTCTTCGAGAACGGCGAGTGTGTCGTCAGTGGAACCACCGTCGCAAAAAATCACTTCATCCGGCGGACGTGTTTGGTCAATAATCGAATCTAGGAGTGGACGCAAGCCCTCTCCTTCATTCTTGACGGTAGCGATAATCGACGCCTTCATGTTACTATCTATAATTGTGTCCAGTGTGGCCGGGCAGGATGTCTACAAAATTAGGGACTTTCAGATTGAGAAAAATGCCTTGATATTGTCCATGCCCGACACTCTATTGAAAACTATCGAATTATTTACTATCAATAAAGAACCCTGATTAATCCGTTTCGTTGCAGTTCGTTGAATCTATTTATAATCCATCAAGCAAAGTCTGGAACTAGATGTATTATGATGAATACCGATCGCTTGTTAGGCTTATTGCTGGAGTGAGCACCGCTTTGA
>JAWOHK010000122.1:0-9255 GCA_046485205.1 Chloroflexota bacterium | reverse complement strand
CTATGCTATACGCAAGCTGAACCAGGCTTATTTCGCGTTTTACGGCGGTTATGCGGCCGAGCCGGGAGGTGCCGCAGGCGCTGATCCCGTCGGCCCAATGCTGCGTCGCATTCGGGCGGAGAGTCCCTCGTTACGCTTTTTTCTGGATTCGGTGAGTCGCGTCACCACCTTTGAAGACCTGCTCAGCCTCTATCAGGAGACCGTCGGGGAGGACCCAGCCACGCTCCTTAAGTAGCGCGACAAAAAAGCAGTCGCGACAAAAAATAGGCGCGACAAAAAAACCAGGCCCCCTGTGGAGCCTGGTTGGCTTGTTTACTCTTGAGCGCTTAACCAGCGCTCCAATTGCATGGCCGCCGCCACGCCCTGTCCGACCGATGTGGCGATCTGGCGATAGTGGGGGTCCTGTATTTCACCGGCGGCATAGATACCGGTGACGCTGGTGCGCATGAATTCATCGGTGATGACATAGCCATGCTCGTCCATGGCTACCTGACCTACCAAAAACTTGCTGTTCGGGTAATGGCCGACGAAGATGAACACCCCATCCGTGATTCGCTCTTTGGTTTCCCCAGAGTTGACGTTCCGTAATCTGACATTCGAAACGACGCCGTTGCCGTTTATCTCATCGATGACGGTATCCCAAATGAACTTGATTTTTTCATTGGCAAAAGCGCGTTTTTGCAAGGTCGCCCCGGCTCGCAGTTCATCGCGCCGGTGAACGATGGTGACGTTCCTGGCAAATTTGGTCAGGAAAATACTTTCTTCAAGGGCGCTGTCGCCGCCGCCGACCACGACAACGTCCTTGTCGCGGAAGAAAAAACCATCGCAGGTGCCGCAATAGCTAACGCCGCGACCGACAAATTCAGTCTCACCGGGCACTTCCAGATGCTTAGGTGACGCACCAGAGGTGACGATAACGGCATCGGCCTGGTAGGTCTCATCATAGGTCTTGATTAGAAAAGGCGGGCCGTGACGAAGATCAGCCCCAGTTACCTCTTCAAATGAAAACCGCGCGCCGAAATGCTCGGCCTGCTTCTGCATCACCTCAACCAGATCAGGCCCGGTCGGGACTTTCTCATCACTATAAAAGCCGGGATAATTTTCCACCTCGTGGGTGAGGGCGATCTGGCCACCGATCTGGGTACCGGTGATTACCAGTGGATTCAACATCGCCCGCGCCGTATAAATGGCCGCCGACATCCCCGCCGGGCCGGAGCCGATAATCACAACTCGTTCCTTTTTCATACCTTTGTCATTTCCCTGATTAGATCGACAGAACACGCGGAATTCCGTTGTCCTGGTATATTACTTGCCAATAGTCAATTTTTGATGGCAGATGGCCCCATCCCAAGTTACTTTTCACTCGGAAAGATCCGTGCTCTTAGGCTTAGACGAACCGGCACGGAAAATTCTTACCCCGATTTTATCCCATTTTCCGGTTTGTCAACGGGTCGGCCGTGTCAATCTCTGTCAGGAATGGCGCGACCAATTGCGGAATAACAGCCGCGGCATCCTCACGTATGATGAGGTCGGCTTCGTTGTCGAGATGGGTCTGGCCGTAATTGACGATGATGAGCCGGGCGCCGTTGGCCTTAGCCAGCGCGGGTAAATCGCTGGCCGGGGCGACCTCCAGCGATGATCCCACCACCAGCATCAGGTCACAGGTGCGCGCATGAAGCTGGGCCGATTTCATCACGGCCATCGGTAACAACTCGCCAAAGAGAACGACATTCGGTTTCATGATATGGTGGCAACGCCGGCAGCGAGGAATCTTGTTGGATGCCATAAAATCGGTGATGAAGGGGCTGGCCGGCATGGTGAATTGGCAAGTGATGCATACGACTTCACGCAAGTGGCCGTGTACCTCAAAAATTCGGCGCGAACCAGCCCTGCCGTGCAGAAGGTCGATATTTTGGGTGATGAGCGCTTGGAGTCGGCCGGCCGCTTCCAGTTGGGCCAGCGCCAGGTGGGCGGGATTGGGCTGGGCGTCCAGGATAATTTGCAACAGCGGTCGCAACCAATTGTAAAACACTTGTGGCCGGTGGCGGAAGCCATAGATGCTGGCAACCTCCATCATGTCCTCCGCTGTCTCCCATAACCCCGATTTCGGGCTGCGATAGTCGGGAATGCCGGATGGCGTGCTGATCCCGGCGCCGGTCAGGGCGACCACGCATTGGGCGTTTTCGAGAAAGTCAGTTGCCTGACGGATGAGTGCGTTGAGGTTCATAGCAATCTGAGCCCGGCAATTGCGTGCCGGCCGGTTTCCTGGTTCATACCGGCGGCCAGGGATAATGACGCCCCGCTCCCGGCTGGGGGAAAGTCTGCCTATCGATCAAAATAGCTAACCGGCGATCCAGGGCTTTGATTTCCGCCGCTGCCAGTAATGGCTCTAACTCCGTCAAGAGTATGTCATCCGGATCGGCCAGACGGCTACGGAGCGACACCATATCCGCTTGCAACTCTTCCGGCAGCGGCGTGCCGGCAAATTCCCAGATGACCGTCCGCAGCTTGGGATCGCTATGGAAGCTAATACCATGGTCGATGCCCCAGATACGGTCTGGCTGGTCGGGTTCTTCTGTCTCCTGCAGGAGAACGTGTCCAGCTTTGCGATCGGCGTTGTTGATGATCAAATCGAGCAGCGCCATGCGCCGGAGTTGCGGCTGCAGGACTGCATCCTCTTCAAAAGTGAAGTAATGGCGTTCAGGGTCGTGGTCGATAAAGTACTGGAAGGACCCGGTGCCATGCTGGGCGGAACGTAAAACCGTCGGTGGCACAAGATGCCAGCCGAGCGCCTCGCTGATGAGGAACGCGGCCACCTCACGACGGCAAAGTGTTCCCTGAGGAAAGTCCCACAACGGCCGCTCTCCGCGACGCGGTTTATACACTGCGCTGATCTCATCAGGCCCGTCGCAGATGCGAGCCAGGAAGGTGTAATTGGAACTCCAGGGGAGCATCCCCTCGATTTCGACTGTCCCATTCCGGAGAATTTGCAGAATGTCGTCCATCATCATCCTGGTTTTGCACGTTTTTCAGTGATGATTGGTGAATCAGTGGCGATGACCGTTGCGATTGGGGCAGAAGTGACCATCCGGGTCGATGGGACGGCCGCAATTGCCACAAATCGGGCGACCCTGGCGAACGACTTCGTCGATGTGGTTGATCAGAGATTGGATTTGAGACCGACTGGCCCAAAAGCTGACGACATTAGGGTCGACGCCTTCTTCAACTAATTCATAGGCGATAACAACCACCAGGTCATGGTCTTCGCTATAGCCCAGCCCCATGTTGCCGACGCGAAAAAGTTCCTCGACCGGCTCGCGCAGGCGCATATCCAGCCATACCGACTGCTCGGAAGTTTCGCGGGTGGCGGACGGCTGATTGCGTTCCAACTCGGCTACGAAGGACTCTAGGCTGCTGCCCAGCAGGATAGCCTGCTCTTTCTCGATCACCAGGGAAATAACCTGCGAGCCACGACTACCTTGCAGAAAGAATGTACGCATTCCCGGCGGACCGACCGTGCCGATCGTCAGGTGGGATGCCGGGTTCAAGTCGATTTGATGAGCCATGCGTTCTTACTCTTCTTCATCCATAATGGGCGAGAGATCGACCGCCGATTCCCTACCTATCGTTTCATGATCGGGAGGAAAGGGCGGTTTTTTGGATCGCCCGCTTTTCGCTTTTTCTTTTGGTTTCTTTTTATCTGTTGGTTCGGTTATCTGCAAAGGGCCATCATCGTTCAGGCGCAAAACGCGAACGAAGCCGTCCGAGCTGAGGACGATGACGCTGGCAGCGGCCGGCGAGATGACCAGACGTTGGAAAAGGTCGATGTGAACACCCAGGTAATGGGCCAGTACCAGCCGGATAACATCGGCATGAGACACCACGACCACCAGGTCTTTCTCGTGCTTGCGGCTGATGGTCTCCAGAGCCTGGACCGACCGAAATTGAACCTCTCGCAATGCTTCGCCATCTGGAAAGCGCATGCGACTTGGAAAAAACTGGACGGCTCGCCAAAGCGGCAACTTCGCCAGTTTCTTGATCTTTTTTCCTTCCCACTGCCCGTAACGGACCTCGGCCACAGCCTCAAGCTGCAACACCGTCTGGCGATGAGTGTCAGCAATGTAGGCCGCGGTTTCCATGCAGCGGGTGACAGGACTGCTATAAATTGCCTTGACGGGCAGAGCCGCCAGTCGTTGGGCCACTGCCTGCGCCTGGCGATGGCCTGTTTGATTCAAATGGACACCGGGAAGATGGCCTGCCAGCTTATTTTTCTTTGACCAATCGTTTTCGCCGTGGCGCACGAGGATGATTGTGCTCATACATGAATAGTAGCACAAAACGGTGCGCGAGTGTTCTGTTCGACGGTCATAAATCCGCCGGGGTTCCTTATGGAAGTCCTTCGAACGGGTCGATGGTCTCAGTTTCTTCAACCGGGTCGGCCGCAATGCTTAACTGCGGCGTTTCCGGGAAGAAGAGAATGGAATTGCACACCGTGGGTATACCTTCGGCCTCCTCCGGTGTCAGTCCACCTGTCACCGACGCATATTGACCCACGCCAAAATGGGCGGCAATGACGTGACAAGCAACCGGAGTAGCCCACGCCGATCCCTCGCCGCCGTTGAAAACAAAGACGGCGACGGCGATTTCGGGGTCATCATAAGGCGCATAAGCTACATACCAGGCATGGGTCGGGAGGATGCGGCGCTGCTCGATATCTTCGAAGCGACACCAACCACGCTGAATAGCGATATTATCACAATATTCAGAGGTGCCTGTTTTGCCGGCGGTTGTGATGCCGGCAGCTGCGAGGGAATCCCACTCGATATAGGTCGCACCGGTCCCGAACACCTCAGGGCTGGGATGTTCGTTGACCATTTTCATCCCTTCCTGCACCACCCGGATATATTCCTGATCGACTGCGAGGGTATCGATCACCTCGCCCTCGTAGATGTAGTTTCCTTCCGCATCGAACCGAACGTTGATGGTCGGATCGTCCAAAGGATTGCCGTCCTTATCCATCAAAATTGTTTCGCCGTTGCGACCGGGTCGGGCGCGGGCGATGATCTGGCTATCGTCGTCGACAATGACGACGTTGCCCTCGGCGTCGGTCATATGATGGATGACGGTCGGCCTGTAGAGAAACCCGCCGTTGGCGATGACGGCCGTCATCTGGGCCTGTTGCAGCGGGGTGGCCGTCATATACCCTTGGCCGATGCCTAGATTATAATCGTCACCCGTTGACCACGGCTCGCCTTGCGTCTGGCGTTTCCAGGCGCGGGTCGGCAAATTGCCTGTGGCTTCCAACGGCAACTCGATGCCCTGGACACGGCCATAGCCGAACATGCGGCCATAAAGGTCGATGCGGTCGACGGTAAGACCCTCTACATATTCACCGTCCTGGTCAAACCCGCCGCTGATCTTGTAGAAATAAACATCACATGATTGCGATAAGCCCAGCCGCATATTCATCAAGCCGTGCCCGGCCAGATTCCAGCAAACGAAAGGCTGGACGCGACCGGGATCATTAGGTGCGAAGCGATTGGGGATTTCAATCGTCCCGGGGTCAAACAGAAAACGCTCGGCCGAGATGATGCCTTCTTGTAAGGCGGCGGCGGCCGGCACCAGCTTGAAGGTGGAGCCGGGAGGATAGGTGCCGCTAATGGCATGATTGACCAATGGAGTGTATTCGTTACGGGCCAGGCTCAGATAATAATCGACTGGCACTTCCGTCTGGAAGCGATTGTTATCGAAGGTTGGGTAATTGACCATCGCCAGAACCTCACCGGTCTTGGGATTCAGGGCGACTACAACCGCCTGCTCGACCTCCGGGAAAGTGCGTTCGCCGGTAATCTCGTCAATGCGGGCTGTTTGGGAATTACGTTCCATGAACTGGGAGAGGACATCGGCGGCCACTTCTTGCAGCGCGAGGTCCAATGTCAGGTGCATATTCAGGCCCGCCTCCGGCGGCTGAGCCGTGCCGATTTGGCGGACTTCACGGCCGGTCCAATCCTGTTCAATAGTCCGGCGTCCTCTCTGTCCGGCCAGCTCGATTTCCATCGACGATTCTAGCCCCGCCCAGCCAACCCGATCATCGCGCTCGTAGCCAAGCACGTCGATCCAGTTCTGGTTTGGCACCGGACCCATGTAGCCAATGATTTGGGCCGTCAATTCGCCTGAGGGATACTCGCGCAGTGGCTGGGGGATGACGCGCACGCCGGGCATAAAGATGCTTTCTTGCTCGATGCGATAGGCAACATCGACCGGGACGCCGGTCGTGATGACGGCCGGAATATATGGGGCGAAACTATTGACACGGATGATTTCTTCGATGCTGTCCGGCAGGCGCGGAACAACCCCCGCCTCATCCAGTGTTTGGGAAACCTGCGCGCCATATATCTCGGCCAGACGGCTGTAAGTGCTGACCAGCTCCGGGTTTGCCAGAGCTACCAGCGTTTCTTGCTCAACGGTATTCGTAATCGGCACACCGGTCAGGAGCGACAGGCGCTCGTAGACAGCTTGTTGTTCTTCAGGTGACCGTGGCAAAAAGGCTGGCGTGATGGTCACATTGAAGCTAGGTTTATTGATCGCCATCGGACGGCCCTCACGGTCTAAAATCACCCCGCGCGGGGCATCGGTGGTCAGGGTTGCAAACTGATTGTCTGAGGCCAGCTCAACCAGGTCTTGCCCCTTGGTTTGCTGGATCCAGGAGACCCGATAGACCAATAATGCCAGAATGAGGGCAAAAACGACGCGCAGGAATAATAAACGGCCCCTGAAGCCGGGTATTTCCTGAAGTTCCGGATCGCGTTCTTCCGGTGGTTTCCAACCGATACTGGACATGGTTTGGTACTCCTTGCGTGCCTACACCCGGAAAGCTCGCGGATGGAAAGTACGCAGGATCATCTGTAGGATCAGGTAAATTCATGGTCTTCACGTTGTCGCTCACGGGAAGTTGACCGGGTCTGCTCACGGGAAGTGACCCACCTCGTGGGCGGGGGATTGCATTTCCCGGGAGGAGGCGGGACTGGGGCGTAAGAAAAACCCCTTGCCCTACCTCGACAGCGCGGGGCCGTTTCCGTAAGACAAGGGGCGCTTAAACTTCGTCGGTGTCCATAGCCAGAACCTGGGTTTTTGGCAATCCAGATCGCGGTCCATTTTCGGTTCGCCGAAGATTGGTATCGAGCCGGTCCGGTCCTCGGCTTGGTGCTCGCGTACTACGCGGTGCTGCGATCGGTGCTCCGGGCCCAGCCTGAGTTGCGCCGGTGCCGGACACGCTGTCGGCACTGCGGGATTTTCTTTCTGACGCACCCGCGCAACGCGGGGCGGCGGGATTTGGGCTGTCCCTTCGGCTGTCGCGCGGCGCATCGCCGACGGCGGGACAATCAACGCACGGCGGCCTACTACCGGGAGGAGGGAGCCCGGGAGAAGAAGCAGGCGCTCAACGCCAAGCGCCGTAAAAGGCCGGCAGGCCAGGCAACCCCGCCACCGTCAGCGGCTGGGCCGTCCTCTTCACCACCACCGCCCCCATCCCCACCGCCACCGCTGGACGGACTGCCCTCGGCCTGGCCGCGGACGATGCTCCCGTATCTGCAGATGGTGAGCGGTCTGATCGAGCGGCGTCCGGTGAGTCTGACGGAGGTCGTGGCGATGCTGCTCCGGGCCCTGAGACAACACCGCATCGCCCGCACGCGCCGAATTGACCACACTGTCGGCTGGCTGCATGCAGAACCTCCCTGAGCGCGGGCCGAGCGGGGTCACCGACCTCGAACTGGCGGCTTTGGACCTGCGTTACGAGGGCTATCGGCTGCGCCAACCGCGCCGCGAGGCCGCGCTCTTGTCCGCCATCGCCGGGGAGGGCATCCGGGAGCCGTTGGTGGGCGTCACCCGCGACACGACCCCGATCCTCCTGGACGGCTTCCAACGCGCGCGCTGTGCCCGCACGCTCCACCTGCACGTGGTGCCCTTTGCGTCGTGGGGCACCGACGAGGTCGCCGGCATCCTCCAACTCCTGCGCGCGGACCGGCAACACACTCTGAGCTTGTTGGAACAGGCGCGCTTCGTCGATGAACTGCACACCGAGCGCGGCCTCTCTCCCGCCGACATCGCCCAGCAACTGGGGCGCAGCCCCGCCTGGGTCAGTGTGCGCCTGGGCCTGCTGCGCGAACTGAGCCCGGTCGTGCGCGACGCGCTCTTTGCCGGCGCCTTCCCGGTCTACGCCTACCTCTACACCCTGCGCCCCTTTAGGCGTCTAAAGAGCGTCACCGCCGCCGAGTTGGACCAGTTCGTCGGCGCCCTCCGTGGCCACCCGCTGAGCGTGCGTCAGATCGAAGGCCTGGCGCACGGCTTCTTCCGCGGCCCACCGTCCTTCCGGCAGGAACTGCTCCAAGGCCACCTGACCTGGGCCCTGCAGCACCTGGAGGCCGCGCCCCCGGACCCGGACGGTTGCAGCGACTTGGAACGCGTCTTCCTCCAGGACCTGGAACAGACCCAGAAGGCGATGTTCCGGGTCCTGGCCAAGAGTCAAGATCCCAAACTGCAGAGCGCCGCCTTCCGCGCCCAAGCCAATCTGCTCACCGCCGCCCTCCTGGCGCCGACGGCCGCGTTCCTGCGCACCTTGCGTCAACTCCATGATCACACCGGACAAGCGTAAAGCCCTCTTTGTGCTCCACCAGCAAGGCCTCTCCATCCGGCAGATGGCCCGGCAACTGGCCCTCAGCCGCCAGGCCGTGCGCCGCGCCATCGCGCAACAAGGGGAGTCGCCGCGTCGGGCCTTTGTCCCGCCCCTGGACCCGGAGCTGGTGCGCCACCTCTACACGCAATGCGACGGTTACGTGCAGCGCGTCTGGGAGAAGCTGCGCGAGGAGCACGGGGTGGACGTCAAGTACTCGACGCTCACGCGTTGGCTGCGGCAGTGGGGGATCGGCCAGCCCCTGGCCACCCGTTGCCAACGGGTGCCCGACGAGCCGGGGGCCGAGATGCAGCACGACACCAGCCCCTTCACCGTCCTGCTGGGCGGGGTGCCGACCAAGCTGCAGGCCAGCCTGCTCTACCTGCGGTACTCCAAGCGCCGCTACCTCCAGTTCTACCGCGTCTTCGACCGCTTCCGGATGAAGTGCTTCCTACACCGAGCCCTCGTGCACTGGGGTCACGCGCCTCCGGTCTGTGTCATCGATAACACCAACCTGGCCCGGTGGCGGGTCGAGAGGCCGCCGTAGTGCAGGGCATTCTCGCCGCCGCCCTGGTCGTCAGGCTCGC
>JAWOHK010000116.1:0-5014 GCA_046485205.1 Chloroflexota bacterium | reverse complement strand
CACTGTCGACTTCACTATCATCCATGGGGCAGCCGGGCCGGTACGGGTCAGGATACTCGCCCGCCGGCTCCTTCGGGCATTCATCCTCGAAATCTCTCCAGCCGTCCCCGTCACTGTCGACTTCACTATCATCCATGGGGCAGCCGGGCCGGTGCGGGTCGGGATACTCGCCCGCCGGCTCATCTCGACATTCGTCCTCAAAATCCCACCAGCCGTCGCCGTCGCTATCTCGCAGGGGGCAGCCTGGATTTTGTGGGTCGGGATTATTGCCCGCCGGCTCATCTCGACATTTATCCTCGAAATCCCACCAGCCGTCGCCGTCGCTATCTCGCAGGGGACAGCCTGGATTTTGTCGGTCGGGATTATTGCCCGCCGGTTCATTGGGACACACATCGCTATAATCGAAGTAGCCGTCGCCGTCGCTATCCCGCAATGGGCAGCCAGGCCGCTGCGGATCGGGATAGCTCCCGGCGTGCTGGCTGGGGCACCAGTCGATGACATCCACGATGCCGTCGCCATCCGCGTCGCCCGACGGGCAGCCCGGCCGAGTGGGGTCACCATAGGGACCGGTCTTTGTCGTAGGACACAGATCTACGTCGTTCAACACGCCGTCGCTGTCGATGTCGCCCACCGGGCAACCGCGCTGGAAAGGATCTGGCCGGTCTCCCGCGGCCGTTTGCGGGCATACGTCATCCGCGTCGATCCAGCCGTCGCCGTCCGAATCAAGTGCCGGTACTTGTTCGGGCGTGGCCCTTACGTCGAGCCCCGTGGTCAGTTTTGCCTCATCGACCACCCAACACCGTTCACCGCGAGCGATAAACTCCGGGCAGCGTATCTCACTGTACGTGCCGTCCGGAGCCGCTACGTGGTCCAGGACGGTCACCACCTGCCCGGCGGCCACTCTTCCCAACGACACGGCCGACGTTGACGGCTCGTCGTAGATGGTCACTTCTTCCTCCGCTACCAGGATCAGACCGGTGAAGACCTTGACTGCGGCGACAGGCGAACCGGCGTAGTCGACAAGATGGGCGAATGTCGCCATGCTCAGTCCCGGCGGCATATCGAAGAAGCGTTGGCCCTCGAACGGCGGGATGGCGATCAATCGTCTGGCGTCCAGCGGCAAGCCTTCGTCGGCCGGTCCATCGCCTACATCGATCTTACCGTCAAAGTTGCCGACCCATGTGCGTCCTTCGGCCGGATCGTAGACGACGAAGAAGTCCGTGCCACTGACGATGACGACCGCGTTTGGCGTAGTCAAAGCCACAGGCCCCGAACCCGGATTGAGTGTTCCAGCGAAACCGCCCCGCAACAGGTGCAGGCTCATGACTAGCTCCTGCAGTGGCGGCGCAATAACTTTTACGGAAATCTCGTCCCACTTCTTCTCCGTTAGATCCGAGCTGGTTAGTTGCAGCACTGTGTCTCGCTTCAAGAGCAGGTGCATAAAATCACCCAGGTCCAGGATAGCCTGGCCATGGTCGCGCACGCGGACGTGGTCGTAAGTGTAGAAGTCGACGACATGGCCCGGCAATACGGTCTGCCAGACGCTGCTCGCCGGTTCGCTGATATCATCAAGGGTCGCGGGCGGCGTGAATGGATCGGGATGTGGGCCGTAGTCGGTCGACGCCTCTTGCGACTGAAGACGCATGGTCACCGGCGGTTGTGTAGCTTGCGGCTCGGGCGGCGCGATAGTGGGAGGCGGAACACTCGGTTCGACTATCGTCGCGGCTTGGGACCTGCAACTCACAAGTAGCGCCAGCGCCAGCAGCAGTCCGGCAATCAGCGCCATAACCTGTTTTAGTGTTAGCCGTTTCATCGCATACTCCTTTGGCCAAGGGCTTGGCCGGCCCATTCGGCCAGCAAAACAGCCGGCGGCAACAATGCCCCGGCAACAAAAACAATCACCAGCGGCAGTCGGGGCGCGCCTATCGGACCAAAACCGGAGGTCCCGGCTTGAAGACCGGTCAGGTAGGCCAGCGCCAACACTACGCCGCATGCCGCCGCCACGACCGGTACACGGCGGGGCCAGCCGCCCGCCCACGACCGCCCCAGTGCGGCAACGACACCCCATATGCCACCAACCATGAACAGTAATCCCCAGCTAACCTGCGGTGTCGCGATGTTGAGCAGGCACAGCACCAGACCGAAGACTACGAAGCCCCACAGGATATTGATGACATGACGCCGCAGGCCTTCGTCGCCCGCCCAGGCCGCTACCCAGTCACTTCCCGGCCCGTAAAGCAGACCGGCGATGGATCCCAGGACAGCGAATGCCGCCACAATGGTCGAGACCCCAAGTGTTACCGCCAGCCAGCCTGTCAGTAAAAGATAGCCGGAGATCGCCACCGCCAAGGCCCCGGCGAGCATCACCACCACCAGTCGCAAACCCCCAGCGCGTTGTCGCCGCGCGGCTGCGTGACGGCTCGCCAGCAGAAAGTCATCGACGCGGCCGTCCGGCGACAGCGTAAAATCTCGCCGTCCTTCCAGCGCCCGCGACAATTGCCGACCGCTATAGAGATAATCAGTGTCATGGTTACTGGCCGCCCATAACGCGGCCGCCGTTTCCAGACGCTGCCGGAAGATGAGGCGCTCGCGGCTCTCGTCAATCCACACCCCAAGTTGGGGCCAGTGCCCGATGAGCGCGTCATGTGTTATCTGGACCGTATCCTGGTCAATGACGACCAACCGGGCGGCGATAAGCGCCTCCAACAGGTCGCCCGCATCCGGCGACTCGCCAGCGGCCGCCAGTTCCGCACGCGTTGCCCGGCGGCCGGATGCGGGCGCGCTTTCGCTCACCTGCACAAGACTTAGAAATATATTCCGCATAATTTCCTTTTGCTCGGGCGGAAGCGACCGGTAAAGCGTATCGGCTGTGGCGGCAATGGCCCCTTCGACCCGGCCTGCTTCCTGATAGCCGGCGAGGGTCATCTCGGCCCCGTAGCGCCGCAGCCATGTCTCGTGAAGCGCGTGGGACAAGAGCGGCAACCGGCCTGGCCCGCGGCCAGTTTCCCGCAGGATCAGCTCTGCCAGTCCAGGCTCCAGCGTGTAACCGAGGCGCGTCGCCGGACGCATGATGGCCTCACACAGTTCGGTCGTGTCCGGCGCACCGATGTAGGTCTGGTTGCGTTCCAGCGCCGCCCGCAACGCTGGGTATGGGTCACAGCGGTGGTAGAAGTCGGCCCGCAGGCAGATGAGCAGGGTCAGCAGGCCGCCCGGTTCGGTCGCGTACAGGAGCCCGTCGATGAAAGCTTGGCGCTCACCTTCGGCCACATCGTCGCTAAAGACCTCCTCAAACTGGTCTACCAGCAGACAGAGGTGGTCTCGCGCTTGTCGCTGCAGAAACTTGCCGGCGGCTTGGCGCATAGCCGACGGCTGCGCGACAAGCTCGCGGGCCAGCGCCGCCGTAGGTTCGGTCATGGCCAGGTCGCTGGTGAGGGCGATCGCCAGTCGTTCTATAGGCTGTGCCGCAGGTGTCAGGGTCAAATAAGCCCAGGAGGTACTGCCGCGTGGCCGGGCAACCTCGCCATTCATTGTGCCGGGCGCTTTCAACAGGGGAATGACCCCGGCGCGCATCACCGATGACTTGCCGCTCCCCGATCCGCCCACCACGGCCAGGAACGGGTAATCCGCCAGGCGCGCTGCCAGCTCCTCTGCCAGGCACTCACGGCCAAAGAAGTTCGCCGCGTCCTGTTCGCGATAAAACTCTAGCCCGCGATAAGGTGGCTCCGGGGGGGCCAGCAGCTCGTCTAGCTGCCAGGTTTCCTTCGGTCGCAGCTTCGCCAACCACTCCAGGAGGGTAGGCAATTGGCGACGGTTGTTGACCTGTTCCAGCAAGGAGGTGGTCTTGGCGTCTAATGTGCTGCCCGCCAGATTTTCCCACGTGAGGCCCAGGTAAAGACTCAGATTATGCAGCTCATCTAGATTAAATAAGCTGGTGATCCGACGATGCAGCGTCGCCAGACGCTCAGGTTCTACCGGACGATCTTGTTTCACGTTTCACGTTTCCTTGACCGAAGGCGGTCATCTCTACTTCCATTGTAACCACTACCCTCTCCGTCCAAGTCCCGCTTCTCCTTCGTCAACTCCCGTTTTCAACCTCTAATTGAAACTTTGCATACTCACTTTTTTCTCTATTGACCAAATTAAAGCGTGATAGAACACTGTCAGTATCCCCCACGACCGTCAACAATCTGTCAAACTGAAACCAACTATCCGTCTTTCAGCGTCAACAATTCGTCAACCAACAACAAATACAAGTCAGTGCCTCTGGAATTCTTCTGTTAGCCAGTCGTTGGTCACATTAAGTCCCAAAAAATCGATAAAAGTGGCAGAAAGAGGAACGTGATGGGCCAACTATCGCTTTCATACTTGGGGGATTTCAGGGCAGCGCTGGATGGCCGGCCTATTTCCATATGGCGCACCCGGCCGGCCCATGCAATATTAATCTACCGAGCGGCCGAGCCGGAACGCCAGGGCAGCCTTCATTTCCACCGGGAATCGTTCCCGGAGAAGGTTCTGTTTTCGATTGAGCTAGAATGGGCAAAAAAAGACTATCAACCGTTTTAGGGGTGGATATCCAATCAAGGCCACCGAAATCATCGACGACCTTGAAGCGGCATTGGAGCAGTTCCGCCTGATCGCTAAGGATCTGTCGCCGGCTTCAGAGATTTTCGAAGAACGCTGAGGTCCGGCAAAAGTTTGCTAAAATACCCCTATGTGTCGCAATATCAAACCGCTCTACAACTTCGATCCCCCCGTCACCGATGATGAGATTCGCGCGGCGTCGTTGCAATTCGTACGCAAGGTAAGTGGCTACACGAAGCCATCGGTCGCCAACGAGGCCGCTTTCCAGGCTGCCGTCGATGAGATCGCCGCGGCCGTCGCCCGGCTGATGGCCGGGTTGGAGACGAACGCCTCACCGAAGAACCGCGAGGCGGAAGCGGCCAAAGCCCGCGCGCGGCGGGCCGGCGCTTCGGCTTAGCTGGCTTCGGCCGCGACACCGGCGGCCGGCAGCGCG
>JAWOHK010000074.1:0-10645 GCA_046485205.1 Chloroflexota bacterium | reverse complement strand
TCCCGAGCGCGTGCGTGCGCTGGCGTTGCTATCTCCGGCAGGATTCCCGGTTCCGGCGACGCGCGCCTTTGCGATCATGCGCCTGCCGTGGGTGGGCGAATGGCTCCTCGACCAGTTCGCCGAAAAGTTCATCGTTGCAGGGCTGGCAAAGGATAGCTTCGTGCAGGAGCATATGACAGAATTCGCAGATCGCTATCGCGTGCAAATGCAGTATCCCGGGTTCAAGCGCGCGCTGCTCTCGACGCTGCGTCACGGCCCGATCAGCACGATGGCCGACGCATATCAGGCCGTGGGGAAACAAACCTGTCCGGTGCTGCTCATCTGGGGACGTGACGACCAGACCGTGCCTTTCGGCCTCAACGAAAAGGTCCGCGCCGCCATTCCCCACGCCGAGTTTCACCCCATCGACAACGCCGGTCACATCGCGCATTATGAGAAGCCGGGGGCGGCGCGGATGGCCGCGACCATGCAATCCATCATGCCGCTGGGGGCGACGATGTCGGCACCGGCCGAAGCGTGGGCAACGGCTACTCGGCCCAGCACGTCGAGCGTCTCGTCATTGAGCACCGTACCCGGCGATAGTGTCGGGTGATCACCGCCACCGTCATAGATCAGGCCGCAATGACCGTGATCGGTATACTCGCACAGGCAGACGTCAGTAATGACGACCATATCCGGCAGCTCGGCTTTGATGGCACGAATAGCGCGCGACACGATACCGTCAAGGTCGAAGTTCTCCAGGCCGATGGGATCCTTGTGGGCCGGAATTCCGAACAGGATAACGGCGCGAACGCCGAGAGCCGCGGCCCGGCTCGCCTCCGCCACGGCGCGATCAACTGAAAGTTGGGCGATGCCCGGCATGGAGCGGATAGGTTGAACCACGTCGCGACCGTGAGTGACGAATAATGGATAAATAAAATCGGCCGGATTTAGCTCTGTCTCGCGGACAAGGGCCCGCAGGGCAGCCGTTTGTCGCAGCCGGCGCGGCCGCTTGGCCAGCGCTGCACCTGTTCTTTCATTCAACAGTGGGAATTCCAACATGGTCTTTTCTCTTTGCGTAATATCCGGTGATGGCTTTAACCAAGCCGTCGATGGTGTACTCGTTCGGAACGAGGGCTACGGATAGGCCGCGCTTTTCCGCCTCGACAGCCGTGATGGGCCCAATGCAGGCCACGGCGATCTCCTGGTTGGCCAACCTCGAGTCCAAACCGCGGCCTTCTATTAGTTTTAGCCAGTTGCGCACGCTGGATGGGCTGGTGAAGGTGACGCAGTCGACCGGCCTATCCAGAACCGCCCAAGCTGCTTCGTCCGGCACTGCTGTGACAGTATCATAGAGGGCGATATCGTCGACAATGGCCCCACGCTGGCGCAGTAATTCGGTGATTTCCGGGCGGCCAATGCGCGACCGTGGCAGCAGCACCCGCCGGCCGGCTACGTCGCCCAACCCCTCTACCAGACGCTCACCGACGAATTCGGCCGGTATAAAATCCGGCTCGACACCCAGCGCCCTTAGTCGGTCGCCGGTAGCCGAACCGCTGGCGGCCACACGAGTGCGGTCGAGGTAAGGCATTACCCCACTCAACCGCTCCCAGAAGAAACGTACCGCGTTAGCGCTGGTGAAGACAAGCCAGTCATACCGGTCCAAGTGGGCGATGGCCTCGTCTATCTCGGCAGATGGCAGTGGCAATACCTGGATGACGGGAAAGGGAATGACCATAGCTCCTAGAGCCTCTAACCGCTCGATAAGGGCGTCGGCCTGTTCTGCGCTGCGCGTGACGATGATGCGTTTGCTCCGCAAGGAATCACTCGGCATTGTCTAGTATCTCCCGCGCGCCTTGTTCAATCGCCCGGCGGGCCAGTTCCTCACCCAGAGCAAGCGGGTCAACGCCGCGGGCTTGCAGGCGAATGATACGGCGGACGTCGGTCGCCGCCACCAATCCCTCCAGACACAGGCTATCTCCGTCCATTTGGACATAAGCGGCCACAGGCGTGGCGCAGCCGCCGCCGAGAGCCCTCAGAAAAACCCTCTCGGCGGTTATACAAGTGCGGACGCCAACGCTCTCGATTGACGCCAACAACCGGCCCGTTTCCTCATCATCGACCCGGCATTGCACAGCTAGCGCGCCTTGTCCCGGCGCGGGTAGCATGATGGCCAGAGGCAGTATTTGCCCGATTCGATCGTCCAGTCCTAGCCGAGTCATTCCCGCCACGGCCAGCACGGCGGCATCATATTCGCCGCTCAAGACCTTATTGACCCGCGTCTCCACATTGCCGCGAATAGATCGGATGTCTAGGCCAGGCTGGTCGGCCAGCAGTTGGGCCTGGCGACGCAAGCTGCTGGTGCCCACGATAGCTCCTTGAGGCAGTGCGGCCAACTCGCGATTGTCGGACGTCACCAGCGCATCGCGCACATCGGCCCGCCCAACAATCGCGCCCAAAGCCAGGCCGGGAGCGTCCTCAACGGGCAGGTCTTTGAGCGAGTGGACAGCCAGGTCGATAGCCCCATCACGCAATGCCATCTCCAGTTCAGCGGTAAACAACCCCTTGCCGCCGATCTCCGGCAACGGCCGGTCGATGATCCGGTCCCCTGCGGTCGAGAAGTGCTCGATGCGGCATTCGAGACCGGGCCAGGCGGCGACCAACAAGTCAGCGATGTGCCGGGTTTGCCACAAAGCCAGACGCGAGGCGCGGGTTCCAATCGTTAGTTTCGTCACAACGATTATGAGCGGTCGATGTTATTCAGGTCGAATAGCTCACGCACCGTTTGCACATACTCGGCCACACCTTCCTCGTAACTTGCTTTGTCGCGCAAGGCCGCTGTGGGGTCGTGGAGTAACTTATTGACCAGTGAGCGGGAGAAACGCTCCAGTTCGGCGGCGGTTTCTTCAAGCAACGGGCCGAGATGACGAGTGGCCCGTTCCAACTCTCTCCGGCGAATCATCTCGGCTTTTTGCCGCAGATCGATGATGACCGGCCGGACCTCCAATTGGCGCAGCCGATTCTCAAAGACTTCCAGCTCCTCAGCGATGATTTGTGATACCTTGGGCATTTCTGTTTGGCGCAGAACCAGCGAATGATCGACCTGACGCTTCAGATCGTCCATGTCCATGACCCGCACGCCGGGTAGGTGACGCACGTCGGGGTTCACATCACGGGGCAAGGCGATGTCGATTAGCAATAGTTCATGGCCAGGTGCGCGGGGTGAAGCGGCCAGGATGGCACGGTCGATAATGGTGTGGGGCGCGCCGGTGGCGGTTATGACTACGTCAACATCCGTTAAAAGGTCGGGCAGTACATCTAGACCGTAGCCATGTCCGCCGACCAAGGCGGCCAGGTGAGTTGCTCGTGACTGGGTTCGGTTGGCGACAAGAAGGCGCGTGACTGCTCGCGCTTCCAGTGACTTAACCGCCAGCTGGGCCATCTCCCCCGCACCTATGACCAGCACCGCTCGTTCCCGCAGGTCAGGGTAAAGCCGGAAAGCGGCGGCAATGGCCGCTGAACTAAGGCTAACCGGCCTGCGACAGATGTCGGTCTCGGACCTGGCGCGCTTGCCGGCGCGGATGGCTGTCTGGAACAGGGCGGAAAGGTAGGGGCCGGCCGCGCCATGCTCCAAGGCAGCAGAATAGGCGTTGACAACCTGGCCGAGAATTTGCGCTTCGCCCAAAACCTGTGACTCCAGGCCTGCCGCTACGCGACACAGGTGCTCGGCCGCGTCCACGCCAGTCTTGGTATAAAAGTGGCAAGCTAGATTGTCGAGTGCCTGGCCTTCGCAAGTCGAAAGCACATCCAGCCCTACTTGCAGCGGGTCCGGTGGAGGGAAATCGTGGACCATATACACCTCGAGCCGGTTGCATGTAGATAACACGACCATTTCGATCGCCGAGGATTCGTGCCAATCGCGATAAATCGCCTCCGGAGCGCAGCACAGTAGTTCGCGTATAGCGAGTGGGGCTGTGCGATGGCTAATTCCGATGCAGGTTATTGGTGATTCCATCATCATAGACCTCTGCTACAGCGAGGTGGATAACATTTAGAAGCCTGTTAAGCCGTCTCATCAGTCGGACATTCTTTTCCGGGCGAACATTAACCGTGGCCGGGAGCTCAATGGCAGCTTTCATAAGGTTGTCGCGAAAGAAAATGGACGTTCTTAATGCTTCTCGTAAAGTCATTCCCAGGTGGAGCGCGTTCAAACCATATTGATGCCCAATACGCTGACCCTCTTCCAATAGGGCTTGGTCATATTCATCATCAAGATCGGTGGACAGGTACTGCAATATCAACCCCATTAACTTGTGGCCCAGAGCCTGGTTTTGTTGGCGGGCTTCATCATCAAAACGGGCCAACCATATTTGTTGAGTTTCCTCTTCCATTTCTTGTTGCACATGAACAATTGCCTTCGATGCCCAAACGCCGGCAATGCCGTGATGAGTGCGTATCGCCCCGTGATCTTGTACAAAGCGATCGATGTCCGACAACGCAAAGCGGCGGTGCCCCCCTGGAGTGACCATGGTCGGGATATGACCTTTATTCGCCCATCGACGCAATGTAGATGGGTGAACATTCAACCGTTTGGCAGCTTCCGCCAAGCTCAGCCAGTTCTCTTCCTTATCAGAGTCTGTTGATAAATCGACCATTAAATACAGAAAAACTCACTCGGTGGGCTGGATAGATCCGTCAATGGCGTATCCACTCGCTAACCGGGCTGCCGGAAGAAGGCGATCTCATCCTGGATAATTTTACCGGCAGTTTGCTGTGCCTGGTGGATGCAGTCAGGCAATCCAATGCCGCGATAGGGGCTACCGGTGACGTAAAGTCGCGGCGGTAAATTTAATTCGATGGCATTCACGCGATCCAGATGGCCAACGTCGTACTGTGGTGTCGCGTCCCGCCAACGGTAGATGCGATGAAAGACAGGCGTCGCGTTGATGCCCATGATGGCCTCCAGTTCACGACGCACGGTTGCCAACAGCGTGGAGTCATCTATTTCCATCATATGCGGGGTGCGCGAGCCACCGAAAAAGACGCGCAGCAGGGCATGATTAGCCGGAGCCCTATTGTCGAACTTGGTAGACGTCCAGGTGATAGCGTTGATATCCCGCTGCTCGCTGCGCGGAATGACGATGCCGAATCCGTTCAGCGGGTGGCCGATTTCGCTGCGCCGGTAGGCCAGGGAGACTGTACCGGTGCTCACATAGCGAATGTCGCGCAACTCAACCGCGACCACGGGAGCCGTCTTTTCTACCAGACGGGCTGCTTCATAGGCGGGCACGGTCAGAATGACATGGCCCGCCGTTAGTTGTTCGCCATTTTCTAAGTGGATAAGGTAACCATCGCCGGTTTGTTCCAGCGCAATCACGGCCGTGTTCAACCGGCAATCGCCCGTCAATTCGATGCTCAGCCGGTCGATCAGCTCCGACATTCCGCTGCGAAAGGAGACAAAGGCGGACGGCGGCTTTGGCGCGTCGGGGATAGACCCGGCTCTGTTGGGGCGGCCATTGGCCCGCGCGGCCAGCATGCCGCGAATGAGACTGCCATGTTTCGACTCGATGTCACGGAAGCGGGGAAAAGTGGCCATAATGCTCTGGCTTTCGGCCTGGGCGTTGTAGATGCCGGATAAGAGTGGTTCGGCGATCTTGTCAAGTGCCTCCGATCCGAGCCGCCGCCGGATAAAGTCGGCCAGCGTCTCATCGTCATTATCAAGCCGCGGGCGGATGAACAGATCCAGACCCATGCGCAACTTGCCCAAAGGGGAAATCAAGGGTGAGAGGGCGAACGGCTTCAACCGAGTGGGTACGATGAGCATGACGCCGTCAGGCAACGGCACCGGCCGGCCTTTGGTCAGAACGAAGATTTGTCGCCGCTTGTCATTGGTTGGCTGAACATGGCTGTCGAGCCCCAATTCACGAGCCAGCTGCCAGCCCCAGGGCTTCTGGGTTATAAACGAATCGGGGCCAGACTCGATAACGAACGCCCCTTCATCGTGGTCGATGTGCTCTGTTTGAACCTTGCCGCCCCAACGATCGGCTGCCTCAAGAATTGTGTATTCAAGGGGCAGGCCTGCGACCTTGGCCTCTTCTTGCAGATAATAGGCGGCGCTCAGGCCAGTAATACCGCCGCCGATAATGACAACGCGGGAGTTCAAGGCCACTAAACGACCTCGCTTACCGAGATAGCTTGTGGCATATAAGTGCAGAATGGTTCTTCGGCCAAATACGCGCCGGTCATCCCGTAAGCCCGGGCCCGGCAGCCACTACACACCATCTTAAACTCGCACACGCCGCACTTCCCTTCCAGCAGGCCGGGATTGCGCAGCTCGGCGAACAGCGGGGATTCCTCCCACACTTCGCGGAACGGCTGGCGGCGGATGTTGCCCGCTTCAACGGGCAAATAGCCGCATGGAAAGACCTCGCCCCGGTGGCTAATGAAAACCACGCCGCTGCCCGCCAGGCAGCCCTTAGTCATGGCACTCATGGCTGTCGGGTGGCCGCCGGGATGGCCATCACTCGCGCCGGCTTGCTTCTGCCGGTGCATGCTAGGGATCGATTCGCGCACAATACCCGCCCGCCGCTCCTCGACCTGTCGCTGGCGCACCACCCGGAAGTAGTGCGGGGCGCAGGTGGCCTTCATTTCGATCTCGCTTGTCCGCTCGGCGTCGTACATCCAGTTTAGCACAGCCTCGTACTCGTCAGGGGTGATCTGCTGGTCGTCGGCGATCTCTACCCCGCAGCCGACGGGCACAAGCAGGAACAGATGGAGCGCGGCCGCGCCTAAGGATTTGGCTAATTCCAATGTCTGCGGCATCTGGTGGACGTTGTGGCGAGCCACGGTGGTGTTAATCTGCGTTGGAACACCGACCTCGCGCAAGTAGCCGATGCCGATGATTGATTTTTGGAACGCGCCCGGCCCGCGGAAGTGGTCATGGGCGGCCGCATCGGCGCCGTCAAAGCTGACGCTGACCCGACGAATGCCGGAAGCCTTTATCCGCCGCGCCATCTCAGCGTCGACCAGCGTGCCGTTAGTGGCCAGGGCCACGATCAACCCGGCGTCGGTAGCATAACGGGCGATGTCGAGAATATCGGGACGGAACAAGGGCTCGCCGCCGGATAAAACCAGGATAGGTCGTCCGAAGGCGGCGATTTCGTCCACCAGGCGGTAAGCTTCAGGCGTTGAGAGATCCTGGGGCAGAAGCTGATCGGCAACGGTCATGCGACGGCAGTGGATACAGTTCAAGTTACAGCCGGCGGTCGTTTCCCAAAAAACCAGACGAGGGGCAGGGTATGGATCTTTTGCATTCATACAGTAAACCTCATGAATACCCATTAATTCTATGCAAAGCTGAGCAATTGTACTCTATTATACAAACGCAATTAACTCAGTCAACTGATTTGGGACACTAGTGACGAACGTCATGTTTTTCGGATGAAGCTGTCATATATTCTGCTAAAGAAGGAACCTTTGAACGTGGTAGCCGCCATCTCAGACTCCGATAATCGTGCTAAATGTAGACCAACGAGGCGATGGCGATTTGTGTTGTGCGGCCAATGTATTAACACGCCTGTTCTCTTTTGGCTACCTGAATGAGTATCCGTCGGACCTCCACCATTGATATAAGATCAGTTCAGGGTAATTGTGTACATTACATATTGCGGCATATTGGTATTTACCAAATTATGTATGAGAGATATGGCTATAGTCGGATCCCGATCGGAACAATATGTGACATGCTGGCCAATTGATCATCGAGCCCCGTTTTTCCAAGTTACCTGGCGGCAGACATCTCGAAGGTACATCCGCAACTTAAACTGCCTTGGTTCTTAAAACGCCATATGATGAAGCCAGCCTGGATAAAAGAACATCGCGTTCAATATAATTAATGAGGTTTGTAGCGCCATAGCGGCGCGAAATCGTTTAACATGACCGCTATTCCTCATATTCAATCAGTATTAACGCTCGTCATTCAAGCTTGGTGACCGTTTCGGTCCATTAGTCCTATTTACCTATACTTTTTCAATCTTAATGTTGATTGTAACTTTGGATGTGTATTGTAATTAGGTCAGAGGTAATGGATTTTAGCGGTTGTGCCTGATTAGAATTGTAAAGACTAATCGAAAACCTTGGGATTTGGGTGTTGGAAAGGGAGAAAGGGGGTCAGAATTTGCCCCTGTGTTTTAACCACCCTACCAAGAAACCGTATTTGCCTCCGTCTGTTGCTCTAAATGCCTGAGAAACTGGATTAGTGTACTGGCTGCCTAAGTACCGGAATTCTTGGCACATAGTCGGTTTATTAAAATGTCGATTTATGTCGTAAGGGCGGAGCATGCCTGCGCTCAGGTTAATCAAATTTCACTTTTTGAATGACGATCAGAACTTCGCTATCAGGTATAGGCCTGTATTTAAGCCGCCAAGCATCCAACCCTATTCGATACATCTTTGAACAGGGGTTATATTTTTTGATTGGATGGGTACCTACCATTGTTGGCATTTTTCTACGCAGCGTTTTTTATCGTTCAATACTTCATATGGAGGGGTGGGTAGCGGTAGAGCATCGTGTACGCCTGCGTTATGCTAATTACATACGGTTAGCTCATGGAGTATATCTTGATGAAGGCGTCTATCTTCATGCCTGTCCCCAAGGTATTAATATAGGCCGCAACTCAATCATTATGCATGGCGCGGTGCTACACGTTTATAATTTCAGGGATTTGCCCCATTCAGGTATTACCATTGGTCGTGATAGTCTGATCGGTGAGTATACCGTCATACGTGGTCAGGGAGGTGTAACGATTGGCGATCGTGTCTACACTTCCCCGTTCACCCAAATCATCGCAGTAAATCATGTGTTTTCCGATCCCAACCGTCCTTTCATTGAGCAAGGGATTACCGCGGAAGGTATTAAAATAGAAGATGATGTCTGGTTAGGTTCAGGAGCGATCGTTACCGATGGAGTTCACATCGGTCGAGGAGCAGTCGTGGCTGCAGGCGCTGTTGTGACTAAAAATGTACCTGCTCATACAGTCGTTGGTGGGGTGCCGGCCCGTATCTTGAAGGAGATAAAACCTGGTGAACCAACGAATGATTCTAGTAGAATATTCTATTGATTAAGCATAAATAATTAGGTCTTCCTTCGTTCCATCGCGGAACATAAAATCAAGCGCAATAGACAAGATAATGATTTTGATGATGACGGAGCTCAAAACGATATCCGAATCTGAAATACTTCTCAACTACTTATTGCTTCCCGTCAACTTAAGAACATTGAATCCACCGCTAGAAAAAGGTACTCCTAAAACAACGGCTTTATATCCATTGTCGATAAAGCAAGGCATTTATTCGAATGATTGACCACAAAAACACGGCTGATATCGGTGAGGCAGTAGCGTCCAAAACTATTATTCTTTCAGTAGTGATACCCGCATTTAACGAGGAGTCGGGTATCGAAGAGATTGCTCGACGTGTGTTAGCCGTAGGCGAAGATTTAAGTCATGTAGGTGTCGGAGAGCTGGAACTATTAGTAGTAGATGACGGCTCTCGAGATGCTACGGCAAAGATTGCTGAGTCAGTTTCAGGAGTTAAGCTGATTAGACATCCTCACAATAAAGGTTATGGGGCAGCTTTGAAAACAGGTTTTAACTCAGCTATTGGAGATTTAATCGGGTTTCTTGATGCGGACGGTACATACCCGCCGGAGTACTTTCCCCATCTTTGCACAGTGGCGATAAATGGTACGGACCTGGTTATTGGTTCGCGTATGGCCGGTGCATCTAGCCAGATGCCAATCACAAGACGGGTAGGTAATATATTTTTTGCTCGATTGTTGTCACTGATCGGGCGACATTCCGTCACAGATAGTGCCAGTGGGATGCGCGTCTTCAAACGCGATATCCTAGAAAGGCTTTACCCTCTGCCTGACGGTCTAAATTTAACGCCAGTTATGAGCACCCGAGCTGTCCATGAAGGCATTAGTATGGCTGAAGTGCCAATACCGTATAGTGAACGTCTCGGTCGATCAAAATTGAGTGTTGTCCATGATGGCTCTCTATTTTTAAGATCTATGTTATGGACAGTTTTGGAATACAATCCTGTGCGCATCCTCGGAATCATCGGGCTAACCGGCATCGGCATCGGATTATTGTCTCTTCTGTTCTTGCTGCTTGCCAGACTGAGCGGTATAACCGTCCTGAATGCGTGGGCTGTTATCGGCCTCTATTCTGGTGTTGTTGCCGGGATGGTCGGTGTAAACATTTTTATATTAGGTGTGATGTTCAATTATCTGGTCGCTCTGTTTCGCGGCCGTCCTGTTCGACAGGGTCTATTCAATAAACCCATCTTTAAAACGCCGATTGACCGCCATTTTAGCTGGATGGGTTTGATAGCCCTTCTGGTTGGTCTGATCCTTGCTGCCGCCTCGGTTGTTCTGGGGGTGCGAGGCTGGGAAATGAACCGTTTATGGCTATGGGGCTTGGGGAGTGCCATGTTGGTTGGTCGCAGCCGGGATGAATGCGGAAGGTGTCGCCGGGTGAGAGCGGATAGCCCGGTGGCAACAGCAGCTCGATCTGGCCGGTCGCCTGCGTCCAGCTCTTCAGCTCGATTGCGCGGCCGGCGTTGGCACCGCTCTCCCAGGTGAGCACGCCACCGGCGAACCAGC
>JAWOHK010000032.1:0-12790 GCA_046485205.1 Chloroflexota bacterium | reverse complement strand
CGTGGCGATATGGCCGGGTTTAGCCAGGGACCCGCTTTTGTGTGAATCGGCCGCGATCATAGGCCAATCATAGTCCAATTGCGGCTGTTTAGCTATGTGGCTACCGGCCGTAATTTGACACTTCCTTTGTTCCTGAAAACACAGATAGCGATCGGGTGAATGCCATTGGGTTTCATCTGTTTTGAAAGCGGAGATATTTCCTTCTTGGATATATTTAGTATTATAATAATAATGTATTTCCACCCAGCACCTGGCCCACTCGGGCTTGACTTACTTCCAAGGACCGACGATTTGAGTGACCATGAAAGTTAACTTCTTCGCCACCCTTCGCCAGGTAACCGGTCAAAAAACAATTGAATTCGATTTACCCGCCCATGTTACCGCCCAACAAGTATTGGACGCGGTCGTCGAAAGCTATCCGGCCATGACCGGCATGCTGGCCGACGAGGACGGCAAGTTGTTGGGCCACTGCCACATGTTTATCAACGGCCGTGGTGTCAATTACCTGCTTGACCAAATGGATACAGTCATCAAAGAAGGCGATGTTGTCAACTTCTTTCCTGCCGTGGGTGGCGGCTAAGTCATGGAGACCCAGTTCTTCGTCCATGCGATTCCGCTCTGGTTATTGCGCGAGTACTTGGAAGAACTCGGTGGACAGGCGGAAAGCGAAACAGTTGTCGCCGGTGACAATTGGCGCGCGGAGCTTGCGAAATTACCCGATCGTCAACTCGGTTCGTTACGCGTCGGAAGAGTAGAACTAACGCTCATAGGTGAACCGGAGGCTCTGGCTGCGCTTCGGCCGGGACTGGACCGTAAAACCCTTCGGGCAGGAGCATGAACCATGAGCAATAACGTTACCCACTGGGCAGATGTCGACGAGCAAGGACGCCTCGTCCTCGGACCGGAGATCGCCGCGCGATATGGCTTGCTGCCCGGCGCGCGAGCCCGGCTGGACCTGGATAGCAACACCATTCGCCTGCACCGCCCCGTCACTCACCTGGCCAAGCTCTATATCGAACCGACGAACTTCTGCAACATCGACTGCCTGACTTGCATGCGCAACAATTGGGAGGTCGAGTTGGGCTTGATGGAGGCCGCCACCTTTGAGCAGATCGTGGCCGGACTTGAGGAGATGACCGACCGGCCGAGCATTCTCTTCGGCGGCATCGGTGAGCCGCTGGCCCATCCTCATATCGCCGACATGATTGCCCGCGTCCACGCCCTGGGCTGCCGGACGGAGATGATCACCAACGGCACGCTGCTGACCGAGAAGCGCGGCCGGGACATTATTGACGCCGGGCTGGACTTGTTGTGGGTGTCAATCGACGGTGCTCGACCGGAGAGCTATGCCGACATTCGCCTGGGGGCCGAACTGCCGCGTGTCCTGGCTAATTTCAAACGTTTCCGCCGCCAGCGCCGCCCGTCTCATCACCCGACGCCGGAACTGGGCATCGCCTTCGTAGCCATGAAGCGCAACATCGGCGACTTGCCGGAATTATTACAACTAGGCAAGAGCTTGGGGGTGATGCACTTTCATGTCAGCAACCTGCTTCCTCATTCGGAGCAGATGAGCGAAGAGATCCTCTATGAGCGAGCTGTGCGCAACATCACTTACATGCCCTCGCCCTGGCTGCGCCGCCTGACGCTGCCAAAGATGGATATCACCGAGTTGCCCGGCGAGCCGTTCCTTAAGGCCCTCGACAGCGGTTACAACGTCATCTTCGCCGGCTCAAACCTGGGCTTATCGAATGATGTCTGCACGTTTATCGAGAACGGGTCGATGATCGTCGGCTGGGATGGGAGCGCCAGTCCTTGTTCGCCGCTGCTTTATACTCACACCGGTTATCTGCGCGGCTACGATCGCGTGTCGCACCGACACATTATCGGCCGCGTTCATGACCGCAGTTTGACCGACCTGTGGTTGGATGAAGAGTATGTTGCCTATCGCGAACGCGTGCACAGCTTCGCCTTCGCACCGTGCACCTACTGCGGCGGCTGTGAGTTATCGCATGATAACCTGACCGACTGCTTCGACAGCCCCACGCCGGCCTGCGGCGGCTGTCTATGGGCTCAGGCGATCATCGCCTGTCCATAAAAAAGCGCTGTCTCGCTCGAGGACAGCGCATTTCCACCTAATATTTCGCGGCATCCGACCGCGACGGTCATCTCAGGGTGAAACCTAGATGATCTCCAACTCCCGCAGCTTCTTCTCCGGCACGACACCGTTCTTCCAGCCACGCAGGCGATAGTAATCGGCCAGCATATAGTCTAACTCGCAAGTATGGCCTGCGGAGCCGGACACAGTTGACGGCTCGGCGGTGAAGCGCTCCGGCAGGTAGTCGCTGCCTTCAGCGTAACCAGCCAGGTTATTGTAATAGCGCTCCAGGTTGTAGATACGCTCGCCCGCCTTCAGACCGTCCTCGACCGTATAATCGATGCCGCAGAAGGCCGCGTATTGATGGACGTATTCATCCATACCCATAGCAAAGGCGCTGAACTTGCACAGGTCAAGGCTATCCGAGAAGGCATGGATATCCTGGAAGATCTTGACCAACTCGCCCTTGTCAGTCCAATCCAACGGATCGCTGGCAAGAGACTGAAAAGGCATGATGTTGAGTTCAGCCGCCGGTGTGTAAGCCCGCAGGTGGCAGGCGCCGCGGTTGCTGGTTGCATAAGCAAGCCCCATACCTTTCAGGCCGCGCGGGTCGTAGGCCGGGATGGATTGGCCCTTGACGGTGTTGGATGCCTTCGGATTGCCGAGACCGTTGGCGAACCGGGCCGGTCCTTCGGCCAGCGCGTCGCCGACGCCCTGCCGGTGGGCGATCATCGTCGCCAGTTCAATCATCTTCTCCCAATCGCCCCACGACAGTGACGAGTGGCCGTTGAGCTGTCCTTTTTCCGAGAGTTCCATGTAGGTCGAGAAGGTATTGCCCAACTCGATCGTGTCCATCCCGTAATCATTGCACTGGTCGATCATCTTGACTACGGCGTTGATGTCATGGTGGCCGGAGTTGGCCCCCAATGCCCAGGCCGACTCGTACTCGACGCTCTCCATGCGAAGCCCCTTGTACATGCCGTCCTTCAACTCGACCTCTTTCTTGCAGGCTACCGGACAGGCGTGGCAGGTCGGGTTGTTGACCAGGATATGGTCATAGACGTGTTCGCCGCTCAGGTTTTCGCACTCATCGCCATAACCGGTCACTTTGCCGTTCCACGACGGCAGTGCGCCCATGTTGTTGGTGATGTTCATCAGGACGTTGGTGCCGTAGAGCGACAGTCCACCCTTGCGGGGGCTGGTGATATTGGCCTCATCCATGATCCCGTTCAACGCGCGGTCATGGGCTTTCTTCCATTCATCCTTGTTCTTCGGTTTCGGAAAGGCTTTCTTGGCCTTGACGATGACTGCCTTGAGGTTCTTGCTGCCGCCAACGCAGCCAGTGCCGCCCCGGCCGCTGGCCCGGTCGTTTTCGTTGACCCAGCTGGCAAAGCGGACCATGTGCTCGCCCGCCTGGCCTATGGTAATGACAGTCAGGTCTTTCTCGCCGTACTTAGCCTGAAAATGTTTAACAGTGTCATGTACGCCCATGCCCCAAACTTCGGAAGCATCGCGCAACTCGACTTTTTCATCTTCGATGTAAGCGTAAACCGGTTTGTCGGCCCTACCCTTGAAGATCAGTCCATCAAAGCCCGCCCAACGCAGGCGTGCGGCGGACCAGCCGCCGTGGTGGCTGTCGGTGACGCCGCCGGTCAGCGGCGACTTGGTGACAATGGCCATACGGCCGCTCATATTGGCTGCCGTTCCAGTCAAGGGACCATTCATGAAGCAAAGAATGTTGTCGGGCGACAACGGATCGACCTGCGGCCCATTCTCGAATACGTACTTCACGTCCAAGCCGCGTGCGCCAATGTACTTACGCGCCCAATCTTCGGGAATGCTTTTGTATTCGACCGTGCCGTTTGTCATGTCAATGTGTGCTATACGATCTGCGAATCCACCCATTTCCATAATTTTTTTCCTTCACATTGAAAATTTTACTGACTCGAAGAAGCTTCAAAGGTATGGGCCGGTTGTTAGTTGTTCTGTATTTCACCTCCTCGAGTAATCATCTATGAAAATAGATGCTATCGGCCGGGCAGGCCATAGATTGTTTATCGTTTGTCGGTCGCGATAAACCCGACAAAGGCTAACAACCGGCGCCACTCGTTGCCTGGTTCATAGAGCAGATCGTGAATTTCAAGTTCTACTACCGCACTGCGATCCATCGCCAACTCGTCCCCTGGAAGTTAACCACGGTTAACTTAAAAATATAATAAAAGTTTTCGGTGAAACAAGTGATAAATGTCATGCAAGTGAGTAAAAACCGCGACCAATAAAGATGACATGAGCCGGATAGTTTGAATGTGAGTGGCGATAAAGCTGCCGTCTGATCCGGGCCCAGATGAATCGTTTCACATGCCGACATCACGCATCGATGCAGCGTGAAAAATGCACGACCGCCCGGTCAATCGGGGCAGATAGTGACGGAGTTCGCCATTGCCGGCCTCGACCGAATAGGTTTCGCTGTAGCGATGTCTATCCGGGACAAATTTTGAGCCCGGGGAAGTGAATATTACTACTAACGATAAGAGGTGCGACTAGCGATCCGGCGTTACAGGCGCGACCGGCAAAGCATAGGGACCCGCCCAATTGATTGGTGGCCTCTCCAGCAAAGCGAACGGCGCGACATCATCGAGAACCACGCTAGTGTTGCTGAAATTGTTGAATCGCGCGTCGGCCGGGGCGATACCCACGTAGGTGCCGACGGCCACGCCAACGGCAACCGGCGGGCCGGGATGGCCCATGAGCAACTCGCCGACCGGTGTGTCATTCACCGCGAGATAAATAACGTCCTGGCGCCGTTCGACAGCCAGGCGATTTATCTGGCCGCCGGGCAGGATGGCATCGTTGCCCGTCTCGGAGATGATGAAGTTGAGATCGCCGCCGCTAATCTGCATGACCAGCCACACCCGCGTGTCGGTATTGATCGCAAACAGGTAGGCGCCATCAACGCTATTGTCGACATTGAACAGCATGGCATAGAAATTACCGGGCGTGCCCACCCAGCGAGCATCGATTTCGGCGCGATAGTTAGGCCGCGGGCAACCCGGGGCGACGAACATCCAGACTGTCATGGGCTCGGAGATCACGACCCGATATTCTCCTTCGTGATATTCGACGAGGAGGCTATCCCGTTGGCCGGTGAACCAGCCGCTATCGGAATGTTCGAAGTTATCAGTGGTAGGGCCGCAACTATCTCCGGACAGATGGGGGAGAAAAAATGAATAAGGCCCGTCCAGGGGCTCCTGGTTCTGGACAGCAGTGGAGCCGCGCTTCGAGAAAGTCAGTGCCCCGGCAGCCAAAATTACCGCCAAAGTGAAAGAAACAGTGAAGATACGCATCAGTTACCCTTTTACCCGTACATTCGGAAAATAAATCCCCAGTGCCTGGCACCCGGCAACCACACATGCGTGGTTACAAGGAGCAATTTAACGATACGCATCCCAGCCAATTCCCATCAAGTGTACGTTACCTGACCAGGCAGCGTCAATATAGATAGTGTGAATTCGGCGTGATCGGTCCGTCCCGATTTACTGGCCTCTCCGACCAATAAGGCTAATATAACGGGCAAGGAGATCCTGCTTATGATCGAACCAATTTTGGAAGCTATTGATCTGACAAGGACCTTCGGCGATTTCAAGGCGGTCGATGATGTTTCCTTTACCCTCAACCGGGGCGAAATCGTCGGTTTTTTGGGGCCGAATGGCGCCGGAAAGACCACAACCATCAAATTGCTGACCGGTTTGCTTGAACCGACAACCGGCCAAGCCCGAATCGCCGGCCATGATATTCAAACCGCCCCGCTGGAGGCTAAGGCTCGGATTGGCTATGTACCCGACACGCCGAACCTTTATGGCAAGCTTAAAGCCAGCGAGTACCTGCGGTTTATCGGCCGGCTTTATAAGGTACCGGCCGAGCAGGTAGAAGATCGCATGCGGCCGATGCTGGAGATGTTCGAGTTGACCGATGTGGCCGGCAATCTCCTCGATACTTTCAGCCACGGCATGCAGCAAAAAGTCGCCATCACCGGCGCCTTCCTCCACGATCCGGAGATCGTTTTCATGGACGAGCCGACTGTCGGCTTGGACCCACGCTCGGCCCGCCTCATTAAAGACCATATGATTCGTAACCGGGATCGCGGCAAGACGATCTTCTTCTCCACCCACATTCTAGAGATCGCCCAGACCATGTGCGACCGGGTGATCATCATCAACAAGGGCCGGATCATCGCCGACGCGCGGGTCGATGAAATGCGCCGGTTGCGCGGCGACCAAACGCTGGAAGATATCTTCCTGGAACTGACCGGTAGCGCGGTCGGTGGCGAGGAAGATGTGGCGGCTATGGTGCGGGAGTTGGAAAATGCTGGATGACACCTGGCAATTGATGCGCTTGTATTGGAAGATCGATTGGCGCGAGGGTAGCGGTCAGTCTGGCTGGCGTTTCCTGGCCTTCCTGGCCGGGATTGTCGTTATGGTGGTGATTGGTGCCGGGTCGGCCGCCGCCGGGTATGGCGCTTCGTTTCTAACCCGTTTGGATCCGCCCAACACCTTGGCACCGGGAATCATGCCGGGGCTAATTCTGACCTTCGTGATGATCAGTGTCCTCGTTACTGGATTGAACCAGGCTGTCAAGGCACTATTCCTGAGTGGCGACCTGGATCGCCTGATGGTCGCACCGATCAACACGCGCTCGATTATGATCGCCAAGCTGCTCAGTCGCTTGCCGTCAAACATAATATTACTGTTGCTGATCGCCGCTCCGGCCCTCATCGCCTATGGGATCGGTATAGGCGCTGGCCCGGTTTACTATCTTCTTGGGGCCTTATTGTTACTCACCGCACCTCTTTTCGGCCTAGCAGTGGGAGCACTGCTGGCTATGTTGCTGGTGCGCGTGCTACCGGTAAACCGGCTTAACGAAATGTTGGCCGCCGCTTATGCCGTGATGGGCATCGGTTTCGCATTGCTGTTTCAATTGCCGCGCTTCATGGTCGGCAATGACGTCTACGAATCGGTAACCGTCGATACGTTTGGCACTTTGTTCGCCACCCTGGAACGAGTCCCTCTTCCCACCTTCTGGGCCGGGCAAGGGCTGATGGCATTGAATCAGGGCGTCTTCGATCAGACAGGCTTGCTTGGAATCGGTCTTTACCTGTTGATCACCGTTGGTTTCTTCGCGGTGCTCATCCTGACAGCCGATCGGCTTTATTTGTCCGGTTGGCTCAAGTCTCAGAGCGCCGGCGCGAAGCGACGTGGTTTGGACCAAGGCGGCCACTTTCTCGGTCAGGGATCTCTGGCGGCAACCATAGGCTGGAAGGACTGGCTATTGCGGGTTCGCGATCCGCGCCAATTGGTGAATCTGCTGGGGAGCGGTGTCATCGCCATCGTTATCGGCGCGCTGGCCATTTTCCGCGGCGGCACCACCGGAGACGCGAGTCTCCTGGATGCCGTCTCCCAAGGCCAGATGAACGCGACGGGTGGCTTCGGGTTTATTACCGCCGGCTTCAGTCCGGGCTTCATCATGGCCGGCTGGGCTCTCTTCATCGGCTTCATGATACTGTCGAACACGGCCTCCTACGCGTTAGCGCTGGAAGGCCAGTCATTTGCCACGTTGAAAGCTGCTCCCGTCCGGCCGCGCGAGGTGTGGTCGGCCAAGGTCTGGAGCGTTTTCGTGCCCTATATGGCCATCTTTTCAGTGGTGCTTGTCGGCACGCGTTTCTTGGTGAATTATGATTGGCGCTGGCTGCCCTATGCTCTGGCGGTTGGGGCGATCATCGGCACGGGCCTCATCGCGGCCAATGTCTCGGCCGGGTTCCGGTTCGCCAATCTTACCTGGAGCGATCCTCGGCGCATGCTGACCAGTAGTGGCGGATTCGTCGCCTTTGGCCTGACTATCCTCTACAGCCTGCCGGCGGGGTTGTTGGGGTTCCTGCCCTTTGGGCTGGCCCATGCTTGGCCAGCCTGGACGCTTGTCTTCGTATCGATCGGTCTGTTGTTGTTAGGCGTCAGCACGTGGTTGTGGAATCACGTTATGCGTCTCTGGGCGGAGAAATCGTGGAGCAAGCTACCGGCCTAGACTCAAGCCGGGACGAAAAGGTGCGGCCGGTCACGGATTACCAGTTCGACCAGCCGGGCTTCCAACCCGCGACGACGGGCGAATAGGACCAATTCGCGCGCTTTGGCTGATTGAGTATCGCCATGGATATCTTCGAAATCTATCCCCACCTCAAAACACAGATCGCGCAGTTCATTGCTATTGTAGGCGTCATCGAGTATCCGGCGCAGGGTGTTGAGGTTGACCTCAGGGTCGCCAATCACCTGGCTGTCGACGTGAATCTGCAATTGGCCCCGTGGCGCTTCGCCTGCGGCGTCGGTGACTACCCGTGTCGAACCAATCCAGTCAGCTTCCTGGTAGATGGTGATGATCACGCTCACCGATCCGGCATGCTGCGGCCGCAGCCGGAAGTAGACCGGCGGGCTGTCTTGCCCGGCAATCAGGCGCACCGGTGTAGTATCTGAGCCGACGATGTCGCAGCCTGTTGCCGCCACCTGAACGCGCAAAGAGATAAAAAGCTTGTCGGCCGGCCAGATCGCGGCAAAGTCGGCACTCTCATGGCGCGTCAGGTCAGCCGGGGCGAGGACGGGTGAGGCCGGTTGCCGGATGCTGACCGCCAAGTCAAATACCCGGCCCACAACCACCTGCTCCGGCAGGGCGGCATCGAGGCGGAGGGCGACGACAGCCGGGGGCTTGTCGCCGGGCTGTTCCGGTTCGATGGGGGATGGAAGCGGTCCGGCTGTCCCGCCACCGTTCGCTGTCACCGGCTCACCCGGTTCCATCCGCGGCGGCTCGTCCGGGGCGGCCGAAGCCCACCCGGCGGGATACCAGGCATATATTAAGGACAGGCCGTCGGGGGCCAGGACGCGCCCTTCGCTGACGCCGCCAATGTCGCCGTCCCCCAGGGCTTTGATGAAGTCGCGGGCATCTTGATCGCGGTGATCGCCTGTTTCGCTCAAATAGTCCGGGCTTAACAGGGAGAAAAAATCAGTGACCCAAAGGGGCAAATCAGAAGAGACGGTCAGTTCACTCATGACCGCTTGCATGACGGCCGTGAATTCGGTCAGGGCGTCCTCAAACTCGTAGCGCGACACCGGCACATCCCCATCGCCGGCTGCCAGGAACAGCTGGCCCAGATCATCCCTGGCGTCGTTGTCGCCGCCGCTCAATCGCACCAGGCCTTCGGCTGTGGCCGGGTCGGCGAAAAATGCTGACAGTACCGGCCGCAATCGATCCTCCTCGCCAGGTGCTGCGGCGCTCAGATGGCCCAGAAAGGCGACCAGGGCCGGAGTGACAACGGTGGCAAGTCGCTCTCGCAATCGATCCTCGACTTTCTCGAATTCACCACGCTGGTCCACCTGGCGAGTCAGGTTAGCGGATACCACGGCTGTCTGATTTAAAATGAATGAGTAATCAAACCCTTTCATGGTGCTCTCTTAAACCTCCGAGTCCAATCGTGCTCGGACCGACAGATCGCTGCCCTTCAACTTTTCCCAAAGGTAGATTTCCCGTCGCAACGGTGTCCTGGCCCAAACAAATGAATCTACCGGGTTCCATAATATAGCCCAGGCGGCGATTCCCGTCCAGGCCACCAGGGCAGTTAACAACGCGCCTTCCATTTGAAACACCCTGACTAGGAGGGCAATGATCAGGAACAGACCCAGAACGGTGACGATACTGAGAATGAAATCACGCCGGCCCTCCTTGATGACGGCTACTCTCTCATTGGTGACCGCTTCGATTTTCGCGTCGCAGTAGCGGGTGATGGCGTCTTTGGTTCGCATCTCCAGCCCGGCGGTTAGCGCTTCATCCGGCAGGCGAATGGTAATGGCGACCGGTGCATGTATCGGGAGGCTTCGAAGTTTGGCCCATATTTCATCGATACCGGAACGATAGCGAGTGGCGGGATCCCAGGGATCGCTCGCCGGTTCTTCGAACAATTCGACTGGGCTGTTGAGCTCAATATCGATTTGATTGGTTGCAGGCATGGTCGGGTTAGTAGGATTCGGGATTATTCCTCGCCAATTAGCACTTTCAGAACACTCTGAACCACGGCTTCTGTTTGACCGTCTGTGTCCAATGCAGGATCCCATGTGGAGACCGATATGGCGGCCACGCGGCCCGTCGCTGCCAATGTTTCAAAAACCTGCTTGAGCTGTTGGCTCGAAGGGCCGCCCGGCGCGGGATAGTTCATAGCCGGGGCTTCGGCCGGATCAAGAATGTCGACATCGAAATGGACGTACAGCGGGCCGTCGGGAATGGCTCCCGGTTCCAGCAGGCGAGTCACATCCGGCAAGTGGGTGATGGCCGATCGGGTGACGTTTTCGCGCTCGCCGGAGTCCAGATCGCGGCCGTCGGTCAGGATGACCTTTCGGTCCGGCCACGGTCGCAGCCCGGCGCCTTCCAACAGCGTTTGCTCGCCCAGGCCGACAGCCATTGCCAAGGGCATGCCGCCCAGAAAGCCGCTGGGTGTTGTCTCCCAGGTATTGAAGTCGCCGTGAGCGTCAAACCAGATCAAAGTGGGTTCCAGGCCGGCCTGTTGCAGCCCGGCCAGCACGCCGATGGTGGCGCAACAGTCCCCGGTGATGCTGACCGGCCGCCGACCGGCATCCACGGCGGCGCGCACCTCATCGGCCAACGTCCGATAGAGTACGCCCATGCGGTATGTTGTATCTCCCTCGGGCAGGTCGGGCTGCACGACGCGCCATTCGTCGCCAGGCACTGCGTCGCCCATTACCACCGGTATATCGGCCATATCGGACTCCGGTTCGTCTAGAAAGTAGGGCGTCAGGATCGGTTGGTCACTCATAAATCTCCTTTGGTGACAGCCAGATAATAAAAAGAGGCCGGTAATCAGCCGGCCTCTCTCAAGGCGATTTGGGTGTGCCTAACCCGTGGTGGGGGTCAGGTTGCTGACCGGGACACCGGTCTGAACATACTGGGCCGATACCCAGCCGGTCTGCCCGTCGGACAGAACGATCTGCACCCAGGCGCTATCGGTGCTGCGGAAGCCGGTGAGCGGGACAACGGTGCAGGGTTGCAAGGTGGTGATCGGCTCAAATTGCGTGCCGGGACCGCGGCGGACATTGAGCGGTTGGCTGCTGGTGACCACGGCGTTCATGCCGCTGACCGCCGGACATTGCTGGCCGGTTCCGCCACCACCTCCCGGCGGGATCGGCAGGATACCCTGGCCACCCGGCACCAGCAAGAGACCGGCCTGCAATGCGGCATTGCCGGTATTTTCAAAATACTCAATCCGGGCATTAATCGGCCCGCCGGCGTGCCAGAAATCAGCCGCCTGTCTTGTCAGAGCCTGGACATTCCAGTTGTCGATAACAAGAACCTCGTTCAGGAATAGCCGTGCGCCGTCATCGTTGAGCAAGAAGACGCGGTATTGACCGGTGGCCGGACTGGGATAGGTGCGATTGAATCGCGCCGAGAAGAAGTCGGAGTTAACGATTCCCGGGGCCGGTGATCCCGTACCCCAGTTGAAATTCATGTAGCGCTCGTCGCGCACCAGGACTGGCGCGCCGGAGAGGCTGGTATTGTTGAAATACTCGGCGCGCCAATTAGGATAGAAATCGCCGGTTGAACCACTGGCGATCGGCTCCCACCAAAATTGGGCAACGGCCAGGTTACCGGCTTCAAAATAATCGACCCGGAAGTTATGGACCCCTTCCGGGAGAGTGCGGTCGATAGTCATCGTATGTTCCTGGCTATCCCACCAGCCATCAATGACTAGTTCGTTGTTGATAAAGACGCGCATGCCGTCATCCATGGTGGCGTAAAAGCGATAGTTGCCGGCCGGGAAGTATATGTTGCGGGTCCATTGGGCCGAAAAATTATCGTCGTTCACGCTGGGATTAGGCGAGCCGCCGCCCCAATCGAAATCAATGGTGCGATCAGATCGTTGGTGTACGACCGGCCCGCTCAGATCCCGGGTGTTCCAGAACCGGGCACTCCAAAATTCGTCTTGTTGCTGGGCCTGCGCCTGTCCGCCGAAAGCCAGGAAACTGAAGGCAAATAAAGCGACAAGGACTATCAACAGCATTCTCTTTTTAATGGTTGTACTCATGGGTTTGTTCCTTGATGGGTAAGGTGAAATATGTGATGGGTAAGGTGAAATATGTCTCGTTCGACTCCGCTGAGATCATAATGCCGCTTGGGCTGCCAGTCAAGATATTTCCGCCTTTGATGTGCGGCCAGGTCGCTTTAATGTTTACAAAGATAGGGTATTCCCCACTTCCAATTCGGATGTTCAGTTATACAATGAAAAGTATGAGGCTCATGTCTGAAAGTTAACTTGTCTGAATAGCCTGAGCACTAGTACTATATTCGTCCGCAAACGCTCCGAGTTGAATAGCATAAACAAGAGGAAAAACATGCGAACAACACAATTACTGGAAAATTTGGAATATCATGAAGACCATCCCTATGCCCAACCGCTCTATGTTGACGAAGATGGTCGAGTCATTCGTTTCATGCTGAAGCCGGGACAGACCATCACCGAGCACAACGCCGCCAGCTCGCCGTTCTACGTGGTCGTTCTGAAGGGACAAGGTGTGTTCTCCGGTCCCGACGGCGTTGAACAGACATGTTCACCCAATTCCCTGTTGATTTTCAACAAAGGTGAGACCCATG
>JAWOHK010000029.1:0-8912 GCA_046485205.1 Chloroflexota bacterium | reverse complement strand
CCCGCTTCCCCGTCCCGGAAGTCCTGCTCCGCGCTCAGCACGGCGTGGTTCGTGAGCGGTTCCGCGGTGGTCTCGCCCACGCCCGCGACCTCGCGCGTGGTGGCGTTCAGGCGGACGTCCTGGCCAAACATCTGGTGGGCGGTCTGACCATCGGCGAGATGGAGACGTTGGGCTTCGATCTGCCGAAGTACCGCGAGATTTCTCTCGGGGCGGCGGCCGTGGATGACCCTGGCTACTTCGTCCTCCCGCCCGTGCCCAATAGCCTCTTCCAACGCGATCCCTCCTGCTGGATCTACAACGGCGTGACGGTCAATCCTATGTACTGGCCGGCGCGGCGGCGCGAAGCGCTGAATATGGCCACGATCTACCGGGCTCATCCCATGTTCCAAGACGCCGGTTTCCAATTCTGGTATCCCCAGCAAAACTGGGACGGCACCTTCGATATGCAGGATTTCGGTAACGCGTCGCTGGAAGGCGGCGACGTCCAGCCCATCGGCAACCGCACACTGGCCATCGGTATGAGCGAGCGCACCCAGGGTCGAATGATCGAACTGGTCGCCAAGGCGCTGTTTGCCGGAGAAGCGGTGGACCGCGTGATCGTCGCCGTAATGACCAAGGATCGGGCCCATATGCATCTGGACACGGTTTTCACGATGCTGGATCGCGATATCGTCACGGCTTATCCGAAGGTCGTCAACAACATCAGGGCCGTCAGTCTGCGGCCGGGTAAAAATGAGGGCGATTTCCACGTGACCGTGGAGAAGGGCTTCCTCTCGGCCGTGGCCGATGCCCTCATGGTGAAGAAGCTGACCGTCGTGGAAACAGGCGGCGATCAATACCAGATGGAGCGCGAGCAGTGGGACGACGCCAACAATACCGTGGCCCTCGAGCCGGGCGTGGTCGTCTCGTACGAACGCAATACCTATACCATCGCTAAGATGCGCCAGGCGGGCGTGGAGGTCATCCCCATCGCCGGGTTCGAACTTGGCAAGGGTCGCGGCGGCGGCCACTGCATGACCTGTCCAATCCTGCGGGACGGCATCTAGGACGCTATTACACCTGACAGGCCGGTCGACCACCAGTTATCCGACCGAACACGGCCGCGAGACCTGTCAGGTTGAAAAATAGCGAAAAAGCAATGATGGCTGAGGTGAAATAAAAATGGTTGCGGCGGCCCTCTGGGGCGGTCTGGCGGCGGCGGCGCTGCTCATCGGTTTTTACGTGGCAACTCGCGCTCCCTCCAAACGGGCGACCGGTTTGATTATGGGCATCGGCGGCGGTGCCTTAATCGCCGCTATTGCCTATGAGTTGGTACCGGCTTCCAACCTTCATGGGTGGGACGTGGTATTGATGTTCACCTTGGGCGCGTTCACATTTTTCGCGGGCGATTTGCTGATCGACCATCGCGGGGGATCGGACCGCAAAGATATCGCCGGCAGCAACGTCGGCGGCTCAGGCGCGGCTATCTACATCGGCACCCTGCTCGACAATGTGCCCGAGTCGATCGTCCTGGGGATGAGCCTGGTTCTTGGTGGGGCCATCAACCTCGCCTTCCTGGTGGCCGTTTTCATTTCCAACATACCGGAAGGTATCGCCGGGTCGATCAACCTTGAGGCGGCCGGCACCCCGCGCCGGCAGGTGTTACGGATGTGGGTTAGTCTGGTAATGGTCTCGGCCGCTTCTGCCGGCCTGGGCTATCTGGTCGTCAGTCGTTTGCCTGAAGCCGACGGCCGCCTCGTTCAGGCTTTCGCTGCCGGTGCGATGCTGACCATGCTGGCCGACGCCATGATGCCGGAAGCGTTCGAGCACGGCGGCAAGTTGGTGGGCCTGTTTACCGTCTTAGGGTTTCTATTGGCGGCCATTTTGTCGTTACTGGAATGATGTGGCTGGCGAACACCACGGAATTATGTGAACAGATTGTCACTTGAAAGTGTTATCATATTTATCTTAATATCATGAATCGGTCAGAAGAAGAGGTCGCGATGGCTAAGAAGAAAGAAAAGAAGAGAAACAAAGACGACTCGAAGGCCGGAACCAGGTCTGACAACGGCAAGGTGGCTGTTGTTGCTGAAGCGAAATCAGACACCGCCGGCGAACCCCGGCCGAAGATGAGCGCCAAGGAGTTCGAGAAGGAGATGGAAAAGCTCCAGGTCGAACTGGTCAAGATGCAGGAATGGGTTAAAGCTACCGGCGCCAAGGTCTGTGTTGTATTCGAAGGACGCGACACGGCCGGCAAGGGTGGCGTCATCAAACGAATATCCGAACGGGTCAGCCCACGGGTCTTTCGTGTCGTAGCCCTCCCTGCGCCCACCGAGCGCGAAAAGTCACAGATGTACTTTCAGCGCTACATGCCCCATCTACCGGCCGCCGGGGAGGTCGTGATTTTCGACCGCAGCTGGTACAACCGGGCCGGCGTAGAACGTGTCATGGGCTTTACCGCACCGGAACTAGTGGAAAAATTCCTGAGCCAGGTTCCTCTCGTCGAGAAGGCTATTATTGACTCCGGAATCATCCTGATTAAGTACTGGCTGGAAGTCAGCATGGAAGTCCAGGACGAGCGGCTGAGGGCACGCGACCAGGACCCACGCAAGATCTGGAAGCTCACGCCGATGGATATTAAGAGCTATACCCGCTGGTACGACTACTCACGGGCCCGCGATGCGATGTTCGCCGCGACGGACACGCCCGATAGCCCCTGGTATGTGGTCGATGCCAACGAGAAGCGCCGGGCGCGCTTGAACTGCATCTCTCATCTGCTCAGTTTAGTGCCCTATGAGGAAGTGCTGCGCGAACCAGTCAAGTTCCCCAGGCGCCAGGCTAAGGGCAATTACAAAGAACCTGATTACACTTACCATCGAGTCCCGGAACGATATTAACAGGAGACGGTCGATATTATGGCAGAATTATCAACTAAACAGGAAAAGTGGTACGCGCTGACCACGGCTGAGGTTGCCCAGAATCTGGAGGTTGACCCGGCCAAAGGGCTGAGCGCGGCCGAGGCGCAGAAGCGCTTGCAGCAGTATGGCCCCAACGTGCTGGCCGCCAAGGCGAAGGAGTCGGGCTGGCAGGCCTTCCTGCGCCAGTACCAGGACTTCATGCAGTGGGTCCTGTTAGGCGCCGCCTTGCTCAGCCTGGTGGTCACGCGCGAAGTGGGCACGACCCTGGTGCTGGTGGGCCTCACGGTTTTCAACGCCGTCTTAGGCATGCGCGGTGAGTCCAAAGCTGAGGCTAGCCTGGCCGCACTTGAACAGATGATGAAGAACATCGCCCGCGTGCGCCGCGACGGTCAAGCGATCGAGATTGAAGCCGAGGGGCTGGTGCCGGGCGACATCGTGCTGATGGAGGCGGGCAACCGCGTCCCGGCCGATGGCCGCCTCTTCGTCACAGCCACCCTGGAGATCGAAGAAGCGGCGCTGACCGGCGAAAGCGTGGCCTCGTCCAAGGACTCTGAGACCATCGACAAGGCCGACGTACCCCTGGGCGACCGCCACAACATGGCCTTTATGAACACCTCGGTGACCCGCGGCCGCGCCGAGATGATCGTCACCACCACCGGCATGGGTACCGAGATGGGCAACATCGCCGACCTGCTCAACAAGACCGAGGCCGACAAGACGCCCTTGCAGAAACAGCTCGACAAGCTGACCATCATCATCGCCGGCATCGCCGGCCTGGCCTTTGTTCTGATGGTCATCCTGGGTTTGCAGCGCGGCGATACCTTTCAGACGATTTTCATTGCCGGCATCGCCCTGGCCATCTCGGCCATCCCGACCGGCTTGCCCGCGGTCGTGACGACCATGTACTCCATGGGCACGCGTGCACTGGCGGCCCAGGGCGCCATCGTCAAACGGCTGCCTTCAGTCGAGACACTGGGCTCGGTCTCGGCCATCTGCTCCGACAAGACCGGTACGCTGACCCTCAACAAGATGACGGCCGTCGAATTCTCCATCCCCGGCCAGAACCGCTACCGGGTGACAGGCGAGGGCTACGGCACGGCGGGCGAGCTGCAACTGACCCGCGGCCTGGCCGGCGGCCAACCCTGGGCCAAGGGCACAACGCCCTATTCGACTGAGGGGACCATCAAGAGCGCCGGTGGGGCCAAGATCGACCTGGAGCTACCCATGCTGGCCATGGCGCTATGCGCCGATGCTCGTCTGGACGGCGAAGCGTTGATCGGCGACCCCACTGAGGGTGCGCTGATCGTGCTGGCCGAGAAGGGCGGCATCAGCGTGGAGGACGCACGGGAGATGTACCCCCGCGTGGCCGAACTGCCCTTCGACTCCGACTACAAGTTTATGGCCACCTTTCACAACATGACCGACGAGCAGGGCAAGCCGGTGGTGCGGGCCTTCGTCAAGGGCGCGCCTGACGTGCTGATCGCCCGCGGCGGCTATTACTGGATGCCTGAAGGGCCGGATGTGGCCATCGATCAGGAGAATCGCAAGCTCGCACTAGCCGAGAACGACCGCATTGCCGCTGCCGGTGAGCGGGTCATGGTGGTTGCCTATCGCGACTTCGACCCCGCCACCTTCGACCCCAAGGCCAACCTGATCGAGTTGATCACCGACCTGACGCTGATGGCCATGGTCGGCATCGTCGATCCGCCACGCGCCGAGGCCAAGGACGCCATCGCCAAGTGCCACAGCGCCGGCATCCAGGTGCGCATGATCACCGGCGATCACGCTGTGACCGCGGCGGCTATCGGCCGCCAACTGGGCATCGAGGGCACGGCTCTCACCGGCGCCCAATTCAAGGCCAAGAGCGACGACGAACTGATGAAAGAACTGGATGAGATCGGCGTTGTAGCTCGCGTGGCGCCGGAGGATAAGATCCGCCTGGTAGACCTCTTGCAACGCAAGCAGAACATCGTCGCCATGACCGGCGACGGCGTCAACGACGCGCCGGCCCTCAAGAAGGCCGACATCGGCGTGGCCATGGGCATCACCGGCACCGAGGTCTCCAAGGGGGCCGCGGTGATGATACTGACCGATGACAATTTCGCGACGATCGTCAAGGCGGTCGAGTTCGGCCGGGCGATCTACGTCAACCTGTCCAATTTCATCCGCTTCCAGATGGCCGCCCTGGTGGGGTTCATCGCTACGTACCTGGGGGCTGCGCTCTTTGTCATCGCCGGCGGCGTACCCTTCACGCCCTTCGTGGTGCTGTGGATCAACTTCCTGATCCAGGTGCCCGTCGCCGTCGCTCTGGGCTTTGACAAGCCGGCGCCCGGCCTGATGGAGCACAAACCTCGTCCGCTGAGCCAACCGGTGCTTTCCAGTTCGCAATGGGTGCGAATCGCCTTCCTGGGCCTGCTCATGGCGATTGGCACGTTATACCTGGAGTCCACCTATGCGGATGCGGGTCCTGGGGTAGCAGCCACCATGGCCTTTGTTGTGTTCTCGCTGTTCAACGTCATCATCGCCCTTAGCGCGCGCAGCGAGACCGGTAGCGCCTTCAACCGGGATATCTTCCATGACCGCAACCAGTTGATGCTCTACGGGCTGGCCCTATTGTTTATCATCCTGCCTGTGGAGTTGGGCTTCCCTCGCTTCCTGGGTCTGGCCCAGCTGACTGGCGAGCAGTGGCTGATCTGTATCGCCTTCGCCTTTGCATTGCTTCTGGTCGATGAGGTGATTAAGTTCTTTATGCGCCGTCGGCGGGGCGAAAGCGCGACGCCGCCGGAGACAGTCGTCATCGCGCAGCCGGCGGTTTGATCGATGTACATCGGTTTTGTATGTAGGAACAGTTGATCCTATAATTGAAAGCTCCTCCGAAGGGCCAATCAGCGAAAGGATTGACCCTTATTGGTAGCGATTGATGGGCTCGATCTATAACCTTTTTAGTGAGGAAAGACTTGACTTGGTACGAGTTTCATTGAGCTTAGTTTGAAGCTAAGGAGAGATTATTATGTGTTGTGCGTTAGTTTCCCTCGTTCTTCTTGGTCCGCGTATCTTTGGCGCTTTCTGGTGGCTTTTCCAGCCCGCTCGGTGGGAATTGGCCTTCAGGAACTTCCTAGGAGGTAATATATGGTGGCTCTGGCCAGTCCTAGGGCTCATCTTCCTGCCCTGGACGACGCTCATGTATGTGATCGTCGCACCGGGTGGTGTGGTTGGTTGGGATTGGCTGTGGCTAGGCTTGATGGTTGTAGTCGACATCGGTTCCTATACAGGTGGGCTCGGCCGCAAGCGTCTTCCTGGCTACTCTGGCTATTAATAGATAAATTTATCTGAGCTTTGAGGAATTAAGAGAGACGAGTGATCTGATCGCTCGTCTCTCAGAGTTTTTAAAGGTTCTTTTTCGCCAATCGCTCATTGGCAGTGGCTAATCTCGTGCAGTGATTAGCCTAATACAGCCGTGGTTGCATAGTTGCATTATTGCTCCTTGACGTCCCAATTCTCTCATGCTATGATGCAGCAGCTATGAAACAGATGGTCTTACGTTCGAACGAAACTTTCTTTTACTTTTATTTTGGCGCTACCACCCAGCCGCGTATGTTACGCATGGGACGGTCCGCCACGGTTTGCCAAGTGTAGATCAGACGGAAAACCCGAAACGAAACAGAACGCGGCTGAAAAGCCGCGTTTTTTGTTTCCACTTAACTTGATGATTATCATAGGAGAAAGGTATCATGAATAAAGGTTCGACAGATCGACCTCAGTTAAATGGGAATAATGAAGAACTTTCGACCGAACCGAAGATGAAGTGCCGGGGAGTGAGAGGGGCCATTACCGTCTCGCGCGATGACCAGGACGAAATTCTCTCAGCGACGCGGGAGTTGTTATCGGCCATATTGGAGGCTAATGATATTCAGATCGATGACATTGCCAGTATTTATTTTACAACAACTACTGATCTAACCAGCACCTATCCGGCATTTGCCGCTCGTCAGTTAGGATGGTTTGATATGGCCTTATTGTGTGGTCATGAAATGGATGTGCCGGATGGGATGAGTAATTGTATTCGTGTGCTCATCCATTGGAACACCACCAAAGCGGCTAGCGAAATCGCGCACGTTTATTTACGCGAGGCCCGGTCTCTCCGGCCTGATCGGACAAATATACCTCCGATTCGGCCGCGCCAGACGTCTCAAATGGAAGCGGCTGTCAAATTTTTGGCTATGACGCTTTGACTCCCCCAAACTTAATTCAATTTATCGTGATGAAAAAGGAAGGAATTGAATGATGATCGTCATTATGAAAGCCGATGCCACCATGCGGGAGAAATCTTCCGTCATCGCGCGGGCCGAGGACTTTGGTTGTCAGGTCCACCTTTCTGACGGCAAGGAAAGGACAATTATTGGTATTATCGGCAATGGGCGCGTAATCGATAGGGAACAGGTCGAAAGAATGCCGGGTGTCGAACGGGTGGTGCCGATTTTAAAGCCCTTCAAGCTGGCTAGCAGGGAATTCAAAGCCGAAGATACGACGTTTCCTTTAGGAAATCATGTTATCGGCGGGGATGAGGTCATCGTCATGGCTGGACCTTGTTCGGTCGAAAGCCGCACTCAAATCATTGAAACGGCGATTGCCTGCAAAGAAGGCGGAGCACAAATTTTACGTGGCGGCGCATTCAAACCGCGCACATCGCCATATGCCTTTCAGGGGCTTGGCGAAGAAGGGTTGAAATATCTGGCTGAGGCGCGAGAAATAACGGGTATGCCGATTGTCACAGAAGTAATGGAGCCTGCTTTGGTGCCCCTCGTGTGTGAATATGCCGACATCCTTCAGGTTGGTGCCCGGAATATGCAGAATTATGCTTTGTTACATGCGGTGGGAGAATCACAATATCCGGTTTTGCTCAAGCGCGGTATGAGCAGCCTGATTGAAGAATGGTTGATGTGTGCAGAATATATCTTGAGCCATGGCAATACCCGCGTCATGCTTTGCGAGCGAGGGATACGCACGTTTGAGACCTACACCCGCAATACATTTGATATCAATGCTATCGCGGTGGCCAAGCAATTATCCCACTTGCCGGTCGTCGCTGATCCCAGCCATGCTACCGGAAAATGGGAGTATGTCGCTTCTGCGGCTAAGGCAGGCGTAGCCGCCGGGGCGGATGGTGTGATCATCGAAGTTCACTTGCAACCAGACCAGGCGATGTCTGATGGTGTCCAATCCCTCAAGCCGGAAAAATTCGCCAAACTGGTGGGTGAAATGACTGCCATTGCCCGGGCTGTTGGCCGAGACATTAAACCATAATGACGAAACTCACCACTGTTGAAACTTACGAGGCCCCAGGACGCGGTCCGGCCGGCTTGGCCTGGGATGGCAAATTATTATGGAATGCTGATTACAAAGAAGGCAAGATTTTTGGTCTTGACCCGGCTGATTTGTTGGTGCGGCGCCAATTGCTTTGTCACGGCAACTTGAGCGGATTAACGTGGGATGGATCCGCACTCTGGCAATCTCTTTATGATGAGGCCATGCTTCGGCGCTTGAACCCGCTGACCAACGATTTCGACCAGCATATTATCCTCACGGAATATGGTTGGTTGTCGGGATTAACCTGGGATGGACAATATTTGTGGGTTACCGCTCAACAAAAGGGTCATCTCTTGGTGTTGGACAAAGAAAACGGCTCTGTCGTGCGATCCATCGACATTCCTATCGCTTGCGGCGACATCGATTATAAGGATGGAGCTCTGTGGCTAAGCATCGCGGCACCGATGGTGTTTGACAAAGCGATGGATCGTTTTGAGTGGCTTGGACCGAAGCCCTCGTATGCAATCGTCCAGATCGACCCGGCTGACGGACGGGAGATCGCCCGCTATGAAGCAGATCGATTTTATACAGGGTTAACTTGGATGGGCGATAACCTTCTGTTAGCCCATTCCGGAGAGCGTCGATTGTATCGGTGCCGCTTGGCGTGATGTCCACTATCGATGAGGAATCGCTAATTTATTGGGGTGG
>JAWOHK010000333.1:0-40727 GCA_046485205.1 Chloroflexota bacterium | reverse complement strand
CCGGGTATCAGGCTCAAGCATGTCCGATGCCGGTATCAGCGACGGCGATTTTGTTCTTCTTGTCGATAACGACATCAGCAATGGCGACATAGGCGCCGTCATGTATAACGGGGAAACAACCCTCAAAAGGGTTTTTTTCAGTGATGAGGGCCTTCGGCTGGAACCAGCCAACGAGTCCTACAGCGATATCGTAATTAAACCCGACATTTTTGAAGAGGTGAGAATTGTGGGGCGCTACGTAGGCCATGTGAACCGGAACGGTGGTGGCGACGCAGGTATTCAAGAAAAGAGGCGTGTTATGAAACGGGTTGGGACCGCGAGGTCGATCGTTTTATTGCTGGTCCTCCTGTTATTGATTGGCTGTGGGGTCGAGGGTTCACTGGATGAACCGCCGGTGATCCTCTACGGCCAGGACGTCTGCGATGAATGCAACATGATCATCAACGAGGCCAGCCACGCCGCCGCCTATGTCACCACGTCGGGCGAGGCGCGCCGCTTCGACGATATCGGCGACATGCTGGCCTACAATGCCCGCAACCGGGAAGATGTCCACCGCTTTTGGGTGCATGATTACATTACCGAGGAATGGGTTCAAGCCGATCAGGCTGCCTTTGTAGTCAATTCCGGCCGGCCGACACCGATGGGCTGGGGAATTCTGGCCTTTGCCGACCGGGCCGCGGCCGAAGCCTTTCTACCGGAGTCTTCAGGCCGTGTCGCCACTTGGGCTGAACTGCTGGTCATGGTAGACGACGGTTCATTGTCTTCCGAGATGGGCATGGGTGACAGCCACGAACGGCTGATGACCCGTCTCGGCCGCGACCAGATGTGCGGCGCGGGCCACGGTCATCTGGCGAATGCCTCAACCATGCCCGGCGAAGTGGCCGAGCGTGCGGATCCCTGAGGAACTATTTCATTTGTTGGCCACTGGTCATGAAGCCGGTTGTGGGCCAACCTAGATTTTGGAGGTAAGATGTTTTTACGAAAATTGCAATGGATGAGTTTGATGGCGTTGGTGTTGGTGGCCCTGGTTGCTTGTGGCGGTGGAGGTGACGAAACCGCAGCTCCGCTGACGGATTCCCAACAGTCTCAGCCACAACTAGTGAGCGTAGGCGATGCGGTCAGGGGCAAGCAACAATATGACATGGTCTGCATTGCCTGTCACGGACCAGACGGGAGTGGTGTTGAGGGGCTGGGCAAGCCATTCACAACCAGTGATTTCACCGCCAGTCTGAGTGACGAGGAATTGTTGGCATTTATCAAGATTGGCCGGCCGATGAGTGACCCCCTGAACACGACCGGCGTGGACATGCCCCCCAAGGGTGGCAATCCGGCTCTGACTGATGAACAGATACTCGATATAATCGCCTACATTCGCAGCCTGCATGAATAGCGAAACGCTTAAACGGTCGGGCAGCGGCGCCGGGACACATTATCTGTCGCCGGTGTCGCCGCCCAACCGGACTTGATAAATCTTTTGATTGAGGTGGAGGCATGTTCCAGGAAAGCCATCCAGCGCCTGATTCGCTGGGCGAAATGAAGATCACCGATGTGCTGGAGCGCTGGCCGGCGACGGCCGACGTCTTTCACACCCATACCATGGCCTGTGTGGGTTGTGCTGTCGCCTCTTTCTTTTCCATCATTGATGCGGCCGAGGTCTATGGGCTTCCTCCTCAGCAATTCATTGATGAACTCATAGCCGCCATTAGAAACGACGCTGAGGAAAAAATTTGACCCAATGACACAACCTTACAATCTGATCCCTAATTTGGCTGATTTGAGTCCGGACGTTCCGGCCGATACCATCTCCAGCCGCACGTTTTACAAAGATGATCGGCTTAGTGCTATCCTGTTCGGCTTCGCGCCGGGCCAGGAACTATCAGAGCATACGTCGGCTTACCCGGCCGTGCTGCATTTTCTTAGGGGGCGAGCCCGGGTGACGCTGGGCGAAGATGAGATGACCCTGGAGGCCGGCGCGTGGGCGCATATGGCTCCCCGCCTGCCCCACAGCATTGTGGCCGAGACGCCGGTCGTCATGCTATTGCTTATGCTCCGGGAATGACGTGCTGCCTCTCACCGGTTTGTGGCCTCCTGGCTTCGGCGGGGTTGTGGGCTGTCTACGTGGCCGTCTGGTCGGCGTTGGGGCCGGTGGTGGCGATTGTTGTTTTGTTCAGACCACAGCGATCTCTGAGTATATCTGTGGTCCCTGAAGGGCAATCATGCCGGCCCTGACCCGCTGGCACATCAAAACAGCCTTTATCTACCTGACGGCGGCCCTGTTGCTGGGCGTAGCGTTGGCTTTTGGCCGCGTTGTCCCTTTGCCGTCATGGATCGCCTACCTGTCTCCGATCTACTTCCACCTCATCATGGTTGGCTGGGTGACGCAGATGATCTTCGGCGTCATTTTCTGGATGTTTCCCATCGTCACCCGCAAGCGGCCGCGCGGCAACGAACGGCTCGGCTGGGCAGTGTACGTGTTGCTCAACGCCGGTCTACTGATGCGCGTGGCGGCTGAGCCGCTGAACAGCCTCTCACCTGGGGATCTGTGGGGGTGGGGGTTAGTGGTGTCGGCTTTGTTACAATGGTTGGCGGCCGTCCTATTCGTGTGGAACGCTTGGCCGCGTGTCAAGGATCGTTACCGGGGCGAGTGAGATGCCGCGTCTGAGTCAGTGGTATATCCGCGCTTCATTCATCTATCTATTGTTGGGCTTTACCTTTGGGGCATTACTGCTGGCTCACAAAGGCCAGCCCCTGCACCCGGCTTTGTGGTCCTGGCTGCCGGCCCATATTGAATGGCTCCTGTTTGGGTGGGTGGTCCAGCTGACGTTAGGAGTAGCTTTCTGGATTATGCCGCGCTTCTGGGTCGAGCCGCGACGAGGAAATACAACCGGGGCCTACGTCGCCTTCGTCCTGCTCAATGCCGGAATCTGGCTGGCGGCGTTGGGTCCGGTATTGCGGCTGCCGCCCTGGGCGCTGGGCACCGGGCGATTGCTGGAAGTGGCAGCCGTCTTGGCGTTTGCCCTTGCGGTGTGGCCGCGAATTGTCGGTCGGGAGGGGTAAACGAATGACGAATGACGAATCAGGAATCCACTGATTACCGGCTTCCTGATTCTGGCCACCGAGGCCTCAGGCGATCTTCACTTCGCCGACGCCGAAGCGCACGCGAATGGTTGTCTTGTTTGCCGCGGTGTCATAATCGTTGGATTGGTTTGCCGCCCCGGAGCGGGGGAAGCGTTTCCGGTCTACCTTCAGTTCACCTAAAGCAGCCTGGCCCTCGATGCGGGCCGCTACACCATCGGGGATGCGGACCTCCACCGAACCTGCGCCGCCTTCGATCACGACTGAAGTCTCCCCGGCCGCCGCGGGCAGGATGAGCACATTACTGCTTGCCCCGGTCTTCAGACGCAGCGATCGCGTTTGGGTTTTGGACAGGTCGATATATGATTCGCTGGCACCTGTGTCCAGACGCAGATCGATGGGGAGGTCGTTGTTCAGGTCAATCGACCAGGATCGATCGTGCCATGATCCCCAATTCCATACGTTGCCGGAGGGCGATCGCAATTCCACCAACGCTACTTCATCCTTATCACCCAATTGGTGGGCGACCCCGCCGTTGAACCGGCCGTTTAGCAATTCATCCGGCGCCGCGCCACCCTGCATGGTCAGGGATCCCGCCCCGTAGCTGATCGTCACTTCGGCCGCTTCATAGCCTTTGAGTTGCAGGGCCAGGTTTTCGGCTGTCTTCTGCCCTCGCCCGGCGAACGCCCCAACGAGCAGGGAAATGCCGAAAATGACCAGGGCCAGCGGCCAGAACACAGCCCAAACGTTGACCGGCAGGATGCCGAGACTGTTTAGCAATAAAAGAACGCCCAGCAGGATCAGGATTGCGCCCCAAAACACTCCGGATCGATTCATCAGTCGCCCCCTGTGGGTAATTAATCGAGCAAACCAGACAGCAGCGCGCCGATGCCGGCGATGACCAGGAAGACCGGCCAGACTGCGCCCCACGACCAGCCAAAGAGGAAGACGGCGGCGATGAAGAACAGAATCATGCTGCCGATGAGCGAGCCACGGGCATCGCCGGTGATACGCCCTTCGTGCCGATAGACGCGCCAGAAGTTGCCGAAGCTGCCGAAGGCCGGGATGAGGATAAACAGTGCCCACCAGTTGTTCAACTCGAAATCGGTGAAATTGCGCAGCAGAAAATACCCGCCAACGGCGATGAGTACCAGGCCGGGCACCCAGCTCTTATTGTGGCCGAGCTCGCGTGATTCCTCGCCGGCCGTCACCACGCTAACTTTATCCAGGTCGGCGGCTGTCGTGTCGAATTCCTTCTCCAGATCTTTCAAGGTCTCGATGTCGTCGCTCATGGTCTTATTCTCCTCTCATCTATACGCACTAAGTAAGGGAGAGTTGCAACGTCAGCTAAACGTCCGTGGTAACGATTAGGCACCGGCCCATACCCGGTGCTCCACCATCATGCAGGAGTTCTGTACGACATCCAGACCGGCGGCACGGGCCTTGGCGGCGGCCGCTTCATGAGCGATGCCCAATTGCATCCATACGGCCTTCGCGCCGATTTCGATGGCCTGATCGACAAAGGGCGGGACGTTTTCGCTGCGCTGGAAGAGCAACACCAGGTCGACCGGCCCCGGTACGGCAGCCAGATCCGGGTAGGCTGGTTGGCCCAAACCTTCGGTCAGGTTGGGATTGACCGGGTAGATAAGATAGCCATTGCGCTGGAGATACTCCGGCACGTAGTAACCGGCTTTGCGCGGGTTGGAAGAAAACCCGACGACGGCGATGCTCTTGGTTTCAGCCAGTATTTTTTCGATGGTCTCAGTTTGCATGGTTGTTATTTCCTTTTAGCAGCTACCGGTTATCAGCCGGCGAGGCGTGCGTTCTGTATACAGGTCATAACCCGGAAGTTTGATTTGCAAGGTTTCATCCTCTCGCCTGGTTCGCCACACGAACCGTATGATACCTATGGTCGCCGGAACAAGCATCCACCAGGAGCTAGGGCCAATGCCGAGGTTACCCAGGTGGGCAGCGTGATGGTATACAAAGGTCAGGTTCTGATTAATGCCGATCTGGCTCGCTCTCGCCCGTCCGGCGTAAGTCCCAGATCGCCGTTACTCCGCACCACCAGCCCCTCTTTTTCGGCCAAACCGACGACCGTTGTGGCGAAGGCCGGCTCCCACTTGAGATGATAGTGCAGGTGATCGACGCGGCACTCGTCGGCCATCGCCGGCGTCCCTTCATGGTTGAGCAAATGGATGGCCAGCGCGGTTTGGGCGAACTCCCATCGCTGCCGGCCGCGCCGTAAGAATTGAGCCATCAAGCCGCGAGAGGGGGCCAACAGGAACACGCCGGTGAAGATGATTCCCAGGAAGGTGGCGATGGACCCGGCGATATTGGCGTCGAGCGCCCGGGCCAGCCAGAAACCGCCGATAGCCCCGGCCGCGGCGATGGCCACGCTCCAGAGCAGCATGCGACTCAGCCGTTCGGTGAGCAGGTAGGCGGCGGCCGGTGGGGCGATCATCAGGGCCACGACCAGGATAGAGCCGACGGCGTCGAATGCGCCAACGGCGGTGATTGAGACGATGATCATCAGACCGTAGTGAATGAGGGCGGGGGTGAAACCCAGCGCGGCCGCCAGTCCGGCGTCGAAGGTCGTCAGTTTCAGCTCTTTGTAGAGGACGCCGACGAATACCACATTAAGGATCAGGATAACCCCCATCACGACCAGTCCGCGGGGGAGGTCCAACCCCAGGAAATCCATCCGGTCCAGAGGCGCGAAGACCAGTTCGCCCAGCAGCACGGCGTCGACGTCGAGGTGAACGCCGCGGGCAAAGCGCGAGATGAGGATGACGGCGATGGAGAAGAGGGCGGGGAAGACCAGCCCGATGGCCGCGTCCTGTCGTACAAGCCGGGTTTTCATCAAAAGCTCGGTCAGACTGACGGTCACGACGCCCATAATTGCGGCGGCCAGAATAAGCAGGGGCGAATCCAGCGTACCCGCGACCAGAAAACCGAGGACGATGCCCAGCAAGACAGTGTGGCTGATGGCATCGCTCATCATGGCCATTCCGCGCAGCACCAAAAATACACCGGGCAAGGCACAGGCGACGGCCACAATAACGGCGATGAGTTGAATTTCAGTAGAAGCGCTCATGTCATGGATCTCGTAAGCGATAAAGAAAAGTCATTCACTAAGATGGCAGGTCTTTCGGTTTCATATCGGAAGCCGGCATCAAGGCCTTATTGCTTGTTTGAATTCGAATGGACGACTTCCAGATGCTGGGCCTGTTCTCGCCCGGCGTCGGTCAAAGCCCAGTGGTCGGTCGATGTTTCAATCACATAGCCATCGGCCGCCAGAACCTTCAGGCTGTTCTCTACGCCGCCCTGAAAGCGATTCATGGCTCGCAGAACTTCGATATCATGGGCGTGGCCCGGGTCCTCGTGTTGCCCGGCCAGATAGTAGAGATTGGCCAGCACGGATTGGGTGCGCAGGATGCGACGGTTGCGCTGACGGCGGATCCAGGTCCAGGCTAGGCCGCGGGCTGCGCCAAAAAACAGGGACAGCAGCACGATCAGGCTGATCACCAGCACCACCACCGGACCGGTCGAGAGGCCTGAGCCCAAGCTGCTGAGCAGCGCGCCGGTCACGCCGGCCACCGCGCCGAACACCGACGCCAGGATCATCATCAGGCTTAACCGGTCGGTCCATTGGCGGGCGGCGGCCGCCGGGGCGACGATCAAGGCGCTCATCAGCACCACGCCCACCGCCTGCAGGCCGATCACGATGCCGATCACCAGCAGGGTCGTCAGCAGGACATCGAGGGCGGTCATGGGAAAGCCCAGGCTGGTGCCGAAGTCACGGTCAAAGCTGAGTAGTTTGAACTCCTTCCAAAATATAATGACCAGCAGCAACGCTCCACCACCGAAAGCGGCCATCGTGATGACATCCCGCATTAACAGTGTGGCCGCCTGGCCGAAAAGGAAGCTGTTCAGCCCGGCTTGGGCCGCCGTTGGGTTGCGCTGCAGGAAGGTCAGTAACATTAGCCCGAAGCCGAAAAAGACCGAAAGCACAATGCCCAGGGCGGCATCTTCCTTGATGCGGCTGAAGCGATTGATGGCCAGCAAGCAGACCGTGCCGATGACCCCGGCGACGGCCGCGCCAACCACCAGCACAACCGGGGCTTTGCTGCCGGTTAGCATGAAGGCCAGCAGCACGCCGGGCAAGGCGGCATGAGACATGGCGTCGCCCAGAAGGCTTTGCCGCCGCAACACGGCGAACGTGCCCAATGCGCCGGCGACAATGCCCAGGACGGCCGCGCCGATAGCTACCGTTCTTATCGTGTAGTCAAACAATAGGCTGCTGAGCAACTCGCTCATGGTCGATCCCCTTTCCGTTGCCTGAAAGAAATCCAACCCGGCCGCCATAGGTCCGTCGCAGATTTTCTTCGGTAAACGCGGCTTCCACCGGTCCGGCGGCGATACGGGTGACATTCAACAACATGACCCAGTCGAAATATTCGCGCACGGTCTGCAGGTCGTGGTGGACGACGACGACCGTCTTGCCCGCGGCCCGTAACTCTTTCAACAGCTCGACAATTGCCCGCTCGGTGGTAGCGTCGACTCCCTGGAACGGCTCGTCCATAAAGTAGATTTGAGCCTCTTGTACGAGGGCGCGAGCCAGGAAAGTCCGTTGTTGCTGGCCTCCGGATAGCTGGCTGATCTGCCGCCCGGCATATTGGACCATACCCACTTTCTGCAGGGCATCCAGAGCGCTTTCTCGATCTTCGCTGCCGGGACGGCGAAACCAGCCCAGTCTGCCGTAGCGGCCCATTGTGACGACATCCAGCACGCTGGTGGGGAAATCCCAGTCAACGCTGCCGCGCTGAGGGACGTAGCCCACCAACCGGCGCTGCTCGTCGTAAGGTTTGCCATAGATGAGCATTTGCCCAGCCACAGGTTTTATCAGGCCCAGAACAGCCTTGATAAAGGTTGTTTTGCCCGCGCCGTTGGGACCGACGATCGCCAGCAAGTTGCCCGACGGCACCTGCAGGTCGATATCCCACAGGACCGGCTTTTCGTTGTATGCTACGGTCAGATCGGCCACGTCAACGGCGGGGGTGGTCGTTTGCTCAGGTGTAATTTGGTGAATCATCATGCTCTCCGCGAACGACGGGTCAGGCACCCGGAATTACTTGATTATTGCTCGCTGGCCATCAGTGCGCCGACAATGGTGTCGATGTTGTGGCGAACCATCCCCAGATAAGTTCCTTCCGGAGTTCCGGCGTTCCCCATCGCGTCGGAAAATAACTCCCCGCCGATGGCAACCTCGTAACCGCGACTGCGCACGGCAGCCTGCACGGCCTCGATGGTGCGCACCGGGACGGAGGACTCGATGAAGATGGCCGGAATCTGATTCTCGGCAATAAAATTCGCCAAACGCTGGACGTCGGCCGTGCTGGCTTCAGAGGCGGTGCTGATGCCTTGCAGGCCCATGACCTCGAAGTCGTAAGCGCGGCCGAAATAGTTGAATGCGTCGTGGGCCGTGATCAGTACCCGTTGTTGTTGGGGCACGCGAGCGGCTTGCTCTGTTACGTAGCTATGTAGTTCCTGCAGTTCGGCCAGGTAGGTAGCGGCGTTGGTGTCATATTCGGCGGCATGCGTCGGGTCGGCTTCTTTCAATGTGTCGCGAACCTGCTCCACGACGGCCATCCATAAGTTGACGTCGAACCAGACGTGGGGGTCGAATTCGCCGGCGTAATCGGCCGAGGCGAGCAAGCGGGATTCATCGATGCCGATCGAGACAGGCACAACAGTTTTTCGCGTAGCGAGTTGCTCAAGCACATCTTCCAACTGCGCTTCGAGAAATAGGCCGTTATAGAAGACGACATCGGCGTCGCGCAGCTTGTCCACATCGCTGGCGGAGGCGGTGTAAAGATGCGGGTCAGTGCCAGGGCCCATGAGGCTGACGACGTTTACATGGTCGCCGCCGACGATACGCGCGGCGTCAGCGATATGGCCGGTGGTAGTGAGGACGCTGAGCTGCTCATCCTCGGATTCGGATTGGGCAATGCCGCCACAGGCGACTGTGATCATGGCAATCAAGCCAAGCAAGATCATCGTAATCAAGTGTTTCATACTGCTGTAGTCTCCTTGTCAAAGTTGATTCAGGTTTCAAGTTGGTTGTTTTGCCTGACGAAGACCTCGCTCGCCGTGGCTCGGTCGAGGCTGAAGGTTTCACCCTCACCGGCAACCGAGAGCCATAAAAGATCGCCGGATAAGTCGGCCAGATGGAGCGTGATGGTGACTCCCGGGCGTACTTCTGTCTCGCCCAGCAAGCGCAGTGTCTCCGGATTTTCGTCGCCAATGTATTGCACGACGGCACTCTGACCTGTCGTCATCTGAGCCAAGGATTGAACGGCGACGGGCTCGACTGACAAATCGGCGGCGGGAATGGCATGGCCATGCGGATCTGAGGTGGGGTGGTGCAGCACCTGAGCCAGTCGTTCAATAAAAGAATCGCTGACGACGTGTTCCAGGCGATCGGCCTCATCGTGGACATCGGCCCAATCGAAACCCAGAATTTCGACTAAGTAAAGCTCAAGTAGTCGATGGCTGCGAACCAGATAAAGCGCTTCTGTCTCGCCGGCAGTCGACAGGCGAGCGCCGTGGTGCTTGTGATATTCGACTAAAGCCGGCTCGGCCGCGGCCATTTTCTGCAGCATGGCGGTAACGGAGGCGGGACGGACACCGAGCGCATCGGCCAACTCGCTGGTCAGAACGCGGCCGTCATCCGACAGACGGGATAGCTTGTAGATCGCTCGCAGGTAATCTTGAGTCGCCGGGCTAGGTTTGACGGCGGTCATTTCACCATCGCTCGTAAAAAATTTAGGCGCGGCTAAATTAGTCATGCCTAAATTATAGGGTAGATTAACCAAATGTCAAGACAAAGTAGAAAGATGCCCGCAGCAGCTCCCGGGCTAAGGAAATGAACCCGAAAGGGGGTGTCGTTTAGCGGTGGATGTGATTGCCAAAAACAGCGATCTGGGCGCAATGCTCGCGCTTGTGGCTATAGAAGGAGTAGGCGATGAAATCCTCCAGGTCATATTCAGCGCCACAGTGGGGAAAAAAGCCGGTCACGCAAGACTTCATAACGTCGCGTACATTCATAAGGTTTTGTTTATTGTGCTTCGACTCTGTCCTTGATGCCGATGAGCATGCGCCGCTCCATAACGAAAAATGTGGGATCGGTGATGACCCGCCAAATAATCAAATTCATCACAGTCGGTTCGTAGGCCAGTCGATTGCGAGCGAGCAAACGAGTGCGGTTTGGCTCTATGGCTACCAGGTGGAAAACCCACGTCGAAGCCATCATCTCATCTTCAGGCGGATTGGTGAGGGTGAGGGTCCGGCCGGGATCGATCGCGCCCACGACGTAGTAGGGAAATCCGTCCGGGCCTAAGCGAATTTTATCGCCGATGGCCAGGTCCTGGAGTTCGGGGCAAATTTCAGCCATATTTTCGATCTGGCAACCGACTATATTTTCCAGCTTCTGATAGGAATAGAGACCGGCCCGACCCTGGCCAATTTGCGCCAGCCAGGGCCAGATGCTCTCCGGCGGAGCCTTGATGGTAATGGCCCGGGTTGTTTCCAGCTTAGGCGCAGACACAAAGTCGTCACCGGGTAGCGGTTGCCGGCGTTCGGCCTGAGTCGCACCCCAGCCGGCATACCACAACCGCGTTAGAGGGCTGAGTAATATATTGGCGCCGATTCCCACGCCCGCCATACCTTCTTCCAACAGCGATGGATTCATTTGCTGCGACATTGAACTTTTCTCCGGGACTCTTGATGATCAGTATATCATCAATCCCGTAAACGGTATGTATCGAAAGGAATAATCTGGCGCATTCGCTCGCTGATCTCTAGAATGTAGGTATGCCGTACGCTGGGAGCCGATTTGATTGGATGGGGCCATTTCTGTGCCTGCCGGCTGCACGCTGTGACTTTTCCTTCGAACAGCCACAACCGGTGGTCATCATCGGGCAAGATACACCTTATGACCGGATGGTCCAATTCATTGCCTGGAACGAAGGTATTGTGGCGCCGGAGCCACTGGCTAGCTACCTAATCGACACCCTGAAGCTGGTGTCATCGCCAAAGTAACAAATGGAACCAGCCGGAATCCGAGCAGGATTAGCCTTCTACGGGCAGGGTGCGGGCGAGCCGCTTCTGCTGATGCCCTATCCCCACGGCTTTATGTTGTCGCCGATGATCACCGGCGAACTGGCCCGGATTCTCATCGCAAGCGGGCGGCAGGTGCTGTCCTTCGATCCGCCAGGTTCTTTCGCCAGTACCCGTCCGGCGACGTGTGACCTGGACGAGATGCTTGATTGCGGCCGTGAAACGCTAGCGTTCTTCGGCATTGAACTGCCGGTCGATCTGGTTGGGCATTCGATGGGCAGCTTGTGCTCCATCGGTTACACGCTCGAGCGACCGGACGATGTTCGGCGGCTGGTTTTAATTGGCACGATGTCGGGCTGGCCGGCCGTCTGGCGGCATGGCCGGCACCGCACCTATTCCCCCTTCTCCGTCCGCTTTTGGCGTCTGGCCTACCTGGGCACGCGGGTACAGCGGGGCTGGGGTAGTCTGAAAACATTCAAGCAGCTCTATAATCTGATGGAGTCCGATACGTTTTATGATCCAGGCCGAGCACCCGTGTTAGCCGTCGAACCGGGCGACGAACACCGGCCTATTCCCATTCGGATGGGCTGGACCCGTAACCAGTCGAAGGTCGATTTTAGGAATCGCCTTGGAGAAATCAACCAGTCGACTCTGGTCTGCGCCGGGAAGCACGACATCGAAACCGCTCCGGTGATGAATGAAGAAGTCGCCGCCGGGATTCCCAATGCCCGGTTGGTCATGTTCGAGAAGAGCGGCCACGCGCCTTTTATCGAGGAGCCGCAGCGGTTTGCCGCTGTTGTCGGTGAATTTCTGAACTAGCCGGATGCCGGGGTTTGAAACCAAGCGTCGAGTTGGGCCAGGGAGATCAGACCGGTCGATGTGGCCCGTAGCGAGCAGGTATGGCGGGCGGCGATCTGGCCGCGGTGGATAGAGTCCTCAAGCGAATAACCGCCAAGCAGATAACTGGTCAGGAAACCGACGGCCAGCATGTCGCCCGCGCCGTTGGTGTCGATGAGCGGCAGGTCCACCTCGACCGGCGGAAAACGACGCACCTCGCCGGCCACGCCCAGGGCGCATCCTCTGGCCCCCATGCCACAGATTACAATCCGCTCCGGTTGCCCGGCCATAAAGCGCCTGACGAGGGGGTCAGGGTCATCATAGTTGGCCGCTGAGAAGAACAGTATGTCGGCCTGGCGTATGAAATCGCGCCGGTAAGGGTCATCGGCGTCGACCACATCCTGAATATCTACGGCGATCATCATCCCCAATTCACGAGCCACGGGCAACAGGGTTCGCGCCCAGTTGGGAAGGTGAAAATGGGCCAACCGCGCCCCCGTCATCACGGACCGGCAGCCCGCAAGATCGGGCTGCAGCGTCATGTGGCTTTTACCGTCATAGAAGTTTTTACGCCGGCCGTCGCGATACATGAAGTTAACGCTGCGAGCGGTGCCGGCCGGGTCGGTGAACAAAGCCCGGGTGTCAATGCCGTCGGCGGAGAAGGTCTGGCGAATGAGCCGCCCGTTGTGATCGTCGCCCACGTGGCCGATGAAGGCGGTCGAACAGCCCAGGCGCGCATAGCCCCGGCTGCTGTAGCCGCCGGCCTGGCCTACATAATCCAGGTTTTCGGTGAAGTTGGCCTCGACGCTGAAATCGATGTCAGCCCCGGGCAAATATACCTGGGTGTCAATCCCGACATTGCCGATGACGATTACGTCGGGCGGGTTATGCTTCATGGATCGGATTGCCAATAATCGTAAAAGCCCGTATTCACGCGCCAGATTTCGCGCCAACGCTCGCCGCTCATCAATGGCCCACGCGTAATTGTCGCCAAGGCGTCATAATAGGCAGCCAGTGCAGGATCCCTGATGAGGTTTTGGCCGCTGCGCAAGGTATCGACGTAACCTTCCGGAACAAGGCGCTGAAAATGGCCGATGCGCCAGTCGGCCGGATCGCGCACCGGCAACCGGGCTAGCAAGGGGTCGGTCAGGCCGTAGCGGTCGACGATATGCACCTCCGGTCCGGCATAATAGCCCAGGAACCCCATGTTGGCGTGTTCGATAACGGCCGGGCCTTGTGATTGCAGCACCAGTCCTTGCTCGACCCAAGGGTGAGGCGTCCGGACCGGGGTCAGCAAGCCGGTATTAGGTCGATAATAGGCTCGTTCATCGGCGATATCGCCGTCACGACGGCCTTGATCGCCTGACGGATTGCCGGCCACCCATACCGGCAGATAACCGGCCAGACCGATCACCAGGACGATAGCGGCCGCGGCGGTGATTTGAGCGGGACGGCGGAGACGACTATCGATCAACACCATCAACAACACGACGGCGACCAGCAGGGGCGCGGCCAGGAACCGACCGCTCATGAAATCACCGCCGATGCGCACAATATAGAGCAGGTAGAGCAAGACCCCGGCGGCGAGGGTCAGATGGGTGGCCCGGCGCGCGGCGAGGGCCAGCGCCAGCGAGAGGCCAATCGTTAACAGGGTGATCGGATCCCAGCCCCAGGAATTTTCCAGATAGATAATGCCTTGCCGGGCCAGATCCCCGACGGCGATGCCGGTATTCAGCTTGGCATAGGCGGTATTGGGGAATGGGAAGCCGTAATAGAAGAGCGAGAAGCCGGTCCAGAGCAGGAAAGGCAGAAAGCCGGCGACGGCCGCCCAAAGCGTTGCCCAGGATCGCTGCCGCCACACGGCCCAGGCCAGAGCCGGTAAAAGAAGTAACAGGGCATCGGTGCGATTGAGCATCACCAGGGCGGCCAGCAGCGAAAGGGTTAGGATCGCTCGGGGCCCGGTTTTTTCCCGTAGAAAAGCGATCAGGAAAAGTGCCAGTAAAAAATAGGTCAGCGAGTTCTCGAGACCGGAGGTGGCGAAATCGACGAAAGCTCGAGAACAGGTCAGGATTAGGATCCCCAACACGGCCGTGGCCGGCCGCACCGGCAGGCGAAAGGCCAGCAAGCCGACCGCGCCCACGGACAGCAGGATGGCGAGCCAGGTTGTGGTATAAAATAATTCGCCGGTGATTGCCCGACCGGCAACGAGCAGAAAAAACCACAAGGGGTGAGTGAAAGCTTGCACGCGTTCGGCCGGGTTCCAGGTTAATCCCAGGCCGTTGGCCGCGTTCTCCACCACGCGAAAGGTGATGTAAGCATCATCGCTGAGCCAGGCTGAAGCGACCACGACGGCCGCGAACAGGAGTAGGGCAGCCGCCAGGATTATGAATTCCCGGCGGGTACGCGTAATACGCGCCGGGGCCGGTACGGCTGTCTCGTCAAGCTGGCCGACCATGCTAGAATCGATGCTCCATGAGGCCGTCCACCGCAACCCGCCTATCTCTCCCTGTCATCCTGGCGATTATAGCACTGATCCTCTCGGCACTCTATGTAGTGGGTCTGTTCTTTGACTGGCCCGGCTGGTTACGCGGGGACAATTGGGTGTGGGTGCGGCGCGTTCCCCAGCCGGACTGGCGATTCATCTGGATGGTGCTGGCCCTGTTGGTTGGGCTGGCCCTGGGCCGGCTGGCCTTGCTTGATGGCGACTGGACCCGTCGGCGAACGACCGTGTTCCTGGCGGCTTTGGTGGTGTTGGCCCCACTGTTGCAGATTGCCGTGGCAGCCCAGCACCGGACCCAGCCGCTCAGTGTGGCCGTCATGAGCGCGGCCGGTTTCTGGTATGAAGGCGTGCGGATCGAGGATCCGTTGCGCTTCGCCCGGGAGCATGCGGTTCGCATGCCGGGGTTTGGCGACGTTCATTTGCGCACCCAACCGCCCGGTTGGCCGCTGGCCTATTGGGCCTTAACCCGCGCCTTTGAGCGTGTGCCGGACCTGGCCGATGTCGTCGGACGGCGAATCCATCGCTTCGATTGCGCCGCGCCGCAACTCATCGGTCTTGACTCCGCCCAACTGGCCGCCGGGAGCTTGCGGATTGGATTGCTGCTCATCAGTGGTTTAGGCGCGCCGCTGTTATTCGCCACCAGCCGGCGGTTCTATTCGCGCCGGGCGGCGCGCCTGGCGGCGGTAGGGTTTATCTATCTGCCGGCGATGCTTGTATTTTCGGCCCGCTTCGACGTGGTTTTCGCCTTGCTGGGTCTGGTCATGCTATGGTTGGTTTTAAAGTCCGTTTTGGATGGGAGTCGCGCGGCGGCCGTGCTTCTGGCGGCTCTGGTCGCGGCTGCCTCTTTCCTGTCATTCACCGTGCTGGTTCTGGCCGGTTTTGCCTTTCTCCTGGGCAGCGCTTGTGCGCTCGAAAGCCGTAATCGCGAACCCTTACGCCGCTTACTGGCGACCGCATCCCTCACCGGCGCGGTTACAGTTCTGTTCTGGGGTGGATTGAGTTTGTTCCTGGGCGTCGACGCTCTAGCAATGTGGCGAGTAAGCCAGGAGATGCACCGGCTATTCAGGCTGGAGTACCCGCTTTGGCCTCTCTTCAACTTGTACGATCTGGCGGTATTCATGGGCATCGTTCCCTTTTTTGGCGCGCTGGGGGCAGTTTTCTCGGCGGCAAAGGGGTGGCGCGGACGGCGCTTCCCCGGTGGGGCCCTGGTGGTGGGCTGGGCGGCGGCCGTGGTGTTGCTCGATCTGTCGGGCACGGTGCGGGCCGAGACGGGACGGTTGTGGTTGTTCTTGATGCCGGTCGGGATGATGGCCGGATGGTCATATTTTGAGGACCGATTTCGCGTGGAAGGGAAGAAAGAGGATGGCACGAACCGGGAGGTTATTGCCGGTCGCAGTGGAATGTTGTGGCTAATGCTTTTGCTGACCGGATTTCTGACGCAGGCCCTGGTCACCGGCTATTTCCTGGGCGGGCGGGCCGCTGAACCGGCTACCCGACCGCCGGAGTGGCGCCTGCCGGTGGATATCACGCCACTCGACTATCAACTGGGCGAGGCGATTGCTTTGCGCGGCTACACCGTCGAAACGCCCCCCGGCGAGACCCGTGTAACCCTGTACTGGCAGGCGCTTGACTTCCCGCGAGCTGAGTATTCGGTGTTCGTCCACGCGCTGGATGCCGAAGGAATCATAATAGCCCAGAACGACGGGCCGCCTTCGTCTGTGCCGGTCTGGTGCTGGATTCCGGGCGAGATCGTGGCTGACGAACGGATTCTGGATGCCCCGGAGGCTACGCGATCAATCGGCGTCGGCGTCTATGACCCGCTCACAGGGGTTCGCTTGCCGGTGTTGCCGCCGGTGCTGGATGATCGGATTCAGCTTCCTGTTGGCGAAGAGTGAGGGCGTGGGCTAGGATGAACAGGCATAGATTGGCGATAAATAGAAAGCCGTAGCGGCTGTAATCTTGCCAGCTCCCGACCACTTGGAAGAACGGCATCGAAGCAAGAACGATGGAGACAACCATCAACGCCCATTTCCAGATCGCCTGCTGTCCGCGCAACTCCAGATAGGCCAGTGTCTGGACAAAAGGCAGGAATACGAAATAGTGGGGCCAGGACGTTGCCACGACAAACGGTAGGCTGAGAAAAAGTAGCGCGAAAGCCCACTCGTTGTCCCGCGGGCCGCGCCGCAGCACCAGACGCGTTACGGCCAGCATGTTGGCGACGAAGACGACCAGCCCTAGAACCCGCCAGAGCGGCCGCCCGGCGTGGGTACCCAGCCAGCGGGCGGTGACGCTCGGCAGATACTGAGCGTTAATGTCCTCGACCATCCACGTCCTCATGGCATGGGCCACCCGCTCGCGCACGGTCTCATAGAAAGCAACATTGCTGTCGACACCTAGGAGGGCCGTCGGCAACACAAGCCAGAAGATGGCAAAGGCGGCGACGAAAACGGCCAAAAAACGCCAATCGCGCCGGATCAGAAAGATCAGCCCCACGATGGCGATATAATACTTGACGGCCACGCCGATGGCCAGTGTCACGCCCGCCGCAACAGGGCGATTGCGCCGGTAAAGGAAAATGGTGGCGAAGGCGCTAGCGGTAACCAGCGTACTGACCTGGCCCCATTTCAGGTTGTGGAGGAGAGGCATCGAAAAAGCCAGTAAGACCATATAGAGTATGAAAGCCGCGCGAGATTGCTGGTAGAAATCTACCGCCGGCAGCAGCAGGAGCAGGATGCTGGCCAGCTGCACCAGCGACCACCAGCCTATCGCCGATTCGAGCTCCAAGTAACCGAGCGGCGCCAGCAGCAGGGCGAAGAAGGAGCTGTAAAAATAGCCCCGCGACGGCTGACCGCTAATCAAGAGTTCACGGGCAGTCGGGTGATATTGGCGGGTAAAGTCGCAATAGAGATCCCGGCAATGGTCGAGGGCGATAACCAGGTCAGGGATGGTGCCCCATACGACATGGTAGTACAGGGCGGCCGCGATCACAAGGATCGGTACCAGGAGAAAGAGATAGCTTCCAGGCGATTTGCGCGTGAAATTCATCATCCGGTAGGCAATTATAGCAATACCGCCAATGGCGCAATGTTTTCGCCGTGCCTTGACGTTAATGGCTGCGCGATTAGTACGGTAAATATTATTAGCGGAAGGCGTCTCTTCTTTCTAGCCAGACAAGAAAATCAGCAACAATTGGGCCACAATCACCTTCGTAATCGTCGCCACGGGAAAGGCCAGCGCGTACCCCAGGTTTGGCAGCTCGTTATCGGCTTGCTGCAAGCCAAAGCCCAGAGTGGCCGGTTGCGTTCCTAACCCGGCCAACATGCCAGTTAATAGGCCGAAGGGGATCTTCAGCACCTTGTAACCGATAATCAGGGTTAGCAAGGCAATGGTGGAGGTGATGAATAAGCCGCCGAAAAATACCTGCAATCCGCCGCTGGCGGCGAAGTTTGTGAAGAAAGTGTAGCCGGAACGGATGCCGATGCCGGCCAACAGAAATGTCAAACCGATCTGGCGCAGGGTCAGGTTGGCGCTGTAAGGAATAGTCCAGACGAGGTTGCCTGTTCGGCGGAGAGCGCCCAACACAAGCCCGACCAATAGCGGCCCGCCGGCCAGCCCCAGGCTGATGACCACGCCGCCGGGCAAGGGGATAGGGATCAGACCGACGATGACGCCCAGGGCTAAACCAAGATTGAACGACAACAGGTTGACCTCACTCAGTGCTTTGTAGGAGTCACCGAAGAAGGCCGTCAGGCGGGGCATATCCGCCCGGCGGGCGACCACACGCACCCGGTCACCCAGTTCCACCACCGTGTTGCCGTGGGCTAACAGGTCAATGTCACCCCGTCGCACGCGGGAGACGATGGCCCCATAATGTTGCGGTATATTAAGCTGGGCCAGGCTGCGCCCGGCGATGTCGGGGTTGGAAACGAAGATGCGACGAAAGTCATACTCGCTGCGGTCCAGTTCGAGGTGCTCGCCGGTGGCTACTCCCAGCCCGGCTACCGCCCGGTCGACCTCTTCCGGCGTGCCCACCAACGACACCAGATCGCCGGCCGTGAAAGTCGAGTCCCCGGTGGCCAAGGTCAGCCCGCCGCCGTGCTTCACTCGCGACAAGACCACATCCCAATTGTGTTTATGAAAAAGTTCGCTGACCGGCACATCGACGGCCGCCGGGTTCGTAATCTGGACGGTGGCGGAGTAGAGGTCTTGCTCGATGACATTGAACTGGCGCAGGGATTTGGCTTCGGTCTTGTAGTCGATGCGAAAGACGCGCTGGACTGCATAAACGGCCACCAACATGGCGATAACGCCCATCGGGTAAGCGACAGAGTAGCCGATGACCGGCTGCGTCAGCAAGACGGCTTGCTGGTCAGGAGGCGCGGTACGGCTAATCGTTTCCAGGATACCGGCCAGCGCCGGGGTGTTGGTCAGACTGCCGGCATACATCCCCGCGGTGACGGCTGGTTGCAGCCGGAAGAACGTATGAACGCCCACGGTCAGCAGGGCGGCGAAGAGCAGCATCACCAGCACGAAGGCATTATCTCGCACACCCTTGCGACGGAACGAGGCGAAGAACCCCGGCCCGCTGCTCAACCCGATGGTATAGACGAAGACAATGAGGCCCAATTCAACGATGATCGGCGGCATATGCATGTCTGGGCTGAGCGCGCCGAAGGCCAGGCCGACGAACAACACCCCGGCAACACCCAGGCTGATACCTTTGATCTTGATCTGACCCAGCAAAAAACCCAAGCCGGAGACGACAAACAGCAGCAATAGCGGCTCAACGACCAGAAAATCTACGATTTGCTCCATGACGGTTACCCCATGCACCGGTCCAGGCATGAATGGGTCCACTTGACCGGCTGTGCGTGTACGACGATGACTTAGTATAGCACCGGGGTGAATAGGGGCACCCAGAGCGCCTCTGGTAGAGACAAACTACAAGGGATAGGCAACCAACGCAACGATTTAAATGCGATCATTCCAGCCCTACGCGCCGGTTGTTTTGAGCCTAATGCGGCCGGCCCCGAGATTACCCTATTGACAACCGCCATCTTCTCCGTATAATGACTAATACGTATTACTAATACCATTTACTTAGCCTCTGATGCCTTGGCGGCGCGCTGAAAGGAGAATGTCTGAGTCAATGGCCGAAGACACGCGAATCACTCGCAAGCCGTCGATGAGCGACGTCGCCCGGCGGGCCGGTGTTTCTCAAACTACCGTGTCGTTCATTCTCAACGACACACCGGGCAGCACGATCCCACAGGAAACACGCGATCGCGTCTGGGAGGCCGTGCGCGAGTTGGAGTACCGGCCCAACATCAGCGCCCGCAATCTGCGCACCCAATCCACTAATCTTATCGGCTACGGCTTCGACGATCCGACAGGCGTCACCTCGCACCCTGTGCTGGATCGTTTCCTCTATTCGACTATTCTCAGCCTGGAGGCGGCTGCCTACCATCTGCTGACCTTCGTCACCAGCAAGCGCACCGACGTCGCCATTTACCGTGATCTTTACCGGCGCGGTCAGGTGGCCGGTTTTGTGCTGGCCAACACCAACGACGACGACCCGCGCATCGCCTGCCTCCTCGAGGATAACATCCCCTTCGCCAGCTTTGGCCGGTCGAATGAGGAATGGTCCTTCTCCTGGGTGGACGTGGACGGCATCAACGGCATGGAGCAGGTGGTCAATCATCTGACAGACCGCGGCCATCGCCGGATTAGCCTCATTACGTGGCCGGAAGGGTCTAAAGCCGGATCGCATCGCGAACTGGGTTACAGCAACGGCTTGAAGTCGGCCGGCATCATCCCCAATTCAAACTGGCTCTATCGCGGGGAAGATTTGCTCCAAACCGGCGCGGCCGGCATCGCCCATTTTCTGTCATTGCCGGAGCCCGACCGGCCGACAGCCGTCGTCTGTGTCAGCGATCTCATCGCCCTGGGAGCGATGAATGCCCTCGCCGCCGAAGGACTCGTCGTTGGCCGGGACCTGGCCGTCACCGGCTACGATGACAGCGCGCTGGCTCAATTTCTCCACCCACCGTTGACCTCGGTGCGCCAGCCTATCAGTGAAGTGGGGCGAGAGGTTGTGCGCTTGTTACTGGGCCATATTCGACGGCAGGAACCCGGGCAAGGCACGCTCTTGAACCCGGGACTGGTCATTCGTGAGTCGAGTGATTTTACGCTGTGAGAAGATTGAACGTATGACCGGTGTGAAAGTTACTGACGGACTGCAAGCCGTAATATTTGATCTCGATGGGGTCATCACCGACACCGCCGAGTATCATTATCTGGCGTGGAAGCGATTGGCCGACGAGGAAGGATTACCATTCGACCGGCAGTTGAATGAGAACTGCCGCGGTGTCACCCGGCGCGAATCACTGATGGTCGTTCTCGGGGGACGGCCGGCGACAGAGGAGCGGCAGCAGGCGCTCATGGCTCGCAAACAAGCCTATTATGAAGTGGCTCTCCATGAGGTGGGTCCACAGGACCTGTTGCCCGGCGTGAGTGACCTTCTCGATCAACTCGATGCCGCCGCCATCCCTTATGGGATCGCCTCGGCCAGCCGAAACGCCCGCGCCGTTTGTGACCGTCTAGGTATTGCCGCTCGCCTAGGAGTTATTGCCGACGGCCACAGTGTCGAACGCCAAAAACCGTTACCTGATTTGTTTCGCTTCGCGGCCGCAGCACTAGGCGTGCCGGCCGCGCGCTCCCTGGTCATCGAAGATGCTGCCGCCGGCGTCGAAGCGGCCCTGGCTGCGGGAATGCAGGCCTTGGCCCTGGGACCGGCTGAACGCTTTGCCACATTGGCCGGGCTGCCTGGTCGCTTTGTCCGTCGCGATGACCTGCGCGGAGTCACAATAGGCGAGCTGGCGGCGGCCACGGCATTCGATCCAGGCCGGCATATCGTCCAAAACGGCTTCGACCCGGCCACACAACATCATATGGAGACCGTTTTCACCCTGGGCAACGGCTACTTCTCCTCGCGTGGTTCGTTCGAGGAAGGCTATCCCGGGGAGTCGGCGACGACCTTTGTCCATGGCGTCTGGGATGATATGCCCATCGCCTTTACGACCCTGGTCAATCTACCCAACTGGCTTTGCCTGCACATCACAATCGACGGTGAGGCGTTTCGCCTTGACAGAGGTGAGGTTCTGGATTTTCAGCGCTATACAGATCTGCGCCAGGGGTTGGTCCGGCGCAGTGTCACCTGGCGCGCGTCGAATGGCAAGATCGTCGATTTACAGTTCGAGCGATTCCACGCCTATCACCGGCCGCACGCCGGCGCCATCCGCCTTCTGGCCACAGCCGTCTCCGAGCCCTGCATGATTACCGTTCGGGCGGGAATCGACGGGCATGTTGCCAACCAGTATTTGCTGCATCTCCACCTCACGGACCAAGGGCGCGACACGGATGATTCTGTCTGGCTGCGGACGCATACGCGCCACACGGGGCGAGAGATCGCCGTCGCCGCGGCCGTTTCAGCCGTCATTTCCTCTGGTGAGACTATAGCGCCGGCGAGTGATTTCTGCCCCGGCTTTCCGGCGGTTCTCGTCGCCGGAGTATTAACGCCTGGGCAAACGATGCAGGTGGATAAGCTGGTGGCCCTGGCAACCAGTCGCGATCCGGAAGTGCGTGCCGATGAAGCGCCTGAGGGCGTTGTCGACCGGGCCCTGGCTGAACTATCAGGGCTAACCTACGAGCCGTTACGCCGCGACCATGTTGCCGCCTGGGAAGAGGTCTGGCAGCGAGGTGATGTGATCATCGAAGGCGATGACGAAGCCCAACTCGCCTTGCGTTTCAACCTGTTTCAACTGCTGGTGGCCGCCCCACAGCACGACGACCGGGTCAGCATCGGAGCCAAAACACTCAGTGGCTACGGATATTTCGGCCACGTCTTTTGGGACACTGAGATCTTTATGCTGCCCTACTTGATTTATACCTATCCCCGGACAGCGCGCAATATGCTGCTCTACCGTTATCATGGCTTGCCCGGCGCGCGACGCAAGGCGGCCGGCAATGGCTATCGGGGCGCGCAGTTCCCCTGGGAAAGCGCTGAGACAGGTGACGAAGTAACCCCACGCTGGGTGCCCCATTTCGGCGATCCAACGCGTTTGGTCCGTATCTGGACCGGAGACATCCAGATCCATATCACGTCCGACATTGCCTATGCGGTGATGCAATACTGGCGTGTCACCGGCGACGACGATTTCATGCGTGGCTACGGTGCGGAGATCATTCTCGACGGGGCTCGTTTTTGGGGTGACCGGGTCGAGTCGGAAACCGACGAGCGCGGCGAACGGATGTATGCGATTCGGGACGTCATCGGCCCGGATGAGTACCACGACCACGTGGACAACAATAGTTTCACGAATTACATGTGTCGCTGGCATTTGCAAACGGCGCTCTATGTCTATGACTGGCTTGAAAACCACGATCCGGCCGCCGCGACCGCGCTGGCCGAACGGCTGGAATTGTCATCGGATGACCTGACCCATTGGCGAGATGTGGTCCGGCATATTACATTCCTCTATGACCCGGATACAGGTCTTATCGATCAGTTTGAAGGATTCTTTGAGCGTCAGCGAGTCGATCCTGAGGTATTTGCGACGGCCGATCGTTCGCTTCAGGTTATGTTCGGCATCGAAGGTGCCAACGAGCGTCAGGTTTTAAAGCAGGCTGATGTGATTATGTTACTGTGTCTCTTCCGCGATGAATTTGACCACCAGACGTGGCAAACGAACTGGGATACCTACATGCCTATCACCGATCACCGCTTTGGCTCGTCGCTCGGTCCATCATTCCATGCCTGGGCAGCCTGTGAAATGGATTTACCGGAAGAGGCGTATGGTCACTTCATGCTGGCCGCCTTGGCCGATCTGCGCAACCCGCGAGGCAATGCCGAAGATGGTATCCACGCGGCTTCCACAGGTGGGGTCTGGCAGACGGCGGTATTCGGTTTCGGCGGGCTTCGCCCCACGGACGAAGGTTGGACAGTCCAACCGCGGCTGCCCCAACACTGGCAACGATTGGCCTTCACATATTCCACCAAAGGACAACAATATTTCGTCGACATACAGCGAGAAGAAGGAGGTGATTATCGTATTACTCACACGACCCAGTAGGTATAGAAAAGCCGCGTAACCGGCCGGTCAAAGCAATGGTTACGCGGCCACCGACAAACGACGGATCGTCTCGGCAGCAAAATTCTAGCACAGAACCATTTCAACTGCCGTCTAGACGGATCGTCAGATAATCAACTTGAAGATAGATAAGGAGAAGAAAATGTCTAGGAAATGGTTTTTGTTACTCTTAGTTTTGTTAATGGCCATGATGGTAACGGCCTGTGAGGCTGACACTACGGCGACGACACCCCCGGTGGTCACCGCAGAGGTTGCGCTACCGGCAACGGTCGAAGTTGTGGGCGAGGATGTAATCGCAACGTCCGTACCGGCGGTAGATGAACCGGCACCGACTGAAGAGGTTATGGAAGAGCCGGCGCCGACCGATGAGGTTGTGGAAGAACCGGCGCCAACAACCGGCGATGTTGTCCAGTTGCAATTGATGGGCTGGTCGAGCTCCGATGCCGAAAACTCCCGATTGCAGGAAATGATCGACACATTCAACGACGACAACCCCGATATTAACGTGCAGCTCAACCTGAACCCACAGTTCGATACCGCGCTCCAGACCGCCCTGGCCGGTGGTCAGCCGCCGGATGTATTTTACATCGACAGTTTCCGGTTGCCCGACCTGGTGGCGGCGAACGCTTTGATGCCTATCGGCGATCAATTGGAAAACCCTGATGATTTCTACCCCAACCTGCGCCAGGCTTTCACAGTCGATGACACGTTCTGGTGCCCTCCGAAAGACTTCAGTACGCTCGCGTTGCAGTACAACACCGATTTGTTCGATGCGGCCGGGGTAGACTACCCAACGGCTGACTGGACGTGGGATGACCTGCAAGATGCGGCCGAAAGACTGACTGATGCCGATAGCGGTGTATATGGCATGGTCCTCAGCCCTGACCTGGCGCGTTGGATCGCTTTCCTCTACCAGGCTGGTGGCAGTGTAACCAATGAAGACTTCACGGCCATGACATTGGATACTCCCGAAGCCCAAGAGGCGATGGAGTTCTATCTGAATATGGTCAATGACGGTTACGCGGCGCAACCATCGGATTTGGATAGCGGTTGGCCAGGCGAAGCCTTCGGCCGGGGACAGGCTGCGATGGCGATGGAAGGCAACTGGATGGTCTCGTACCTGAACGATCAGTTCCCCGATCTGAATTGGGGTGTCACCGAACTGCCGGCCGGACCGGCGGGTGATGCGACGATGTCATTCACGGTATGTTATGGCGTACCGGCTGCGGCGGCCAATCCGGAAGCATCGATCCGATTGGTTAACTTCCTGACCGGCCCCGAAGGTATGGCTCAGTGGAGTGGTCTGGGTCTGGCGATGCCAACTCGTGCCAGTCTGAGCGACAGTTGGCTCGAACAGTATCCTGATCTGGAGCCGTTCCTGGCAGGTGCTCAATATTCGTATCCGTGGCAGTTCCGACCTGGCTTCCAGGATGTGCTGGACACGATCAATGCGGGATTGCAGCAAGCCTTTACGGGAACTTATCTACCTGAACAGGTACTGGAGGAAGCCCAAGAAGTTGGCAACCAGGTGCTTGGTAGCCAATAACCTTTACTGATGGTTTTGTGGCCCGGCTTCCAAGTCTTTTGGGGGCCGGGCCGGAAGGTTAAACCCCTAAGAGCAGGAGGAATATTATGGCCGCTGCCACCGGTATCAAGGGTGAAGACCGCGAACGAGCCGTCGCCGGCTGGCTTTTCATGAGCCCGACGATCTTGATATTTAGTGTCTTTATAATCATTCCGATAATCTTTGCTATCTATTTCAGCATGACCAATTGGAATGGCATCAGCCCGCCGAGCGATGCAACGTTTATCGGCCTCGAAAACTATCGCACGATCTTGCTCGAACCCGGCATCCGGCAGAGTGATTTCTTCAAAGCGCTTAAAAATACGACCTATTTCGCCCTGGGGGTTGTGCCCGCCCAGACCGCCCTTTCCCTTTTTTTGGCGGTTATTGTCAATCAAGCCTGGTTACGATACAAGGGGTTTTTCCGAACCACCTACTACTTCCCGTCGATAACCTCGTCCATCGCCATCAGTTTGATGTTCCTTTTCTTCTATCAGCGAGGCGGTCTGATTAATCAGGTCCTTTCGGCTATCACTTTCGGGGCTTGGGAACCCGTCGCCTGGATGGCCGACCCACGCGGTTTATTTCATATTATCCTCGAGGCATTCGGCATCACATTGCGCACAGCGCCGGATTGGGTCCAAATCAGAGTACTTGGGCTAACGATTTGGGACTGGATCAGCGGGCCGAGTGTGGCCCTGATGGCGATCATGATCATGAATACATGGACGACCATCGGCACGATGATGATCATTTTCCTGGCCGCGTTGCAGAACGTGCCCGGATTTATTTATGAAGCCTCCCAGATAGACGGCGCATCGGCCTGGCGGCAATTCCGCAGTATGACCTTGCCATTGCTGCGTCCCACCCTGTTCTTCGTCGTAACGCTGGGGCTGATCGGCACTTATCAGGTATTCGACCAGATCTACGTGATGAGTAGCGGCGGCCCGGCCAAGACCACCCTGACCGTCGCTTATATGGTCTATCGTAGCGGTTTTACCAACAGCGAAATGGGTATGGCCGCGGCTATCGCGATCTTGCTTTTCATCATCATTTTCACTTTGACAATGATCCAGCGCCGCATTACCGGCAGCGAAGCCGACCTCTAGGAGTTAACCGGACATGACTACCACAGTAACTCAACCCGCGGCCGTAACCGCCCAGGCGACTCAACGTCCAGCGACCCATTACCTGAAGCTCCTTCTATCCTACGGCGTCCTGTTCTTGCTGGCGGCGATGTTCATCTATCCATTCTTGTTGGCTATCAGTACCAGTTTTAAGACGCTCCCCGAGATCAACCTGAACCCGGTGGGCTTGATCCCTCAGACATTTACCCTCCAAGGCTACGAGCGTTTGTTCAGCTTCAATGTCGGCCGCTGGACTATTAACAGCGCGATTGTGGCTATTTTCATAACGCTGGGAAATGTTTTTTTCGCCAGCCTGGCCGGATACGCATTGGCGCGCATCCCCTTTCCCGGCAGCCGATGGGCATTCCTGGCAATTTTAGGCACGATGATGATCCCCGGTATTGTGTTGATTATTCCGATGTTCATTGTGCTGAGGACATTGGGGTTCATCAACAGCTATGCCGGCTTGATTGTCCCCAAAGTTGTGACCGCCTTTGGCATCTTCCTGATGAAGCAGTTCTTCGAGTCGGTGCCGAAAGACCTGGAGGAGGCGGCGCGTATCGACGGGGCAACCCAATTCCAGACATTCTTCCGGGTTGTTTTGCCGACGGCTAGACCGGCGTTGGTGGCGCTAATCATTTTCAGCTTCCAGGGCGCGTGGAACGATTTCATGCACCCGCTCATCGTTATCACCACGAACCAGAATCTCTACACCTTGCCGTTGGGGTTGGCGCTGTTGCGCGGCGGTATGGGCCAGAACCTGCTCTGGAATTCGTTAATGGCCGGATCGATGCTTACGACGGTGCCGATGGCGATCATATTCTTCATCTTCCAACGGTACTTTATTGAGGGAATTAGCTATAGTGGAATTAAAGGGTAGATACCTTGTGAAACAGAAGAATAGGTTACATACTTGGCCCGCTCCAGGCTGACTTGGGCCATGAATCCATTTTCCGTCCTCGCTTTTGCCCTGCACCGCGCCTGGGAAGAGTACATTTCGGTTCTGCTAATCAGTGTTTTCTGGCTGGCCGCCCAGATTCTCATCATCCCCGGCCCTCCGGCTACGGCCGTCTTGTTTGCTATGGCCCGCCAAACCCATGACCGTCAATTCTGGAACGCCGGTGACGTTTGGGCGGCGCTCAAGGCGTTGTTCTGGCCGGCCTGGAAGTGGGCTATGCCCAACATTGTTGTGGTTGGCCTGGCTTTATACAATCTTTCGACGTTCTGGAACGTGCCCGGTGGGTTGTGGGTTATTTTGCGAGTGATCTGGTTCATGGGGTTGGTGGTATGGTTGGGTATGAATTTCTTCTACTGGCCGTTTTTCCATGCGGCCGAGGACCGGTCATGGGCCAATACCTATAAGAACAGCGCCCGTTTCTGGTTGCTGCATCCCCTTTTGGCCGCAGTTCTGTTCCTGATTTGCCTTATCGTCGGCCTTATCAGCCTGCCGTTCGCCCTGCCCATCATTCTCGGCGTCGTGTTTATCATCGCGCTCATTTCCGAAACAGCCGTTCGCCGGAGCCTGGAACGGGCTTATTAGGGGATTAGTGGCCTGCTGAAAACGGCCGATTAGGGATCGAGTCACCTAGTTTTTTCCAGGAACGGCTAAGATTCCAATCAGTGTTCTTGTTATCTACCACTGCATTTAGTAATATCAGATCATTGAGTGGGTCGACAATTTCGTCGCCTGAACACGGGATGATCTGGGAGAAAAAATGAAATTACGAACTTTATTACCGGTTATCGGCTTGATATTAATCCTGGCCCTGGCTGGTTGTGGCGGGACGCAAGGCGGCAGTTCTCTCGAGGCAAATAACTCAGCGACGGTTGGTGTTGATCTGGAGACTCTACCGGATTCGGTTGATGTACAGACCGTCAACGGCCTGATGAACGATCCGGAAGTTTTTCTGATCGACGTGCGCGAACCGTATGAGTACGAAGCCGGCCATATTCCCGGCATAACTCTCATTCCCATGGGTGATGTAGCTTCGCGCTTAAACGAGATTCCCACCGATAAAGAAGTCATTATCACCTGCCGCAGTGGCAACCGTAGCGGCCAGGTCGCCGATTATTTGCGCGCCCAGGGTTTTACCAACGTACACAATATGGAGGGCGGCATTCTGGCCTGGGAAGCGGCCGGTTTTGAGGTCGAACAGTAGACCACCCGCAATTCCTCTTTCACTATCAGCCCGGTCGCTTCAAAGACTGGGCTTTTTTATTTCCTTTTCATGACCGCTCGTTTATAATTCAGAGTTAGACAACTGTCTAACCATTCTTCAACAAGAATTCTCTCGTCGCGGTGCAAAACCTCACTTGGCTTTTACCCGAACGGGAGCAGAGGAGCCAGGCTAGAAAGTACATGAATCGTTTGCTGCGCGGTTTGAGGGAATATGCCGCGATGATGCGCCTGTTTTCGCGCAATGTGTGGCTCGTCCTGGCGTTCGGGATAGGCAGCGGGCTGACATTTGGGGTTTTCCTCTTTACTTTCAATTTCTATGTCCTCAGCCTGGGACCGCAGTTTGACGAGGCCTTTTTAGGGACCCTGCAGTCGGCCGCGTCCCTGGCCACGATTGCCATGGCGCTGCCGGCGGCTTATCTGGCCCAGCGTTATCCTCCTAAGTGGGTCATGATCAGCGCCGGGATACTGGGCACGATTGCCTATTTGGGCCTTGTTCTGTTTCCTACCCCTGGACCGCTTATCTTCTTCCGAATGGTGGCCGGTGCCGCCATGAGCCTGGGCGGCGTGGCCGGTGCGCCATTCCTGATGGCCAACACCCGTGCCCGCGAGCGACAGTGGGTGTTCAGTTACTTCGCCGGTCTATCGACCATCGCCAGTTTCTTCGGCAACCTGATGGCCGGGATATTGCCGGGCTGGCTGGGAGGCTTATGGGGTGTGGGACCGACGGATACTTTGGCCTACCAGCTTTCGTTGGGCAGCATGGCGATCTTGTCCCTGTTGTCGCTGGTGCCCTTGTTACTCATTCGTTCGGCAGCCAGAGGGACCGCAGCGATTGAATTGCCCTGGGTTCAAGTGCGCCGCTACTATAAGCTTTTCTTCAAATTTCTGCTGCCGCCCTTGGTTATCGGGCTCGGCGCGGGGTTGATGCAGCCATTCATGAATGTCTATTTTCGCAATGTCTACCTGAAGCCTGATCCTGCCATCGGCGTAGTATTCGCTCTGGGCGGGCTGGCCATGGCCGCCGGCCAATTTGCCGGACCGCCTCTAGCCGACCGGTTAGGTAAGATGCGCACGGTCATGCTGACCCAGGCGATTTCAATTCCGTTTCTCATCACCCTAGGTTTGGGGGCCTGGCTCGTGCCGGCCGGGATCGTGCGCGCGGAAGTTTTCTTCCTGTTTGCCGGGGTGGCCTACATTTTCCGGTTAGCCCTTATGAATCTCAGCAATCCCGTCTACCAGACATTTATCCTGGAACGGGTCCCGGAGCAAGCCCAGGCGCTCATCGTCAGCCTCACCAACCTGGTCTTCCAGGTGGGCTGGTTCATCATGCCCCAGGTCAGCGGCCAGTTGCAAGTGCGCTTTGGGCCGGGCGGCTTTTTGTTCGTCTTTATCGGGGTGACGACCCTCTATGTCATCGCCATCGGAATTGAATGGGCCTTCTTCGGGACGGCCCGCGGCCAGGCTGAAGCCGATGCGGCGAGCATTGAGGAAGAGCGGGCTGCGGTCTAGCGACGACTGGAGAAAAAAAAGCGGCGATCGTTATCAGGCGATCGCCGCTTTTGGTTTTTGGTCTACGCCGCCTGACAATTAATTACCAGCGATCGCGGTCTCCACGTGACTGGCTGTTCCCATAACCTTTGCGACTATCGGGACGGCCGCCACCGTAGCCACCACCGCCACGGTTACCACCGTAATTACCACCACCGGAACGTTCCTCGCGCGGTCGCGCTTCGTTGACTTTCAACGGGCGGCCATTGAACGAGTAATTGTTCAGGGCTTCAACAGCGGCATCGGCATCATTGTCTTCCATGCCCACGAAGCAAAAACCGCGAAAGCGGCCGGTCTCGCGGTCGTTGATCATATCGACCGATTGGACCTCTCCATATTCGGAAAACAATTCTCGAACCTTACTTTCATCAGTGTCAAACGGCAAGTTACCTACGTACAGCTTTTTCATCTTCCTTTCAAACCTACTTAATCCTAGTGTGTATGTCCATCAGAGTGGGCGTGACCGTGGGCTATCTCTTCCGAGGTAGCCTGTCGTAAACCAACGACTTCAACATTGAAATGCAACGTCTCGCCGGCCAGGGGGTGGTTTAAATCCAGAAGCGCGCCTTCATCGCGCAACTCCGAGATGTAAGCCTCCATCTGACGGCCGTCGTCGCTATCAACCATTCTTAAACCCATGCCTTCTTCCAGCTCCAGATCGGACGGAAAAGAATCATAGGATACCAATTCGAACGCGTCCGGGTCCATGTCGCCGTAAGCGTCCTTCGCTTCTACCTTGACGTCGCGGGTTTCACCAACTTTTAGCCCATTCAACGCCTGCTCCAACCCCGGGATTATATTTTGGGCGCCATGCAAATAGACAAGGGGATCGTCGGCACCAGCCGCGTCGATCTCCTCGTCATCATCCAGGCGTAGGGTGTACGCCAAGCTGACGACCATTCCATCCGTGACACTTAACCCATTCTGTTTCTTGCTTTCAAGCACTAAACTAACTCTCCTAAGACAGTGTGTAGTGATTTGTACGACCCTTTGGGGGACGTGCCGGCCGGCCTTTACACGCATAAAAAAACCGCCGCGACTTCTGTAAGTCCGGGCGGTTATATTCCGGCCAGCATTTACTCATACCAGTCTTCGGAACTATAACTAACTCCATTGCCTATGTCAACCACCTTTCTGATGAGATATGCCCCTGTTGGTGGTGACATTTGTCACCCTCAAGCCGTGCCATCCATCACTATCACTCGCTCCCTGATTGATTTATAGTGCAACATAAAGAGCCGCTAGCTTGCCGGCACTCTTCGTGTTCCAGAGTCATAGAAGTGACCGGCTAGCACTGATTGGTCAGCCTGCGCTGTCGGGCTGAATGGAAAAGGGGAACCAGATAACGCCGGTGTGTTGTCCGCGACGGCCACGCCGGCCAGGCCGGGAAGGCTGAGTGATCCTGTCCACGAGTCGGCCGCCCGGTGCATTGCGTGGGGGACCTGTATGAACTTCGAGCCAATCACCAAAGTGCCCGATGGAGTGGGCGTGCCGCCTAACCTTTCCGATTATCATTCAATCTACGCTAATTTTTCTTGGGATAGTGCCTTTCAATATCTCAACGGGCTGCCAGGGGGTGGCCTCAACATCGCCTATGAGGCCGTCGACCGCCATGCCAACGGGCCGTTACGGGATAAGGTTGCCATTCGCTGGCTGGGCAAGGGAGGTGAAATACGCGATTACACCTACGATGACCTGCGTCACCTGTCGAACCGGTTTGCCAATATCCTGGTCAGATTGGGAGTTGAGCGGGCCGATCGCGTCTTCGTTTTGGCCGGACGGATCCCGGAGCTTTACATCGCTGCTCTGGGGACGATAAAGAACCGCTCGGTCTTTTGCCCGCTCTTCTCCGCCTTCGGTCCGGAACCCATTTTCCAACGCATGGCCCGCGGCGAGGCCAGGGTGCTGATGACGACGCAAAAGCAATACGCCAAGAAAGTCGCCGCCCAAAGGGACGAATTACAATCACTGGAATATATCCTGTTGACGGATGTTGAGGAGGATGTCAGCGACGATGTACTGTCGTTGCCGCGGTTAATGAATGAGGCATCCGACCAGTTCAATATCCCGCCGACCGACCCCGAGGACATGGCCGTACTGCACTTCACCAGCGGCACCACCGGCATGCCCAAGGGGGCAGTGCACGTTCACAAAGCCGTTGTCGTCCATTATCTAACCGCCCTTTACGCCCTTGACCTGCACCCGGACGATATCTACTGGTGCACGGCCGATCCCGGCTGGGTGACCGGCACCTCGTACGGCATCTTCGCCCCGCTCAGCCACGGCGTGACAGAGATCATCGACGAGGCCGAATTCGATGCCACGCGCTGGTATCGCATTTTGGAAGAGCAAGGCGTTACCGTCTGGTACACCGCGCCGACAGCTATTCGCCGGTTGATGCGCCTGGATAACAAGCCGGTCGATGAGTATGACCTGAGCCGGCTGCGCTTCATCGCCAGCGTTGGTGAGCCGCTCAATCCGGAGGCCGTCGTCTGGGGCCGGGAAATGCTGGAACGGACGATCCACGACAATTGGTGGCAGACCGAGACGGGCGGCATCATGATCTCCAATTATGCCGCCGAAGAGGTGCGGCCCGGCAGCATGGGCCGGCCGCTTCCGGGTGTCGAGGCGGCCATCGTCCGGCGCATCGACAAGGAGACGGTCGAGATCATTGAGGAGCCGGGTAAGGACGGTGAACTGGCGCTGAAACCCGGCTGGCCGTCGATGTTCCGGACCTACATCCACGACCCGGAACGCTATGCCAAGTGCTTTGTCGACAGCTGGTACATCAGCGGTGACCTGGCCATGCGCGACCCCGACGGCTATTACTGGTTCGTCGGCCGGGCCGACGACATCATCAAGACTGCCGGCCACATGGTCGGTCCGTTCGAAGTCGAGAGCGCTTTAATGGAGCACCCGGCCGTGGCCGAGGCAGGTGTCATCGGTGTGCCCGACCCGGTCATTGGCGAGCTGGTCAAGGCGTTCGTAACCTTGAAACCCGGCTATGACGAGAGCAATAAGTTGCGCCTGGAACTTTTGGGATTCGGCCGCACGCGTCTCGGTTCAGCTGTTGCCCCCAAGGAAATCGAATTCAAGGGCAATCTGCCCAAAACCCGCAGCGGCAAGATCATGCGCCGCCTGCTCAAAGCGTGGGAGCTGGGCCTGGAGACGGGCGACATCTCCACACTGGAGGAAGACTGATGGACGTCACCCAGACGGTTGAAGGACTGGAAGACAAGCAGGCCGCACCGCCGATCGATCGGGAGCACGGATTGCACCTGCTTTATGAAATGTTGCGAATTCGCCGCTTTGAAGAGAAATGCTTCGAGCTTTATCAAACAGCCAAAATTCGCGGATTCATGCACCTCTATGACGGCGAGGAGGCGGTAGCGGTGGGCATTATCTCGGCTCTGGAGCCGGATGATCCGATTGTGGCTACCTATCGCGAGCACGGCCAGGCCCTGGCGCGGGGCGTGCCGATGACCACCTGTATGGCCGAGATGTACGGCAAGCAGGAGGGGTGCGCCCGCGGCCGCGGCGGCTCGATGCACTTCTTCGATGCCGAGCGCTATTTCTATGGCGGCAACGCCATCGTCGCCGGCGGGTTGCCGATGGCAGTGGGGCTGGCCCTGGCCGACAAGATGCAGAATCGCCCCCGGGTAACAGCCTGCTTCTTCGGTGACGGTGCTTTACAGGAAGGTGAATTTCATGAGTGCATGAATCTGGCCAAAGTCTGGAATTTACCGGTTCTGTTCATCGTCGAGAACAACCAGTTCGCTATGGGCGTTCCGCTGGAGATCGCCGAGTGCGTGCCCGACCTGGTGCGCAAGGCCGATGCCTACGACATGGCGGCCGCCTGCGTTGACGGCATGGATGTGTTGAAAGTCGAAGCGGCCACGAAGAAAGCTATCGAGCACATTCGCGGCGGCAACGGACCTTATTTCCTGGAAGTCAAAACGTATCGCTTCCGCGCGCACTCGATGTTCGACGCCGAACAATACCGCACCAAGGATGAAGTAACTCACTGGCGGAGCAAGGATCCTCTGGTGAACTTCCCGGCGCTGCTGAAGGATCAAGGCCTGATGACTGACGATGATATGGCCGAGTTGGAGCGACGGGCGATGGCTGAGGTTGACGAATCCGTAGCCTTTGCCGAAGCGGGCACCTGGGAGGCGGTTGAAGACCTGGAGCGGTTCGTGTATTCGGAGGTGGCATCATGAAACAAAACGGCAAGAATGGCAACGGCACGGCGCCGGTAATCGAGACAACTTACCGTGAAGCCGTCAAGGAAAGCATTCGCGATGCCATGCGGCGTGACGAGCGAGTGTTTCTGATGGGCGAAGATGTAGGCCTGTACGGTGGCTGCTTCGCCGTCACCAAGGGCCTGATCAATGAGTTTGGGCCGGAACGCATCCGCGACACGCCGATGTCGGAATCAGCCTTCACCGGTGCGGGCATCGGTGCGGCCATGGGCGGTATGCGACCCATCGTCGAGATCATGACCGTCAATTTCAGCCTCTTGGCGTTGGACCAGATCATGAACAATGCCGCGACTATCCTGCACATGTCCGGCGGGCAGTTCAACGCCCCGGTTGTTATTCGCATGGCCACCGGCGCCGGCCGCCAACTGGCCGCGCAGCACTCGCATAGCCTGGAGGGGTGGTTCGCCCACATCCCCGGCATCAAAGTCGCGGTACCGGCGACAGTCGAAGATGCGCGCTGGATGTTGTGGACGGCCCTCGAGGATCCCGATCCAGTGCTGATTTTTGAAAACCCCACCCTCTACAATATGTCCGGGACGCTTCCGGCCGAGGGAGAGCCAGTGGATATCACCACGGCAAGGGTGCGGCGTGAAGGACAGGATGTAACCATCATCACCTATAGCGCTAACCTGTTCAAGAGCCTGGCCGCAGCCGAAACACTGGCCGTCGAGGGCATCGAGGCTGAGGTGATCGATTTACGGTCGTTGCGGCCGCTGGACGACGAAACGTATATCCGGTCCATCGCCAAGACCCATCACGGGGTCATCGTTGACGAGGGTTGGAAAACGGGCAGCATCTCGGCCGAGATAGCCACTCGGATCATGGAGCAAGCCTTTTACGAGTTGGATGCGCCGATTGAACGGGTCTGCACGGCTGAAGTACCGCTGCCCTATGCAAAACACATGGAAGAGGCGGCCCTGCCCCAACCGGAAAAGATCGTCGCGGCGGTGAAAAAGGTGTTGGGGGCCTAGTATGGCTGTTCGTAGGGGGTAGTTTAGTGCCGTATCATGGCGATAAATCGCATGTAATGAGCGGGGAGAAGCGGTAGAAATATTTCAAGGAGAAACCACAATGGCGGAATTCAAAATGCCCAGTCTCGGCGCCGACATGGATGCCGGGATCCTATACGAGTGGTTTATCAAGCCTGGAGGGACGATCAAGCGAGGTGACGTAATCGCTTCCATCGAGACGGACAAGGGTGTCATCGATGTCGAGTGCTTCGAGGAAGGAGTGGTGGTTGAATTATCAGTCGAGTCGGGCACAAAGGTGCCGGTTGGGCAGACTATCGCCGTATTACAACTGGCTGGCGAACCAGTAGCCGCTACTGTTTCGACGGCCACCGAACCTCCTGCACCGGTCGAGCAAGTGCCCCCGCCATCGGTTAAATCACCGGCGGCCGAAGTGTCTGTGAGTCGCCTCTCCGGACGGGTGAAAGCCTCGCCCGCGGCCCGTAAACTGGCCGCCGAGTTAGGTATCGATTTGGCTCAGGTGATAGGCACCGGGTCGGATGGGTCGATTCATCTCGACGATATACAGCTGGCCGCGGCAGCCGTTGCCGAGGTGGCCCAACCGGCGGTTACTCCGGAAGCCGAGATACGGGCGACGCCGGTCGCTCGGCGAATGGCTGAAGACTTGGGTGTCGACCTGCATGGGGTACAGGGGACAGGGCCGCATGGCACGATCAGCCGCACCGATGTCGAAAACCTGGCCGCCGAACAGGCCAAAGCTGCTACGCTGCCGCCCGCGCCTCCCCCGGAACCCGTGGCCGAACCGTCTGCCAAGCCGGCCCAGCCTCCCGATTTTCAGACAGCCATGCGCCGGGCGATTGCTTTGGCAATGGCGCGCTCCAACCGCGAAATCCCGCATTATTACCTGGAGACGCGGATCGACATGACCCGTGCATTGGCCTGGCTTGAGACCGAAAACGTCAAGCGATCGGTGGCCGAGCGCATTTTGCCGGTCGTGCTGTTGATCAAGGCTACGGCCAAGGGGCTGATCGAAGTGCCCGATCTGAACGGCTACTGGCGCGAGGATCGTTTTGAGGCGTCGGAGTCGATTCACATCGGCTTTGCCATATCTCTGCGACAAGGGGGCCTTGTGACTCCGGCTATCCACGATGCCGATGACAAGAGCCTCGACGAGCTAATGGTGGCCATGCGTGATCTAATCACCCGGACACGCGGCGGTCGCCTCCGGAGTAGCGAACTGATGGACGCCACGATCACGCTTACCAGCTTGGGCGATACCGGCGTGGATAAAGTCTATGGAGTCATCTACCCGCCGCAAGTCGCTCTGGTCGGCTTCGGCAAGGTTATGGATCAACCCTGGGCGGAGAAGGGGATGTTGGGCATTCGCCCCATCCTGACCGCCACGCTTGCGGGGGACCACCGGGCCAGCGACGGCCGCCGCGGCGCTCAATTCCTGAGTGCGCTGGAGAAATTACTACAGGAGCCGGAGAAATTATGACTGTTGCACATGCTCTCACGAAGGATCAAATCAAGGAAACTATCATCGGAATTCTGCAGTCCATTGCGCCGGAGGCGGATTACGACGACCTCGATCCGGATGCCAAGTTGCAGGAAACCCTCGATATTGATTCGTTTGATTTTCTAAATTTATTGATTGGCCTAGACGAGGCTGTTGGGGTATCGGTTCCGGAAGCGGATTACGGCAAATTGGTGTCTTTGAACGACCTAGTGGATTATCTGGCCGAGCGCGTCTGATGGATAGAGGGAGAATCTACAGATTCGCCTGCTAAACAGCTTGTCTTTTTGTCGTTTGTTCGATGCAAACTGTGGATCAACTTCCGCATATTCCTTTCAGACAAGGATGTAGGTGGCGAAATGTTTCATAAAATTCTGGTACCGTTAGATGGTTCACTGCTGGCCGAAGAGGCATTGGCGACAGCCATGCCCGTGGCCAAAGCGAACCATGCCGAAGTCCTGCTACTGCGCAGTATCCAGCCGGTTTACACGATGATGCCGATGGTGGCCGGAGAATATGAATGGATCTGGCCCGAGTATGCCCGTGAAGATAGCCGCCGGGAAATTCGCGACTACTTGACCGGGGTAAAAGCGCGGTTTGAGTGCGTCGAATGCCCGTTCCAGATCATTGCCCTGGAGGGCGACCCGGCCAGCGTCATTGTCGATACGGCCGAGGATGATCAGGTCGATCTCATTGTCATGTCGACTCACGGACAAACGGGAGTGCGGCGGGCGGTGTTCGGCAGCGTCACCGAGCGGGTGCTGCACAGCGTCTCGTGCCCTGTGCTGGTGACTCGCTCCGAGGAACCGATCCGACGTATTCTGATCACCCTGGACGGCTCCGAGCTAGCCGAGCGAGCGCTGGAGCCGGCGCTCGAACTGGCCCGCGCCTTTGAGGCGAGCATTATCCTGCTGCGCATCAACGAGATTTTGCCGGTCGACCCGTTGCAAGCGACTCCTTCAGGTTGGGATTGGGAAGTGACCGAACCGAAACAGCGGTTGATGGGCGAATTGCGACAGGCGGCCGAGGGTTACCTGCGCGAGGTCGTCCTGCGGCACAACCTTAGTCCATCCGAGGTGCAGACAATTGTTCTCGACGGCTCGCCGGTGGATCGCATTCAGGAGTTTGCCCGGCTCTACGGTATCGACCTGACCGCCATGAGCACCCATGGCCGCACCGGATTGCGGCGCTGGCTCTACGGCAGCGTCACGGTCAAGGTAATGCGCGCTTCGGAGTGCTCGATGTTGATTATCCGACCGCCGAAAGAGGAATTGAACGTTTAGGTTAAGCCGGGTCAATTATCGCTATACCGGCATCCATCATTTGATAGATGCCGGTATAGCAACATACGTTAATGCATGAAGGAATAGGAAATTCCCAGCCCAATTGCGCCTAGAAAAGCAATTGCTACATAGAGCGCAAAGACGCGCCGCCGCACTAGCCCCCAGACAGCGGCCATTGCCGGGAGTGTGGTCGTCGGCCCGGCGACGAGAAAAGCCAGTGCGGCCGCCGGGTTCATCCCCTGGGCCAGCAGCCCGCTGACCAGGGGGAGGGCGGCCAAGTTGCTGGTATAGATCGGCACCCCTAATAACGCCGCCAGCCAAATGGCCCCCATATTGTCGGAACCCATTAGCCCTGTGATCCAGGCCGTGGGGATATACAGTTTGATCAGGGCTTCCAGGAAAAAAGCCAATAGCATAAACTTCGTTACCATCCAGATTGCCCCGCGTGTTTCTTCCCAGAGGCGTTCGTGCCAAGCCGGTTGCCGGTTCGCGCAGACCGGGCCGGAGCAGGAGACCGCCGATGGAGGCGGTCCGGCGGCCGCGGATTGCCCGGCTGCCGGTTCAACCTGGAAGGTTATAGCAGGGGTCACACAGCACAAAGCCGGCGGTTGAGTTTGAATTAACGAGACATGCCTGACGGCTGTGGTTCGCAAGTGTTGCCACCCGACGCGGATCAGTTGCCCGACTGGGCGGGCTTCGGTCCGGTAGTTCGGCCGCAGGATAGACGGACTGAGCCGGCCTGACAAAATCAGATAGTGGGTTATTAAACCGGCCGCGAGACTGATGATAAATATGCCGCCCATTCGCCAGGCAGCTAATTCCGGTCCCAGGGTGGCCACGCTAAGGAAAAAGATTTCCGGGTCCATCGAAGGAGACACGATCCAGAAAGACATCACCGGCGCCAAGGGAACGCCGCTGATGAGCAGGGAAGCGATAATCGGGATAACCCCACAGGAACAGAAGGGGCTGAACGCGCCGATGACAGTTGCCAGCAAGATGGCCACTAGGGGCTGGGCCTGGAAGGCGCGTTTAATATGGCGTGACGCACCCGATAAGTTAATGATCACTGCCAGGGGAATGGTGATAACCATATACGGCCAAATGCGTAAAAAGCTCTGCCACATCAATTCGATAATCTGGAAAATAGGTTCCATGAGAATATCTCCTTAATCGTAAAAATACGATAATATCCTCCAAAAAAAGGCTAAAACACCCGATCGACTTGCGCCCGGAACCAGAGCACCCCCGCTTCGCTCAGGCAGTAATGAGTTGCCGGCCCGTCGACGATACCTTCGACCCAGCCGGCATCACGCAGCACTTTCAGATGTTGTGAGACGGTGGCCTGGGCGACAGGCAGGTGCTCGACGATGTCGCCGGTGATGCAGCCCGGATGGGTGACCAGAAATTTCATGATCTCGAAGCGTATCGGGTTACCCAGTGCTTTAAACATCTGCACCAGGCGGGCCTGATCGCGGCCGTCGATATCCAGAGTACAGCAGGCGGGGGGAAATTCAGTCAAGGTATTCATTATATCGCAATAATACGATATAGAGGTTTATTTGTCAAGTCTGATATCGGAACCATAAATTTATAACTTCGTGTTATGATTCGGCTATGGGCTTTAAATATTCAACTATCATCAATCCGTCGGACTTGGAGTCCAATTTGGGTAACCCGGAATGGGCTATTATCGACTGTCGCTTTGACCTGGCCGATTCGGCGGCCGGTGAAGCGGCCTATCTCGCCGGGCATATTCCGGGAGCGGTGTATGCCCACCTGGAAAGAGACCTATCTGGTATGAAAGAACCGACCGGTCGGGGCGGACGCCACCCGCTCCCTACTCCGGCGGCCATGACCAAAACCTTTGGCCGCCTGGGCATCGGCCAGAACACCCAAGTCGTGGCCTACGACGACACATCCGGTCATTACGCCGCTCGTTTGTGGTGGATGCTGCGCTACATGGGCCATGAGGCGGTGGCTGTGCTCGACGGCGGCTGGCCGGGCTGGCTGGCGGCGGGATTACCCGTGGAAGAAGGCGAGGGCACTCCGCCGACCGAACGGCTCTTCTTCGGCGCACCTCGTCCCGGTCAGGTGGTGACAATGGACGAAGTCGAAGGCGTACCCATGTTAGTTGATGCGCGCTTGCCGGAACGCTATCGTGGCGAAGTCGAACCGATCGATCCGGTCGCCGGACATATTCCCGGTGCATTGAATCGTCCTTATCCAGATAACTGGACAGACACCGGGAGCTGGCGATCACCCGAAGAATTATTGGCCGAATTTATCGATCTTTTGGGTGAAACGCCGCCCGAAAACGCGACGTTCTACTGCGGGTCGGGTGTGTCGGCCTGTGTCAATTTGCTGGCGATGGTCCATGCCGGATTGCCGGAAGGCCGGCTGTATGTCGGCTCATGGAGCGAGTGGAGCCGCACAGACGACCGGCCCGTCGCGCGTGACTAATCAGGATTCCCGCCCCCACTCCTTTTTTAGTCCGGCGGAACTGTACTTTCAGCGGCGATGGCCACCACAGCGGCGTAGGATTCGCCGGTCCGATCATCGGTGCCGACGGCCGAATAAATCGTGACATCCAGGTCATCG
>JAWOHK010000204.1:0-8673 GCA_046485205.1 Chloroflexota bacterium | reverse complement strand
TTCTGGCAGTTTCTTCCGGCACGGTGGGGATTGGCCTGGGTTGTAGGGACATCAGCTTCTCCGTTTTTAGCCGCCGATTGTATGCTTTTCCTGGACGAAAATCCCTAAAGTGAATTCGCCAGCAGTATCGTTTCATGTGGCCAGGTGTCCGACGTCCCATAGGTAATGCCGTGCCGGCCGGATCTGGTTTTAAGGTCGAGATGAAGGTCTTCATCAGGAAGAAGGCGAATGGTAATAGTTACCGGCTCACCCACTTTGGCAGTCAAGGACTTCAGTTGTTCCACTAACCAGGTTTCACTTTCGGTCATCTGGAGATCGGTTTCTCCCGTATAGCACCGGTAACGCGAAGCGACGACAAAGGGTTAAATTGCAATAAAACAGTAGCACGTTTGTTCTCTTTTGACCAGACAGACCAGGGTGCTCGCGAACACATAGATGGCACCGGGATAGCGGGCACCAGATATTCAAGAACCAACTACAACCATAAAAAGAAACTCATAGATTATCCCTTTTAATACCCGCAGGTTTTTTCCGACCCTGGCAATTCACCTATTCCCTGGAATGACGCACCAGATGCGCTTGCCGGACCGGGTTGTCTGCTCGCGCTGCCAGTAAGCATCACATTCCGGATCCCGGTTGTACCGCCTGACTGCCAGCGCCCCATTGGGAAAGAAAAGCTTTTCAACCACCCGCTCGTCGTTCCCCGCTATCCCTCTTTTCAACAGGTCTGCGAGCTTGCGGTTGATGCGTTTTCGGCCGCCGCGGGAGCGGCGCTGGTGCCCGGACCGGTAGCTGTTGGGCAGGTTCCAGGCGACGTATTCGCCCCCTGCCCTGCCCTGCCGGCCGCGTTTATCGACAAAACGAAAGACGGCCCGGCCATGACGCCAGGCCCGTTCCTGATTAATCTCAACGGTGTAACTCTCGCCCACCGCGTAATTGCGGCGGCGTTCGATGCCGGCCGCGCGGTCGTATTCGAGCTGCGTGCGTTCGGGAATGCCGGTTAAGTCACCCAGAGTTTCGCGGCTGATGGGCCGACTGTCTCGCCCGCCGTGGAAGGCGGCGTAGAAAGCCGCTCTGACGGCCTGGATGCCGCCCAGCAGCGTTTGAACGGGTAAATCAACGGGAAAGCCCTGCAAGCGGTCTAAATTGAGTTCATGGGCGATTTTATGGACCCCACTTATCCACAGTCGGTCTTGGCCATCCCGGTGCCAGAAAAACCCTTCACCTTGCCGTAGCAACTGGCGCAGCCGCCGCCAGCCGCAGATGCGATAAGCACCGTCTTTGCGGCTCAATTGCTGACGGATCTGCTCTACCGACAACCACCCCCGGCCGTCCTGGTCAATCGCTCTGAGCAGGAAATATACCCGGGCCGGCGCTTCCAGATTCTTTTTCAACACGGCTACAGCCAAACTCGGGTGGACGATGACGGTACGGGAGCGACTTTCTCCGTCGATGTGCCTTGATATCGTTGCGTTGTCAACTATTTCCGGCAGGCCCTTGTCATCATGCCCCGATGCTACGGGAGCGCTGACGTAGTCTCTCCCCAACTGAATCGCCGCCTGCTCTCGGCGTTGTTTTAGTTCTGCCTCAGCGTTAAGACGAGCCCAGTTGACAGGTTCGGGCCGTCTTGCGGCCGACCGAGAACGCGGAGGTGAGTCCTTCACCTCAATTCCAAGTTGTGCTCTCAATTGCAGGAGCCGCGCTTGCGCTTTGAGTAGCGCTGCCGACGGCTCAGGCGACAAAGACGGCGCATCCGACTGCATGTTGGGGCACAGCGACGGGCGATTCGTCTCCGGGTGCGTGGCCAGGACACCAGAGTTCTTGACGAATAACCCCGGTCCGTGTATACTCCTTTTTGTACAATTTTTGGCCGCACGGGAGACACAAATCCCCCCTCCCCAATTAAGGGGCTCGTTTTGCAAAAAGGTGGGCCAACACCAGTTGCAGGTGAGTATGCGGTTTTCCTCGAAAAGCGAAGGCTAAGTGGGCCAACACTTAGCCTTTTTTGCTGTCAATCAAAGGGACCAACCTGCGACTGACAACAAACCGGATATTCTCCCTGGAAAACAAAACCCCACCTCAGTGCCGAAAACACTTCGGCCCTGGGCGGGTTTGGCGGTTTGTCAGATAAGGCTGAGAGCTAACGTGAAGCTTTGCTTTACGTGTCTTGACTAAATCGGGGAAAAACCCCATAATTTAGTTGAAAGCGGAATAATCCGCCGCCCAGCCCCTTGTGACTAACGCCCGACAAAGCCCAGGTCACGGGGGTTTTTTCTTTTTCCGAAGGGATTATCCAGAGCGCTGCATTATATGCTCACTCCTATTACGCGTCGAACATTTGATCCATTACTTTGCCTCGCTCACTTGACGTCGACTCGCTTCCGTTTTTGTCCCAATCGATAAGTCGTTTACTTGCAAGCTTCGTTACCCAACTCCGCTCGCACGCATTATCGCGACATGGCCTAACGGTGAGGAGCGATCGCTTGCCACATTCTACACTTGTTTTGGAAATTTGTCACCACATGGTATCATATTCGTTGAAATTGGTATCCTTAGGCGGCAAATAGGAAATACCTATGGTTAAGTTCACGCTTCGGGTTGACGATGATTCTCTGATTGACCGCTTTGACGAGCTGGCGCGCGATCACGGGATGACGCGGACTGCGCTGATCGTGCAGTTGATGCAGGACGCACTTGATGCCGGCTATGTTCCCATGCGTCCGGGTGAAGGCCTGGGGGCGATCACGGCTTCGGGGGCCGAGGTATCACTGACGCGCCACGAAAAGTATGTCAGCAGCGGCCGGACCGGCCTGCTGACCGACGAACAGGAAGAGGCTTTCGAGCGGGCCTGTGTGCTGGCCGCCCCGGAGCGTGGCAGCCAATGGGTCGAAGCACGTAAGACGCTGGAGTCAGCCGGATTCAAGGTATTCAGGCTATGACCCGTATCATCGCGGTCGCCAATCAAAAAGGTGGGGTCGGGAAGACTACCTCTACCATTAACCTGGCTTATGGCTGGGCACGATTGCGTGGGCCGGGCAAGGTCTTGCTGGTTGACGCCGACCCCCAGGCCAACGCGACCGGTGTTGCGCTGGGGATCCCCTTCGCCAACGGCCCTCGACGTGCCGGTGTGGGCGTCCTGTACGAAGTGTTGCTCGAGCGCATGAAGGCCGCCGATGTCATCCAGCATACGGAAGTGCCGGCCAGTGGCCGCTACCCGGCCACGACGGTTGATGTCCTGCCGTCCCATTTACAGGTGGCCGAAGCCGAGGCGCAACTGATGGGCGAGTTCCACCGTGAATACAGATTGAAGACAGCCCTGGAGGAAGTCAAGGCGCGCTATGAGGTCGTCTTCATTGACTGTCCCCCCAGCCTGGGCGTTCTGACCATGAACGCGCTGCTGGCGGCCGATGAAGTCATTATCCCTGTCGAACCGGGGGTATTTCCGCTGGTGGGCATCCATTCCTTACGCAGCACCATCGATAAGATTCGTCGCGTGAATCCCGGTTTACACATCAGCGGCGTCTTGCCGATGATGGTCGATCGCACGGTTCTGGCGCGGGAGACGCGTGAGGAGCTGATCCGGTTGTTTGGCGACAAGGTATTACCGGATATTCCGCGGCGGGTGGTTGTTGGCGAGGCCAACGTCGCCGGGCAGGATATTTTTGGTTATGACCCCGACGGCGAGATGGCCGAGGCCTTTGCCCAGGTCATACGGGAGGTGATGGGACGTGGCTAAGCGGAAAACGACGGGTATCTCAGATCTGCTGTTTAACGAAGTCAACCCCTTTGGCGCGGTTGTCGGCGATATCGTCACCGGAACGGTCGAGCGGTTCCCCCTGGATGATATTCGGCCGGATCCCGAGCAACCGCGCCGTCTGTTGCCGAATGATCTGGCCGGTGCTGTCAATCAAGGCGATATGCAACCGGCCGAAGCCTTGCACAAATGGATTCAACGTGCCGGGGCCGGTCCAGATTCTGCTTCGGCCCGCGAAGTGCGCGAATTACAGCGTCTGGCATCGGCCATTGAGCAGCACGGACTGATCAACCCCATTACGCTTCGACCGGCTGAGACAGGTGCCGCAGCCTATTTTATCGTCACCGGGGAGCGCCGCTACTGGGCCCATGTGCTGTTGGGTATGGAGGGGCGCCAGATTCAGGAAGGGGACAGGCGCGAACTCCCCCACAAGATAAAGGCCGCGGTAGTCCCGCCCGGGGTATCCATTCGGGCGCACCAGATTGTCGAGAACCTGATGCGCGAGGACATCAACGTCGTTGAGAAGGCGCACGGGTTTCTCGCTTTGCGCCAGGAAATGAGCGATGACGCCTATAGGCGTCATCAAGGTCCGTCTGCAGTAGATGAAAGCAGCAAAGTCACGCTTGTCCCCTGGAAACAGGTAGAAGAATCGTTGGATATCTCGCGCCAGTACCGTTTACGGATTGTTTCAGTACTGGACCTGAGCGAAGAGGCGCAACGGTTGATCGATCGCCATAACCTGGCCGAAGCGACGATCCGGCCCATCGTCGAGAAACTGAAGCCGTACCCGGATTTGCAACTGAAAGCATTGAACCAGGTTGTTGTCTGGCAGGAAGCCGAAGCCCGTGGCGAAGGAGATGGGCGACAAATCGTGCCGTCTGTGCGGGCCCTCGTCGACCGGCTGCTCCTGAGCCAACAGGCAGCGGCGGCCGGTCGGAGCAAGGTCGAGGGACTGGACTTCAACAAGTTCCGCCAGCAGGTCCGCGGCACGCTGCGGGTAATTGAAAAAATGGATGCCAGGGCTCGTCAAGACCTGATCCGGGCGGCCGAGAGCAAGACGGGCGAGGCCATCGTCGGTGATTTACAGGCACTGCGCGACAGCATCGATCGCGTCCTGGCTGCAGTAGGCGGGAAAGACAACAGGCAAGAATTTTAAAGGGTGGTAATGCCGGCTTGCCGGTCTTCTAAAGATCCAGGAAGCGACGGCTAGCGCATCTCAAACAACGGTGATTCATGGACGAAAACGCAATTGTTCCGGTTGAGCAGAAGATCGTTAATTTTTATAATGACGAGATCGTTGCTATTCGTGCCGCCGATGGCACTGTTTATGTTCCTATACGCCCCATATGCGATAATCTGGGCGTTGCTCTGGCCGGCCAACGCGAGCGCATCAATCGGGACCCGGTGCTCTCCGAAGTTGCCACCTCTGTAAGTGTTACACTTACACAGCAGGCGCGGGAAATGATCTGTTTGCCGCTGAAGTTCATACCCGGGTGGTTGTTTGGCATTAACGCCGACCGTGTCAAACCCGAACTGCGGCCCACCATCATTCGCTACCAGAAAGAGTGCTTTGATGTGCTGGCCGAGGCCTTTGTTGAGGGTCGGCTGACATCTGACCCGTCATTTGAGGACCTGTTGCGTGACGACAGTCCCGCGGCCCAGGCTTACAAGATGGCCCGGGCGCTGATGGAGATGGCCCGCCAGCAACTCATCCTTGAATCGCGTGTTGTTGAGCATGCCGCGCAACTGGCCTCCCACGAAGACCGGTTGGAACAAATTGAGACCGCCCTGGGAGACCGCGGCCGCTTCATCACACCGGAACAGGCCTCCAGCATCAGTCAGGCCGTCAAGTCTATCGCCATGGCCCTGGGCAAAAAAAGCGGCCGAAACGAGTATGGCGCGGTTTACGGGGAGTTCTATCGCAAATTTGGCATCCCGTCTTACCGTGAATTACCGGCACGCCGGTTTGAAGAAGCCGTCCGTTTTCTGACGGAATGGTACCAGACTCTGACCGGCGACGATCTGCCCTTTTAACTCCAGCGCCGGCAACCCCGGCTTCTGGTATCGCGCTCCAGCCTTCCTGATGTGGCCGGCATTCTGCCGGTAATAAGGCAAGTTAGAAGGCCGGGAGAGGCTTCACCGCATCACTATCCCGCAAAGACAGGTCTCGACAGGCGCCAGACAGTCCTGGCAACGAAACCGGGGGACGACATCTCTTTCGCGCAGCCTTGTGACCAGCAACCCTGCCGAGTGCGGCCTGAGGCACTCTACCACCTCCCAGACGAACAACAGAACATGAGCGGCAATGGTGTCTACGTCGAGGTCGTAGGCCAGGACCCGGGTCGATTGGGCTCTGGGATTCAGCCCGCCGGCCCGGAGCCAGAGCAAGCGATTTTCTGGCGTGTCCTGGAAGTTGAGCCGGCGCAGTAATTCGCGATCAGGTGTGGCCACACATCGCGGGGCGCCAGTCACTGAGTAACTGGAATCTGATACATACAAGAGATCCTTCCTCTCAGGTTTCTTAGTATCTGGATCCGGGGAAGGTCTATACTCTTGTATAGTATTGAGGCCAGAACGCCCCGAAATAGGACGGTTTTCCCCATTTCGGGGCGGTTTTCGTGTGCTCTGGGCTCTTATCACCCCATTTCGGGGTGGTATGGGCCATTGCCTCCGTGGGACTTCCCCCTTTCGGGGAGGTCTATCCTGTTTATTTCGGGGTTGATCGCGTCCACCCTGGGTTTGAACCGCCCCATTTCGGGGTGGTTGGTTGCGCCTCAGCGAGACCTCCTCATTTCGAGGAGGTCTGTTTACCCCGTATTGGGGAGAATGACGGCCGTTGCCGGATGGAATCTTGACCAGCCGGGGTGGACGATCGTTTTCTCTACCTGCATCAATAGAGCTGTCAACAGGCTCCGGCCTCGTGTCTTCCTCTTCGAAGCTGAATGCCGATTCGCCTCCGTTGCCATCACTGGGAGACCATTCATCCGCCGCAACTTTGAATGGCAGATTAAGCGGATTGGATTTGTTGTACTGATAACCTTCGGGCTTTTTGGGATTACCGTGGACGATGACATATCCGGAATGCTTCAGATAACTGAGGGCCTTCAAGACCGCATTGTCAGGATACAGACACCATTCCTCCAGTTCGGAGCGGGTCCACAATTTTTGGGGCTTTGTTGCGAGTAAAACGACGATATGGAATGCTGCGCCGTGTAATGCCCGGGATTCTGTGATATTCATCGTAGTACCTCTCGAAAGAACTCTCTCCTCATGAATACACCCAGTACCTGTGCTGGGAGTAGGGGATGTCCACATGTGCTGAGGTGACATAACGTCACCGATTACGAAAACAGGCAAACTATATAGAACTTATGTTCTATTAGATTTGCTTCAAGTATAGGAGGGTAGGGGGAGTTGTCAAATTTATTTTTGGCCCGCCCTTATAATGAACAATATCGCCAGGGTACTGATGAGCGTAAAGGTCGTCACAATGACGATATAGAGTCCGGCCGGGGAATTAGCGAAGATGAGCCACAGGTCTTCAAGGTTCTCGGCCGCAGTCAGGAGGGATATCAGGCTGACGAGTCCGGCGATACCGCCCAGGGCAAGGATGAGCCGGCGGTTACTGAGCAGCAGCACCCGGGTCAACTTCCCCGGCTCCAGCCGCTCTTCCACCTTGACGTGGAGGTCCAGGATGGCCTGGCGCAACTCGCGGCTCTCGCGGGCCTGCTGGTCCTGGAAGGCGGCGAACTGCGAGGTCAGAGCAACGTGGGACTTGGCGATAATGCTGAGGAGCTGCTGGGGCGGGATGACATCAGCGCTCGTCAGGAGCGTCAGTTCGGCCAGCAGTTCCTCTATCGTCAGCGTCTGGGGCGGTGGGTTCATGGTTCTCCGTTATGGCCGGGGGCAGGGCGGTCAATTCCTGCAGCAACCGGCTGACGGTGGCATAGGGCACGTTGGGATGGGTGGCGTTCTGGACGACCTGGATGGTCGTGATGAGCAGTTGTTCGGAGATGAGATAATCGGTCATACATTCCTTTTGGTTGTCCCGTCGAACTTTCGATCGGTGTTGGTCAAGAACAGATATGCCTCCAGTGTTGCGAGCGGCATTTTAACTGACGTGCCCGCTTTGCCTGGAAACCGTTGCTTCCAATTCGGCAATTCGCTCGTGCATCTGCCAGATCGCGCCGGTCAGCAGCCGGTTGAGGGCTGCGCCGTTGACGAAGTCGCCGGCCAGGATGCCGGCTTCCTCCAGGTGATCCCGGTTGTAGGTGACGAAGCGGTCCCAGGTGCCCTCGATGGTCTGTGACCAGGTGCGGGACAGGGCACGAAGTAGACCGACGTCGTCATGGGTGTCATAGGCCGCACCGACACCGTCATAGAAGAAGTTGCCGTTGCCCTGAATGTAGAAGCGGGTGGTGATGTTGTTCCGGACGGCAAAGAGGTTCTCGCCAGCGGCGAAGTCTACGACGCCGGTCCCCGATCGCTTGAAGGCGCTGACCTGTACCGCCGCGTTGCCGGCGCCGGTCCCGACCGTCGTTCCATAGCCGGCCAGGTTCAGGCCGACGATGCCTTCGGCAAAGCCGCGGACGAGCAAGCCGCCGGTATCGCTGCTGTTCTTTCCGAGTGCGCCGAAAGTGCCTGTGTTGGTGATAGTTGTCATGCCGTGGACCACGTCGCTGGAGCGCATCTCCAGTATGTCCCAGTCCCAGGCGTCCTGGCTCATGATCGTCTTGGTCGTCTGGATGATGAGACCATTGCTGCCGTTGGCCGAGGCGTTCAGCTTAATGTCGCGGGTGGCGGTCAGGACGATGTCTTGCGAGACGTTGGCCGACAGGTTAAGCCCGGCCGTCAGTTGCAGCTGTCGGGAGTCCAGGGTGATCCCGCCGGTGGTCGAGGATAGACTATCCATCGTGATG
>JAWOHK010000034.1:0-4230 GCA_046485205.1 Chloroflexota bacterium | reverse complement strand
ACGAGGAAATTTTTCGACTCCCAATATTACAATAGTATGACTGGTATACAGCAAAACGAGGAGATTGCAAAGAAAATTCTCATCGTTTCCCCATGCCATACAGATTGGAGAAAGTATAACAAGCTCCCGATATTTCGGTAATCATCCGGTGACATTTTGGAGTCAGACACAACATCACACTCCAGCGAGCGCTCCATTTGGACACTTGTGCCGAGAAAACAGCCGCTTTCCTCGTAGGTATTGACTAAAAATTTAGCTAATGATATAGTTGATATATCAACAGTTGATACATCAACCACATGGGAAGCAGTGAATCATATGTCGATTTTCCACCGAGTGAGCAGCGCGTTGTTTTGCTCAGGAGTTCAAGTGAGTTAAAGCCTGTTCAGATGCTTTTTAGCATCTGAACAGGCTTTTTTGTTATCCATATTTTTGCATCCCCTCATACTGGCAGCGCCATGTATGAGGGAAGGAGAAGATCATGAAAAGGAAAGTGCAAGTCACCTGGAGGCTCATGGCGAGCTTCCTCTTATTCGCCGGGCTGCTTGGCGCAGCCATGTGGCTGCTGCTGGCTTTGCCGGCGCAGGCGGCCGAAAAACAACCACAAGCTGTCCTGGCTGCAACCAGTGTCACCCTGGTAGGCACCCTGCAAAGCGAATTAGGCTGCGTCGAAGTAAGCGGCGGTTCTGGCGGAGATTGGGAGCCTGCGTGCAGCCAAACTCACCTGGCCGACGCCGGTAATGGGGTATGGCGCGGTGTGTTTGATGTGCCCACCGGCAGCTACCAATACAAGGTGGCGCTTAATGACAGTTGGGATCTGGCTTATCCGGGCAGCAACAGAGTTCTCGGTATCACTAATTCACCTACAGCCACTGTCAAGTTTTATTATGATGACAAGACAAAAGCAGTAATTGACAGTGAGAACGATGTGGTAGCCGTAGCCGCCGGTGATTTCCAAGATGAGCTGGGCTGCCCGTCTCATTGGTCACCGGATTGTGTGCGAACATTGCTAACCGACCCTGATGGCGATGGGATTTACACCTTCGTTTCTCGGGACATTCCCGTAGGCAATTACGAATTCAAAGTGGCTTTGGACGAGGCCTGGACAATTTCTTATCCCGGTGGTAACGTGGCCTTCACAGTGACAGCGGCTGGTGAGCGCGTAACGATTGCCTACGATACCAACGACAACAGTGTCACCGTGGATGTGGACGGCCCCATCAGCGTGACCCTGGTAGGCAACTTGCAAAGCGAATTGGGCTGCGCCGAAGTAGGTGGCAGTTCTGGCGGAGATTGGGAACCTGCGTGCAGCCTCACCCACCTGACTGAAGTAGGGAATGACGTCTGGCGCGGTGTTTTTGAGCTGCCAACCGGCAATTACGAGTATAAGATGGCGCTTGACGACAGTTGGGCGGTCAGCCATCCGGCCAACAATATCGCCCTGTCTGTCACGGCGTCACCCACTGATACGGTCACTTTTTATTATGACCACAAAACCAATGCCGTTTTAGATAACATTAACGGGGTGATAGCAACGGCCGTTGGCGATTTCCAGATAGCCTTAGGCTGTGAAGCCAATTGGTCTCCTGCTTGCGTGCGCTCTCTACTATCCGATCCAGATGGTAACGGCATTTATACCTTTGCCACCAATGGACTCCCGGCAGGCAATTACAATCTCAAGGTAGCCCTGAACGAAGCCTGGACTAACAGCTATCCGATTGACAATGTTCCCTTCACCGTGAATTCTGGCGGCGAGTTGGTGACTATTTCTTTTGACACGAGCGACAATTCGGTCAGTGTGCGCGTAGGCGTTGCGCCCCCCATCGACCTCGACCTGGTCAAACCGGCCGTGACGCACGCCGTGCAGGACGAAATCTTCTATTTCGTACTCACCGACCGCTTCCAGGACGGCAATCCCCTTAACAACACCGGCGGCATCCTCGGCGATCCCGTTGATCACGGCTACGACCCCACCGACATCAGCTACTACCACGGCGGCGACCTGGCCGGCCTGGCAGCCAACGATACCCTGAACTATATCGAAGGGTTGGGAATTTCAGCCATCTGGATCACGCCCGTTTTTGAGAACAACCCCACCCAGCCCGACAGCGGCGCCACCAACGGCATTGGCGCGGCTTATCACGGTTATTGGATTCTCGACTACGAAAAAGCGGATCCCCACCTGGGAACCGACCAGGAATTGATCGACTTCATCGCCGCCGCCCATGCCCGCGGCATCAAGGTATACTTCGACTTTGTCGCCAACCACACCGGCGACATCATCAGCTACGTCGAAGGCAGTTCGCAGTACCGCTACAAGGAAGACTACCCCTACCGCGACGCCAGCGGCAATATATTTGATGACCGCGATTACATCCTTGGACCATTCCCGCCCCTGGATCCGGCCGTCAGCTTCCCCTATACGCCGCAAGTCGCCCCGGCGGACGCCAATCGCAAATCCCCGGCCTGGCTCAACAACCCCATCTACTACCACAATCGCGGCGACTCCACTTTTGCCGGGGAAAGTTCCACCTACGGCGACTTTTTTGGCCTGGACGACCTCTTCACCGAGCAGCCCTTTGTGGTAGCCGGCTTCACCGACATCCTCACCAACACCATCGCCGCTTATAACATAGACGGCTTCCGCATGGACACCGTCAAGCATGTGAACACCGAATTCTGGCAGCAAAGCCTGCCGGTGGTGATGGATTACGCCGTCAACAACGGCAAACCCGACTTCTTCATCTTTGGCGAAGTATTCTCTGGCGATCCCCAGGTGTTGAGTTATTACACCACCGAAGCGGGTTTGCCCGGCGTCCTCGATTTTGGCATTCATGGGCAGACGCAAAACTTTGCCGTGTACAGCAATGCCACCAACGGCCTGCGCGACTTCTTTGCCAATGACGATTACTTCACCGATGCCGACAGCAACGCCTATCAGTTGGGCAATTTTGTCAGCAACCATGACGGCGGCGTTGAACGCATGGGCAGCCGCCTGATCACCCTGGGCGCCGACGATCCTGAAATGGTCAGCCGCCTGGAATTGGGCCACGCCTTGATCTATTTTGCGCGCGGCTTCCCGGTGGTCTATTACGGCGATGAGCAAGGTTTTGTGGGCGGCGGCAGTGACAAACTGGCTCGCGAAGACATGTTCCCCAGCCTTGTGCCGCAGTATATGAACAACAATCTCATCGGCACAGAGGATAAACCAGCGGACGATAATTTAGATCCAACGCATCCCGTGTATCAATCGCTGGCCGACTTTGGCGCGATTTATGACGCGCATCCGGCGCTGCGGCGCGGGGCGCAAATCCACCGCTACAGCAGCAGCGCCGCCGGTATCTACGCCTTCTCCCGCATAGAACGCGACGAACCGGTGGAATACATCGTGGCGCTGAACAATGCCGAGAGCCAACAAACGGCTTCGTTTGAGATTTTCGCGCCGAATATGGGCTTAACGGCCGTTTATCCCCCCGCCGCCGCCCCCATCACCTCAGACGCCAACAGCACAGTCACAGTAACTGTGCCGGCGCTTGACTTCGTCATCTACAAAGCCGACGCCGCGCTTCCAGCCTCAACCGAAGCGCCCGACATCACCTTTAACACCCCCGCCCCAGATGCAGAAGTTACTGGCCGCGTGGAAGTGGGCGTCGATCTCAGTACCGACATCTTCGCCGAAGTCAACTTTGCCGTCAGCATCGACGGCGGCCCCTACACCTATCTGGGCACCGACAACAACGCGCCCTACCGCCTCTTCTACGATGTCAGCGAGTTGGCTCCCGGCACGGAACTCACCTTCCAGGCCATCGTCAACGACCTGAACGGTAACTACAAGAACACTATCGTCAGCGTGGTTGTGGGACAAGAGGTAATACCCGGAGAGGAAAGCTACGCCATCATCCACTACCACCGTCCCGGCGGCGACTATGGCGACTTTAGTTCTAGTGATTTCAATGACTTCTGGGGTCTGCACCTGTGGGGCGACGCCATTGATGACAGTGAAATCACTACCTGGACAGAACCCAAGAAATTCGCCGGGTTTGATGATTTTGGCGCGTTTGTCGCCATCAAACTCAAAGACCCGACAGAACCTGTCAACTTCATCATTCATCGAGGCAACGACAAAGATCCTGGCGATGGCGATCGCGCTTTCGACCCATCTGTGACACCGGAAATCTGGCTGGTGCAAGGCGATTGGACCCGGCGGGGGGTTGGCCTGCCAGCGCTTGG
>JAWOHK010000389.1:0-5622 GCA_046485205.1 Chloroflexota bacterium | reverse complement strand
TGGCCGATCTCCCCCAGCGCCAGGCAGCGCGGCACCGCGAAATCAGGGCTGCGTTCTTCCAGCAAAACGGTGGTGATCGAACTGGGGTAGAGGTAAAACCCGGCCCTGCCGGTGTCGCTGGTCTGGGCCGGGTTTTACCTCTACCCCAGTTCGATCACCACCGTTTTGCTGGAAGAACGCAGCCCTGATTTCGCGGTGCCGCGCTGCCTGGCGCTGGGGGAGATCGGCCACCTGTTTAAAGCCGGAATCGAGCCGCAACCGGTGGGCCTCAAAGCCAACTACGAGTAAGTGGGGAATAATCGAACGCAAAGCCGCAACGCCGCGAGGACGCTCGCAATTGGGGGCGTTACACCGTCAGGAATTGCGTTTCACCCCTCGATCGTCGTCACATTTATGCCTGTAGCATATGGCAGGGCCGCTAACCTGGTCCTAAGCTAAAGGTGCAACCTATAAAGGAGATGACGATGAAATCCCAACAACATTTGAACACGATATTCTACCTCTCGCTCTTGCTGCTGGCCGGCATGCTGGCCGCTTGCACGGCCGAAACCTCGGAGTCGGCCGCGCCGGCGGACGTGGAACTGATCACTCTGGATCGACAGCCTTGCTTCGGCTTCTGCCCCATCTATACCCTGGCGATCCACGATGACGGCCGGGTGGAGTTCAACGGCGTTGACTACGTGGAGGCCACCGGGCCGCAATCGTCGACCATCGACCCGGCGAGCGTGCAGGCGTTGGGCGACGAGATGGTCGAGGCCGGCTATCTGACCTGGGACGATGCCTATATGGCTCAGGATGTGACCGACCTGCCCTACGTGATCAGCTCGATCACATTCAGCGATGGCACGACGAAGACCATCGAACATTACCACGGCGATTTCTCGGCCCCCGAAGCGCTGACGGCGATGGAACAGCTCATCGATCAGACGGCTAACACCACGCAGTGGGTCGGCGAGCCGCCACCTTAACCTGGGATATGACGAATGGTGGGACCTTAAGTGTCAACCGCGGTGTGTTAACCGATTGGCATCTTCTGCGTCGGGTTGACGAACCCAACGCCAGCACATAAGACCGTTAAAACGCACGTCGTTCGTCACTCGTCATTCGTCATTCATTTCCCCGTCTCTCGTGGTACCATATTTCCATGGATACCCGCTTCATCGGTGAACCGATCACCGTCGAATTCGACCGCCAGCCGCTGTACAGCAAGCGGCCGCATTGCCCCGACCGCTTTTTTTGGGAGGACGAAACCTACATGGTGACCGGGGTGCTGGAGCAGTGGCTCGATTTCGGCCGCCGCGGCCGCATGGCCCTGAATATGCAGCCGGAGCACGCCGCCCGGGCGGCCGAAAAAGGGTCGTGGGGCGTCGGCCGCTACTTCTTCCGCGTGACCACATCGTCGGGCCGGGCGTTTGAGATCTACTATGACCGCGCTCCGCGCGGCAGCGACCACGGCGAAGGGCAGTGGTTTGTCCGGCTGGAGCTGATCCAGACCGAATAATGGCCTATTTTCTAACCTCAATTGGTAAAACATCCTGAAAAGTTATAACAAGTGTGTCCTGCTTTACAGTAATCGCGGCCGCTCAACGGTATAATATTGATAATTAGGCGGCCATGCGAGTCGCCTCCCGGGTCATCCTGGTCTTGAGGGATGGTAACCTCTCCGTCAGCAGGCCTGTGCCGGCCTGTTCACCGTCCCTCTGGAAACAGCTAACAATCGAGCACGCGGATGCCGCGGCAGACGTGTAAGTTAGATGTTCGTGCTGGGTCAACTCTGATTGACCGTGATGGAGCCAAAACCATGAACCGTAAAGTTTGCTTCTTTGTGCTAGGCCTGTTGGTAGCGCTAATGCTGCCGGCAAGCCTGATCGCGACTTTCGACCCGGATGGTGCTGAGATCGAGCCGAATGATACGATGGACACCGCCACGCTGGTGACTATCGGCGACACCGAGGGCAAGATTGGGGTGGAGGGTGACGTAGATTATTTCAAGATCAGCTTGGAAGCCGGGCAGCCCATGTATTTCGCGGCGCTAGCGGGGTCTCATATGCCCAAAGTAAGACTGGCTGTCCTTGATGCACAGGGCCAAGTGCTGGTTGAGACCCAGGACTGGCCCGATGACGAGGTCATCTTCAACTTTATCAGCCCGGTCGCAGGAGATTATTACCTTCGTGTGGTCGCGCGAAATTCCTACAGTACAGGGTCGTATGGATTGTTGGTACGTCTCATGCCAGACGGCGAATCGAATCACCGCCCTGAATACGCTATACCGGTCCAGTACGGCAGTTCCGTGAACAGTTATATTTTCGCACCCTATGATCGGGACTACTATCGTTTGAGTGCCCGCGCAGGTGATCTGGTGGAGTTAACGTTCTCGGTCGATGAATTAATCAAGTATTACGCGGTTATTGACATCGCGTCCGAAAATGGCGACTCCACGGGCAAGGATTTCCTTGATGAGCCCGGATCGGTGACATTCCAATTTTTAGTTATACGAGATGGTGACTATATTATCAACCCAAATTCAGCAGTTGGATTTTGGTCTGAGGTAACTTACCCGCGGCCCTACCGGCTCGATATAAACCGCCGCAGCCTTTACGTGGCCGCGCAAAATGCCGGCGAGGTGAATGGTGTTGCGTTTGGTCTGAACGACATCCTGGCCCGTAACGCCGCCGGAGATTGGGAGCTGGTATTCGACGGCGAAGACGTCGGCCTGACCGTGCCGATCGCCGGTTTTGAGATGACCAGCGACGGAGCGATCTTGATAGCCTTGAACAAGGCCCAGAGCCTGCCCGGCATCGGCAGCGTCAAGCCCTTTGACATCGTCAAATTCACCCCGACCAAGCTTGGCGAGACTACCGGCGGCACGTTCAGCTTCTACCTGCGCGGTTCGCAAGCCGGCCTGAGCGTGGAGGGCGAGCAGATCGATGCGATCGCCATCAGGTCTACCGGCGAATTGATTATCAGCACCACTGGCTTAGCGACCCTCCCGAACCGCCCCGGTTATGCCGGAATCAATTTCAAAGTGTCGGGTAAATGCCTGCTGCAGTTCTATCCCCTTGGCCCCATGCCGTCGGGCGGTTATTGGTCTAAATATGACTGCAAGACCCATCTAAACAAATTCGGTTCTCAAAATCTCCGGATGGCGACGATTTACAATGAAAAGTTTCGTCTATATTCCATGGATTTCTTAGACACCTCCGATATGTTGTTCGGAACCAATGCGACTTACAGCTACCAACATTACGTCAAAAAAGGCGATTGGTATCACGCCACTGCCGGTGATCTGATCCGCGAAAATTTTGTCGAAGATGAATGTTGTAGAGCCGTTACTCTGGATGCGCCTCTTACCTGGACAGCCATGAACTTCCCGCACCCTATTGCCAGCGTATCGCACGGTCCGCTTTGGGTCCCGGACACAACGCCGACGCCCACGCCGGTGCCGACACAGACGGCGACGCCCACGCTGACCAAGACCCCGACGGCGACGCCGACGATGACCAGGACACCCCAGCCCACCCCGACGCACACGCCCAGGCCAACTGAGACGCCAACACCGGCCGCTACAACCACGGCCACGGCCATACCTATGCCTTCGCCAACCCTCACCGGCACGGCCGTGCTCCAGCCGACGGCAACGCTGGACAGCCATCTACCTGACGACGAACGGGTCTACCTGCCCCTGACTCTCAGGTTGCCGTAACAACTGGAATTTAGTTTATAGAATGATCCGCAACATATGTGTCGTCGTTTACAGGAGCAAGGAAGAGGCCAACCCGCCGGAATTGATCATGATCACGGGGCCATAACGCCAGGGTACCAGTCGCAAACAGCCGGGGGCGTTTGTCCGTAGAACGCCCCCGGCAAATGGTCACTGATAACTGGGGATCCCAACTTAACCGCTTCTTCACGCCATCCTCGCCCTCTATCTATTGCCACAACCGGATTGACCTTTATACTAAAGATCAGACACGACGACGTTTAGCGCCAGAAAGGGGGTCGGGTGATTGGCTTGGACCAGGTGGCACGCGGGAGGCGGCCGCCAATTGAGCGGGCACCAAAGTGTCAACCGCGGTTGACACTTTCCTCCATTTGCTTCCCAGGAAAAGGAGTTTAGCGATGTCGCGCCGCGCCTTCGCCCTCCTTCTGCTCGGCTTCATCCTCATGTTGCCCGGGGCTCTGATCCTGGCCCAGGAACTGCCTTGGCGATTGCCGGTCACAGAGAGCGGCACGTTGACCATCGTCTGGGGCGATCCCCTGGTCTCCGGCCAGCTCTCGCCCCCGCCGCGCTATGAATTGCGAACCAGCGGCGGCGGCCGGCTGGCGCTGCGACCGGGCGAAATCACGGCCGAAGAGCTTGATGATTATTATCTGCAAACGATTCGCGTGAGCGGCCGGCTGGTGGTCGGGACAGTCGATTCTAGGGGTGGAGACGATGACGATCTCCCGGCCCTGGAGGTCAACACCATTCGTGCTGTGGCCGGTAGCCGCTCGGCCGCCGCGCCGGCGGTGGCGGGCAGCACACCCTGGCTGAGCATCGGCTGTAAGTTCGCCGACGTGATCGCCGAGCCGCGCACCATCAACTACTTCACCGCCATGTACGGCAACACCTACCCCGGCCTGGACCATTACTGGCGCGCGGCGTCTTTTGACCGCATGGACCTGGCCGGCAGCATGGCCATCGGCTGGTTCGACCTGCCCAAGCCGCGCAGCGGATATATGAGCGACAACAATCCCGACCTGAGCGGCCTGTTCCTCGATTGCATGGCCCAGGCTGAGGCGGCCGTGCACCTGCCCGATTTCGCCGGGGTGAACCTGATGTTCAACGACAGCATCGGCTGGTGTGCCTGGGGGGGCGGTATGTGGGGGTATTTCGATGGCAGTGACCGGAGTTATCGCGTCTCCTGGCTGCCACCCGGCGGCTATCGCACTCTCTCCATCGTGCAGCACGAGATGGGCCACGGCTACGGGCTGAACCACTCCTATCGGGGCAACGACGAATACCGCAATCCCTGGGATCTGATGAGCCACGACCGCTACAATTGCGCCACGGCCACCGACCCGGTCTTCGGCTGCGTCGGCCAGCACACGCTGGCCCGCAATCGCGACCGGCTGGGCTGGGTATCGCCCGAGCGCAAGTATACCGCGGGCCAGGGCAGCCACACCATCGATCTGGCTCCCGCATCGGTCCCCGGCGATGACGGCTACCTGCTGGCAGTCATCCCGGTCAACGGGTCAGCCACGAATTTTTATACCCTCGAAGCCCGCCGGCTGGCCGGCTATGACGTCAAGCTGCCCGGCCCGGCGGTGGTCATCCACCACTGGTCGGGCAACACGGGGCGGTTGATCGACCCCTCAACCGGCGTCGTGCTGGGCACGGATATGTGGACTCCCGGGGAGACGTTTGTGGCCCCCGAGGGCGGCATCCTGGTGAGCTTCGACGACGCTGAGGACTCTTACGCCACGGTGACTATCATCAACGGCGGGCCGACCTGGACGGTGGAGCTGGTCCCCAGCGATGACACCTACATCGACGAGGACGCGTCATCGGACAACTTTGGCGGGGCGAGCGAGCTGCGGGTCAGCAGCGGCTACCCGCGCCGGCTGACCGCGCTGAAATTC
>JAWOHK010000277.1:0-4962 GCA_046485205.1 Chloroflexota bacterium | reverse complement strand
TGGTCGCCGGGCTGATCATCGTCTCGATTAGACCGCGACGTTTTCCACGGCGAGATTCATGTGAGGAATCCGCCGGCAAAGGATCATTGGGAGAAAGGTCTGTCAGAGACAGCAGAACGCGCATCAGCGCAATCCCATCGGCGATGGAATGGTGCAGGCGACAGGCCAGGACCCAGCCTTTTTCGTAACCTTCAAAAGCATGAAATTGCCACAGAGGTCGGGAGCGGTCCAGAGGGGTACTGGCGATCTCGCTCATGATATCATGCAATGTTGCTTGATCACCGGGCGATGGCAGGGCCGACCGATGAACATGGGTACGAATATCGAAGTAGGGATCCAATTCCCAAGTATAATTTCCAAAGGGTGTTCTGGGAGGGACAATACGCTGTCGAAAGCGATCAAACACTAATAACTTTCGCTCAATCGTGGCTACTAACCGGTTGAAATCCAAAGGGTTTTCAAGGACCATGAAACCGGCAATCATCATGAGGTTGGTGGGCCGGTCCATTTGTAACCAGGCTGTATCAACATTGGACATGGTCTCTTTGTGCTTGGTCACCGGTGCTATCTCCCTTCAGTCGTAGTTGGTTTCCCTCGGATTGTATACCGATAAAAATGAGAGCGGGATAAGCCGAAAGTATAGGCCATAATCCTGATATGTTCAATTTGATTTGAAGATCGAATTGAGCCAATCAAGTGCGGCTTGCGTTGGGTTTTGTCCTTGATAGACGGCAGCAATGCGACCATTTGCACCGATAAGAATTAGATATAAATCCTTGTTGACATTACCGACCTGATAACCTTTGAAAACATTGCCTGACCAATCAGGTAAGAGTATTAGGTGGTCAGCCGGGTCTTCAGCTGATGGTATCTCGGTTGCGGCATGTTTATAAGCAGCTTCCATTACTCGGGCTGCAGTGCCCCGCAACAGCTTGGGGACGCTTCGTAAATCGACCACGAGCGCTATCGGAACCTTGTTATGATCTGGATACACGCGCCTCAAGGCTTTGACTACTTCCTGCGTCGAACGACCTGTGTTGTAATCAACAAACAGGAGCAATACCGGTTTCCCCATGAAATCTTTTATCCGGAATGTTCGCCTAGATGCGATGGCCCTGAGTTCAAACTGAGGTGCCGGAGAGTCTATCAAAGAGGACGATGTCATTCTATGATTTTAGCGATGGGATGGTCCGCCTTCAAATTCTGGCAAGCCTTCAATCGGCAAGGTACACTTTATCGGGCTAATCGATGGATTGGACCATATCACGCAAGGGGACAAACAATATGGAACTGGCAATGATTGGTTTGGGAAAAATGGGTGGAAACATGGCCACCCGATTATTGCGTGGAGGTCATCGAGTCATTGCCTCGAACCGATCACCGGAACCGATTCGCGCCGCCGAGGCTGAGGGAGCAGTTGGAGCTGAAACACTGGAAGAAGCTGTTGGCAATTTGAACAGTCCGCGAGTTATATGGTTAATGCTACCGGCCGGCGGTGTTACCGAGGATGCTGTGGCTCAATTATCCAGCCTTCTCGATGTGAATGATATTGTCATTGATGGCGGGAATAGCAATTACAAAGATACCATGCGGCGGGCCGATTATCTGGCCGACAAAGGTATTTTCTTTGTTGATTGCGGCACAAGTGGTGGTGTCTGGGGATTGGCTGAGGGTTACAGCCTGATGGTTGGTGGGCGTCCGGAAGCGATTGATCAGATTCGATCAGCTCTCGAAACGCTGGCACCGGCGCCGGATCGGGGTTGGGCCCACGTCGGTCCATCAGGGGCGGGTCATTTTGTCAAAATGATCCACAATGGCATCGAATATGGCATGATGCAGGCTTACGCCGAAGGTTTTGAGATCCTTCGAGCCAAGACCCAATTTGACCTTGACTTGCACCAGATCGCCGAATTATGGCGATATGGTAGTGTGGTCCGTTCCTGGTTACTGGATTTGACGGCGGTGGCGCTGGCTGTGGATCCGGACCTGAGCGAGTTGCGGGGCTGGGTGGCCGACAGTGGCGAGGGGCGGTGGACGGTCTTCGAGTCAATTGATTTGGATGTGCCCGCGCCAGTCATCACCTTGGCGTTGCAAATGCGCTTTGTAAGCCGGCAAGATGATAGTTACGCGGCCAAACTCCTGGCGGCGATGCGCAATCAATTTGGCGGCCATGCAGTAGTAAAAGTGGAGTAAGGCGCTATTCTCTAGACGTCTGTGACACAGCCTTCTGAGGCTGACTGCACGAGCCTGATGTACTTGAAAAGTGTGCCTCGTGTTGCTTTATAAGGGGGCGCAATCCATGCTCCGCGACGTATGGCCATCTCATCGGCCGATATCTGTACATCGATGCTTCTTTGGACGCCATCAATGGTGATAGTATCGCCATCCCGTACTAAAGCGATCGGTCCCCCTTCTTGGGCCTCCGGCGTGATGTGACCGACGATGAAGCCATGAGAACCACCGGAAAAACGACCATCGGTCAGCAGGGCGACGTGCTGGCCTAACCCAGCGCCGACAATGGCGGAGGTCGGTGTTAACATTTCCGGCATGCCCGGGCCTCCTTTGGGACCTTCAAAGCGAATAATAATCACGTCACCCTGATTTATTTGTCCGGCTTCCAACCCGGCCAGCATCTCCTCTTCCGAATCGAATACCCGCGCCGGGCCACTGAAGCGCTCGCCTTCCTTGCCGGTTATTTTGGCCACCGCTCCATCGGGGGCCAGATTGCCCCGCAATATCTGAATATGGCCGGTCGGTTTGATGGGATTCTCGATGGGGCGAATGATCGCTTGGCCCGCAACCAATCCCGGTAAGCCGGCCAGATTCTCAGCCATCGTCCGACCAGTGACAGTGAGGCAATCTCCGTTAAGCAGACCGTTTTCCCACAGGTATTTCATCAACCCGGGTGTTCCGCCGATCCCCTGCATATCCTCCATGACATAAGCCCCACTGGGCTTTAGATCGGCCAGGAACGGTATTCGTTCACTGACGTGTTGAAAATCATCGATTGAAAGCGGTACATCTACACTCTTGGCCATAGCGATGAGATGAAGAACGGCATTGGTTGAGCCGCCAAGGGCCATAACGACAACCATCGCGTTCTCGAAAGCCGCGCGAGTCATTATATCGCGCGGTTTGATATCGTTTTCCAAAAGAAATCGGATTGCACCTCCGGCTTGCTGGCATTCCTCGCGTTTTTTGGCCGATTCGGCCGGGGTTGATGAGCTATAGGGCAGAGTCATCCCTAAAGCTTCGATGGCGCTGGCCATCGTGTTGGCAGTATACATGCCGCCACAGGCGCCAGGGCCGGGACAGCTGTGACGTACGATCTCGCGTCTTTCAGATTCACTAATGGCGCCGGTAATCGCCTGCCCGTAGCTTTGGAAGGCCGAGACGATGTCGAGTTGGACGTGTTTCGGCGTACAACCGGCGCGAATGGTTCCGCCGTAGACCATCAGAGAGGGTCGGTTCAATCGGCCCATAGCCATCAAGCAACCGGGCATATTTTTGTCACAACCGGGAACAGCGATCAGCCCATCGTACCAATGGGCGGCCATTGTCGTCTCGATGGAATCGGCGATAATTTCGCGCGATTGAAGCGAATAGCTCATGCCGTCTGTGCCCATACTAATGCCGTCGCTGACGCCGATAGTATTAAAGCGCATACCGACCAAATCGGCGGCGGCAACGCCTTCCTTAACCCATCCGGCCAGGTCGTTCAGGTGCATGTTGCAGGTGTTCCCCTCGTACCACATTGAAGCGATGCCGATTTGGGCTTTGTCCATGTCAGCTTCAGTCAGGCCGGTTCCATACAGCATGGCTTGAGAGGCTCCCTGAGCCTTGGGCTGGGTTATACGGGCACTATAAATGTTGAGTTTGCCGGTCATTGATTATTCCAGAAAGTGATCTTCAAGCTTGGTGATAATAGCTTCGCCAATGCTGAGAGCGGAAGTGGCAGCGGGGGAAGGAGCATTGATGACGTTCACGACACGGGGGCTCTCATGGAAAGCAAAATCGTCCAGCAATCCGCCATCCGGAGCCAGCGCCTGGGCCCGGATGCCGGCGGGGGCCTTTTCCAGATGCTCCGTGCGAATCTCCGGGACAAGGCGCTGGAGCGCCTTCACAAAGGCTCGCTTGCTGGCTGAACGCCATATTTCACCACTGCCGGTTTTCCAGTAGCGGGTTGCTAGTTTGCGAAAGCCGGGATAACTTAGCGTTTCCCAAAACTCGCGCAGATTCACATCGGTCAAATGATACCCTTCACGCGCGAAGGCTAACACGGCATTTGGGCCGCATTCAACACCACCGCCAATCATACGCGTGAAGTGAACGCCTAGAAACGGAAAACCAGGATCGGGAACAGGATAAATCAAGGCGCGGCAAAGATGCCAGGCCTCCGGTTTGAGTTCAAAATATTCCCCACGAAAAGGTATGATTTGAGCGGGAGTGATTCCCGCCGACATTTTTGTAACTCTGTCTGATTGCAGTCCGGCGCAGTTAACCAGATAGTCGCCACTGAATTCGCCGAGAGTAGTCACGGCGACAATCCCGCCCCGGCTTTCCTGGATAGCCATAACTTTGGCTCCGGTAATAATCTCGTGACCATTCTCGATCAAGATTTCGGCCAGTCGCCGGCATACCTGGACGTAATCCACGATTCCAGCTTCGGGAACATGGATGGCCCGAAGACCGTTGAGAACGTGTGGTTCTAATTCAAGGAGGCAGTCACGGTCAATGACCTCGCATTCGACTCCATTCGATCGACCTCGTTCGTACAACGATTCTAAAGCCGGGAACTCGCTCTCCCGCGTCGCCACAATGACTTTTCCGCATAACTCAAAAGGGATACCCTCGCGGTCGCAGAAGTCTTCCATCATCTGCTTGCCGGTGCGGCAATTGATTGCCTTGAGGGAGTTGGGCTTGTAGTAAATGCCTGAATGAAGAACGCCGGAATTACGACCG
>JAWOHK010000079.1:0-20497 GCA_046485205.1 Chloroflexota bacterium | reverse complement strand
GCGCAGGGGAGTCTTTATCGGGGAACCCACCCTTGGGCGTGGCCCGTACCATCAATTGCCCGTCTTCCAGGTAGATTTTCAGCGTGGTCATCTGCGCGTCGTATGATCCCAGGATTGATTCCACATCCTCAGGGGATATTTCAAAGGCTCCCGAATCCGGCTCTTTCAAGCCCAGATAATGCTCAAGCGCCCAGTTGGTGATCTCATCGTGCAACAAGCCGCCTTCCTCGGCATTGGTGAGCACGGTGATAGCGAAACGATGGTCGGGCACCATCAGGAAGGCCGACAGCTGCCCCGAAGTCGCGCCGCCGTGAAGGACGATACGGGTACCGTCAAGGTCTTTCAAAATCCAGCTCAGGCCTATCTGGCGGTCTAGATTGGCCGGGAAGTGGGGTGTTTGCATCGCAGCCATCGAGTCGGGAGTGAGAAGTTGATGGTTGCCTGACGTTGTGCCGCTGCCTAGATGAAATCGGGCATAGCGCAACTGATCCCGCACAGTTGAACACAACCCGCCAACCGGATTGGATGCGCGGGATAAAGCCCATGGTCGCAAGACAGTAGGCTCCCCTGTGTCATATACCCGATGGCCCACGACGAAGCGCCGCGATATGACCTCGGCCGGTTCGAAGAAGGAATGATTCATCTCCAACGGCTCCAGGATCATTTCCCGGGCCGCTTGCTCATACGATTTGCCGGTGACCACCTCGATTACCCGGCCGGCGAGCCCGAATCCGGCGTTATTGTAAGCCCATACCTCACCCGGGGGGACGAGTTGCGGTAGTTCGGCCATCTCCGCTACGAACCGGGCCAGGCAGTCGTCGCCGCTGCCGGTTTCCCTGAAAAAGTCCCCGGCCCAACCACCCATATGGGTCAACAGGTGACGAATGGTTACCGATACTTCGGCCACCTCATCGGACATATGGAAATCAGGGATGTAAGTGCGGACCGGCTCATCGAGGTCAACCAACCCCATTTCAACCAGCCGCATCATCAGTGTTCCGGTAATCGTTTTGGTTGTTGAGCCTATTTGGAACAACGTATCGGGCGTGACCGGCAAGGGATTTTCAACACTGGTGATGCCAAATCCGGCCATGTGCTCGTGATCATGATGGAGGACGCCGACGGCGACCCCCGGCACGCCCAGCCGGCGCATGGAGGCTAGGACTTGCTGGCTCAGTTGATCGAAGTTCGGGTCGGTATTGGCATATTGAACGGGTATTTCGTACATGAGTAGACTCCTGGGCTGGTGGATCGCCGGATGGTCGACACTTTTGATCATATCCGCTGGATAATCTTAACGCAAAGGACGAGAAGGCTCATTCCGGCTATAATCCACGACCATGCCAATTACCTGGTACGCTATGATAGGGCTGTTTGCCGCCTTGCTCATCAATCGGGCCGCCGATTGCTGGCTGAACCCTCTGCCGCAACAATGCGGTGTGACTCGACGCCCGTTGCGCCAATGGTTGGTCCTGGTTGGAACCCCGATACTGATGGTTTTCTTTGCCCTCGCCCAAGAGAACGCGCGCGACGGTTGGCCTTATGGCCTGTTTGGTGTGGTTTTCCTGTTGCTGGGCGTGATTGACCTGGAGCAGAAGCGAATACCCAACGTTATCGTGATCCCCGCTATCATTATCGCCTTGTTTGTCCAATGGCAGGTCGGCCAATTGCTTTTGGGTGTGGCCGGGGCAGCCTTGGCCCTGGTTTTGTTCGGACTCCTTTTCATCGTCGGGCGAAGGTTTTTCGGGACAGGGGCATTAGGGCTGGGTGATGTTAAGCTAGCGGTGTTACTCGGGGCGATATTTGGATTCACGTCTATCGCTTACGTGCTCCTTCTCGGTATTTTGCTTGCCGGCCTGGCGAGCGCCATATTGTTGTTTACCGGCTTGGCCAAAAGGGGCGATACCATCCCTTACGGTTCTTTTCTTGCCCTGAGCGGGCTGGTCGGCCTGTTCGCCGTGGGGCTTACATCCGGAATGCTATCCCCTTTCTGAAAAAACTATTCCATGAGGTAGAATCAGACCGATGAGCGAAATTATTGTCCGACCGTTGGCGACAATGGATGAATTGCGGGCGACCGAGGAGATTCAACGGGTGACCTGGTCTATGAACGATCTGGACGTTATCCCGGCCCACGCCTTACATGCCATTCAGCATAACGGGGCAGCCCTCTTGGGGGCATTTGATGGAGAGCATCTTGTTGGCTTTTCGTTTGCTATCCTGGCCACGGAGAACGAGCCGGGACGCATCGATCAGGTGGCGGCCGCCCGATTGAAAATGTATTCTGTCGTCACAGGTGTTTTGCCGGACTATCAAAGGCATAATGTTGGTTTTCAGCTGAAAATGGCCCAGCGTGATTTCGCGCTGCGAATCGGCATTCGCCTGATTACGTGGACCTATGACCCCCTGGAAAGCATGAACGCCCGATTCAACATCGGCAAATTAGGAGCAGTGTGCCGCCGCTATTTTCGGGATTTCCATGGCGACATGACCGGCATTAACGCCGGCTTGCCGACCGATCGCTTCGAAGTCGAGTGGTGGGTGACCGGTAATCGGGTCAAAAACAAGGCCGCTCAGGCATGGCGGCCGCTCAAATTTGATTCGCTGTTAGCCGGTGGGGCTTTGCTGATTAATGAGGCCGAACACCAGGCTGGCTCAGACTGGTCTGTTCCACCGCCGAATTACGTCAGCCGGCCCAGCAACCTAATGCTGGTTGAAATCCCGGCCAATTTTCAGGCAATGAAACGCGAGAATTTTGCTCTGGCGCACCAGTGGCGGATGCACACCCGTGAATTGTTTGAACAGTTATTTGACAGCGGTTTTTTAGTGACGGATTTTGTCCCGCACGAAGATGCCCAGGGCCATCGCCGCAGCTTCTATTTGCTGACCCACCAGGATTCATAACTATGAGGATCGAACGGATCACCCTCTACCATATCAGCCAACTCCTCGTCAGTCCCTTTGTGACCAGCTTTGGGCCACAGCTGCAACGGGACAGCCTGCTCGTGAGGATCGACAGTGAGGGCCTGGAAGGTTGGGGCGAATGTGTTGCCACCAATGACCCCGGCTATTCCTATGAAACGGTGGGCACAGCCTGGCATGTTTTAAGTGATTTTCTTATTCCAGCCCTGATAGAGAGGGAAATCCATGAGCCAGAGGAATTGGGACCATTGCTCCACTTCGTGCGCGGCCATCCGCTGGCCAAGGCGTCCCTGGATCAGGCGCTTTGGGATTTGACCGCCCGGCGAGATAGCCTGTCATTCAGCCAAAAACTGGCTCGTCCGTACCCGGAAGGCCCGCGCTCGCAGGTCAATGTTGGTGTCAGTATTGGTATCCAACCGTCCATCGAAAGAACTGTCGAGGTTATAGGCAATTATGTGAACGACGGGTATGGACGAATCAAACTCAAAATTAAACCGGGCCACGACCTGGAACTGGCCCAGGCGGCGCGGGGGCATTTCCCCGGCCTGCCGATTATGCTCGACGCCAACTCGTCTTACCGGTTAGAGGACGCGCCAACCTTCCAGGCTATGGATGATCTGGATTTGTTGATGCTAGAGCAGCCGCTGGGTTATGAAGATATTTATGACCACAGTCGCTTGCGGCCGAAGATTCAGACCCCATTATGCCTCGACGAGAGTATTCACTCGGCCGATCACGCACGATATGCCCTGGCCATCGAGGCTTGCGACATTATTAATGTCAAGCCGTCGCGTGTGGGTGGTTGGACCGAGGCCCGTCGAATTCATGACCTCTGTCGCCAGGCCGGTATGCCCTTGTGGGTCGGTGGAATGCTGGAAACCGGCATTGGACGAGCCGCGCAACTAGCTCTGGCCTCGTTGCCCGGCTTTACCTTGCCGGGCGATATTTCGGCCACTGATCGTTATTATGAACACGACATTACTGCGCCGTTTATTTTGAATCGCGAAGACAGCACCATAGACGTTCCGGATGGACCGGGCTTGGGCGTCGAGATCGATCATGACCGGCTGGTGGCCGTTACTTTACGCCGCGAAGATTTTACTTGCTGAGGAGATAACAAGCATGTTCACCGACAAAATCGTGAGCTTTATCGGCGGCGGTATCATGGGCGAGGCCATGATTCGCGGGCTTATTAAGCAAGAACTCGTCAGCCCAGAACACATTTATGTTGCCGATCCCCTGGCGCAACGGCTGGACGAATTAAGCGAGCGGTATGGCGTCCATGCGACCGGCAATAATCACGAGGCAGCCGAAGCCGGACAGGTCGTCGTTCTCTCGATTAAACCGCAAAACCTGGCCGATGTCTTACCCAGTATACGAGGCCATCTTCGGCGGCAGGATTTGCTTCTGTCCATATTGGCTGGAACCCCGATTAATCGCTTGTCCGACGGCTCGGCCCATGCCGCCGTCGTTCGGGCTATGCCCAACACCCCGGCCCAGATCGGCTTGGGGATGACTGTCTGGACAGCGACCCCGGAGGTCAGCGAGGAACAGCGAAATCAAGCCCAGGCCATACTTGGCGCTTTGGGCGATGAGCTTTTTGTCAATGACGAAGGGTATCTGGATATGGCCACGGCGTTGAGTGGAACCGGCCCGGCCTACATCTTTATGTTCATGGAATCACTCATTGACGCCGGCGTACATCTTGGCTTTTCCAGGCGAATAGCCGAGCAACTGGTGTTCCAGACGATGCGCGGCTCGTTAGAATATGCCGCCCAGTCCGGCAAGCATGTAGCTGAATTGCGCAATCAGGTCACTTCGCCCGGCGGCACCACGGCCGCAGCCCTTTATCATATGGAGAAAGGCGGGTTGCGCACGGTGTTGTCGCGAGGAATTTGGGCTGCCTACCAGCGATCGGTTGAATTAGGCCAGGGTGAAAAAGTGAAAGGGCCATCGTGACCCCGATCAATCGACCCATTCCAACGGTGATCCTTCAGGCGGGTCGACAGTGGTGGCGTTTTTGCGAGCCAGTTCAAATATTTACAGCCAAACACGTTTCTGAAGTCCAGCCGGCCATGGAGCAAATCGCGAAAGCCGTTGAGGAGGACAGCCTGTATGCCGCCGGTTATCTTTCGTATGAGGCGGCTGGAGCATATGGCCTTCCCACGAGAGTACCAACGGCCGGGGGCCCACCAATCCTCTGGTTCGGATTGTTTAATCATCGGGAGGAGGTTCCTCCGCCATCCGGTGGGGGATCATACACTTTTGGAGAATGGCGACCCTCGCTCGATCCGGAAACTTACTTCGCTGCCATCAGCCGGATCAAAGAAGTCATAGCCGCCGGTTATACCTACCAAGCTAACTTTACGTTTCACCTGCGAGCCGGTTTCGCCGGGGACCCATGGGCTTTGTTCAGCGCGCTCTACGCGGCACAGCGGTCTCATTATTGTGCCTATTTCGACCTGGGACGCATTGTCGTATGTTCAGCCTCACCGGAGTTGTTTTTTTCCCTTGACGGTGACCGGCTTGAGTCACGACCCATGAAAGGTACCGCAGCTCGTGGTTTGACGCTGTCGGCCGATCAGGTTCAGATCGACTGGCTAAAAGAATCCGAGAAAAATCGGGCTGAGAATGTGATGATCGTCGATATGATTCGCAACGATTTCGGTCGAATAGCCGCTACCGGTAGTGTGCGTGTGCCGGAGTTATTTACTATTGAACGTTACCCGACACTGCTGCAGATGACCTCAACGGTAACAGCGCGTTCCGAGGCTCCATTACCCGAAATATTGGCCGCCATGTTTCCCTGTGCCTCGATCACCGGCGCGCCTAAAATGCGAACGATGGCCATACTGCGCGATCTGGAGAAAGAGCCGCGCGGGCTTTATACCGGTGCCATTGGCTTTATCGCTCCCGGTCATCAGGCTCAATTCAATGTGGCTATTCGCACCGTGGTCATCGACCAAGACGCCGGCGAAGCGACCTATGGGGTTGGTAGTGGCGTGGTCTGGGATTCTGACGCAGCGACTGAATATGCCGAATGTTTGCTAAAAGCGCGTGTGCTTGATGTGGATTCACGGCCACTGCAGGATCTTCAGTTGCTGGAAACTTTGCGTTGGACATCCGAGCAGGGATTCTTTTTGCTTGATTTGCATCTGAGGCGATTATCTGATTCGGCTGAGTACTTCGATTTTGTTTTTGACGAAGCAGAAATTAGACACCTGCTCGAGCAATTGACAGACGACCTTTCTTCGGACTCAAAAGTGCGACTATTACTTAGCCGGGATGGACAGATAAAATTGGAAACGGTTCCCATCGACCTGAAACGGCAACATAAACCCCTACGAGTAGGGCTAGCTCTACAACCGGTTTCCTCAACGAATGTCTGGCTCTATCACAAGACCACGCGGCGCGATGTTTACGAACAGGTCCGTGCTTCACGGCCCGAATGTGAAGAGGTGATCCTCTGGAATGAACGCGGTGAACTGACTGAGGCTACCACATCCAATATCGTCGTGGAACTGGGCGGCCGGCTGGTCACCCCGCCGATCTCTTCGGGATTACTGGCCGGTACATACCGAGCCCACATGCTGGACAAAGGCGACGTGATCGAGCAGGTCATTCGAGTGGAAGAGCTATCAGAGGCCACAGGATTGTGGTTGATTAACTCGGTACGCGGCCAGCGGCAAGCTGTCCTGGTCATATCGGAACCTGACGATCGTCGATAAGTCGTTAGCAAACAGTAATGAATAGCAATTGAATCGTCTCTCAATATCGAATAGAATAAGGACATCACCAGAAGCGCTAATATAACGTTCTGGAGTTTGAGCAGTTAGATCATCTTATGAATATATTGCGACTTATAACCATCCTCGTTCTGGCTGGGTTCGGGTTCTTTCTGACCAGCCGGACGGCTGCCGCAGCGGTTCCCAACTGTTACATCATATCAGCTGATATCGGGTATGTATGCGATACCAAGGCACCTCCGTCTCCCTTCCGTCTGCCTCTGCCGCGTCACGATAGCATCCTACCCGTTATGAAATATGGCCGGCTGGCCGATAATATCGATGTGTATGCTGAGCCGAATGCGAGCAGCCCTATCGTGCGCAACGCCGGTGACGGCTACTTGTTCTCGACCATCCAAGATATCGCCAATAACAATTCTGAAGGCCGATTGTGGTACAAGATCAACTTCAACGAATGGGTTCGGGGCGAGGATATTACTCTGGCCCGGCCGTCCGAATTCACCGGCTTTGAGATTCGCTCACAACCTGTCAGGCCATTCGGCTGGATGCTCGTGGACTTTTGGTATAGTGATGAGCCGGGTGAGGAGCCAAATGAAACTGCAATCAAATTGCCTCGATACACCACATTTGAGGTCTATGGTGCCGGTGTCGATCGGGAAGGGTGGATATGGTATGACATCGGTCACGGTCGCTGGATGCGCCAGACATATGTCAGCATTATCGACGTCAGTAAACGGCCGGCGGAAGTCGGCCCGAATGAGTATTGGGTAGAAATCGATCTCTACGAGCAGAACTTCGCCGCTTACGAAGGTGACCGGATGGTCTATGCCGGCCTTGTCTCCAGCGGGCTTAATCGCTGGCCGACTTATGAAGGCTTGTTCCAGGTCTGGGAACGGCATATGAAGACTGACATGTCCGGGGCTGAGGGGCGTGTCGACTACTATGTGGTCGAAGATGTGCCCCATACGATGTATTTTGATTTTGACATCGCTCTGCATGGCGCTTACTGGCATGACCGGTTTGGCTACAAACATAGTCACGGTTGCGTCAACATGCCGTTGCGTGATGCGGAATGGATATACTTCTGGTCGGAAAATGCGCCGAATGACTTATGGGTCTGGGTACACACATCTGACCCGCATCACTACTTCGAGAAAGAGGGAGCAACGGATGAAACGGGTGGTCCTTAGGGTTGCCACCACAGGAGTCAACAACTTGCTGAAAAATCAAAGCCGGGTGAAAGCCCGGCTCTTTATTGCCAGGCGCTTGGAATTGTCGGATCGCCGGCAGCGGTATATGGTATGGCCATTAGCTTTTTTCTTGTTGAGTTCCTGATGGAGGTAGGAGAGATGGCTGGAGCAAACTTCGATCTGAGAGGTAAAATTGCCTGGATAACCGGCGCCTCACGCGGGATTGGCCTGGCCATCGCTGAGTCATATGCCAGGGCCGGGGCGAAGGTCGTCTTGACCAGCCGCAAGCAGGAAGCATTGGATGCGGCCGCCGAGCAGATTAGACAAGCCGGTGGCACAGCCTTGGCCCTCGCCGCCCACACCGGTGACCTCGCGGCCATTGAAGGGATATTAGACCGGCTTGTGGCTGAATGGGGGGGAATCGATATCCTCGTTAACAACGCTGCGACAAACCCTCATTTTGGCCCGTTTTTGACCGCCGAAGAAAGCCATTGGGACAAGATTCTGGATGTGAATGTTAAGGGTTATTTCCGCCTGGCCCAAGCCTGTATTCCCCACATGAAAGCGCGCGGTGGGGGAAAGATCATCAATATGGCCTCAGTTGCCGGATTGGAGCCACAGCCAATGATGGGCGTCTACTGCGTCAGCAAGGCGGCCGTGCTCATGATGACCCAGGTCCTGGCGGCCGAAGTGGGTGGCGACAATATTCAGGTGAACGCCATCGCGCCCGGATTTGTCAAGACCAAGTTCAGCCAGGTGCTATGGGATACACCTGCCATTCATAATCAATTGGTGAAGAATGTGCCCCAGCAACGCATGGCCGAACCGGAAGAAATCACCGGTATCGCCCTTTATCTGGCTTCGGATGCATCAAGCTTTACCAATGGGGCGATATTTGTCATCGATGGTGGACAATTAGTCCAAGGGGTCAGCATGGATTTCTGATAGCTGGTCAATCACCAGCAGGTTTGCAAGATCCTGAGAGATGAATCCAATCTGTTAAGTAGCTCAAATTTCGAAGGTCGGTATAACCGGGAGTCACATCTGCCGGGCGAATGTTCCCGGCCGACGATTCCAGGATCAGTGGATTCCAACCATCATGAAGCGGGACCTCAAATTGAAGAGCCTGACCAGATTGCAGGTTACGAGTTAGATGGTTTCCATCGGGAAGATGTAATAGTAAAGAACTCCGGTTTCCGGGACTGTCCTCCAAATTATCACCGATATTGCTCAAGATCATTAACTCCATAGAAATTGTCTGCTCCGAATCGGACCATATATAAAGATAGGCCGGCGAAGCAGCCCAACGCCAGGTTGAATCTCCATCTCCCTCCTCCTCATACCATCCCGGACCGAAAAGAGCATACATATCACCGGAGATTTGATTGTCACACTCAATGACGATGTCGGGCGGCAGACTCTGTGTCGTCGCTAATTGTGGTCCAGTGGTAAGTGGAATGATATTGATATCTTCCGAATAGGTCTGATCCGGATTCTGTTTGCTGGCAATCACGCCAATACCACTGAGGCTCCCGGGCTCACCCGTGCCGGTGATGTCGATCCTAATCTCGAAAGACTGCATGCCCAACTCGTCAGTTAAGGGCTCGAGCAGACGGGCGATTTGGCCACCATCGGGCAGGAATTCAATATCAAAGAGTTGGGCGGACACCTCGGTGAATGTGACACGACTTGGCAGCAGGAGGCTGATTTGTAGGGGGTCGTCGGACATGCTACCGATGATAATTGCTAAAGGTTGTGCACTGTTTGTCTTCGTCGGATCGGCGATTAATTGATCATGCGTAATCGCGATCAGGTGTTGACCGAGGCCACGCAAGAATTGAGGATCGCTCCAATCCCAGATTCGTTGAGGATTGCGGTCAATATTATCAGGCACGCTATTCCAGTTATATGCGGCAACCGATGTGGCGCCACGATAGTGAATGAGCACGCTCAGAAGTAAAAGAACGGCATACAGACTGCTCAGCCCTACACGTATCCCGGTCGATTCATATTTCAACTCAATCAGGGATAACACGGGTATTAGAAAGTAGACTATGAAGGGCATGATATCGGTGAAAAACCGCGGCCCGTATGAATGGCCACCCCACCAATGAACAAATGCCGACACAACGACCCAATGCAAAACCAGAATCAGGATAAGTGCCCAATCCAAGGGTTCCAGTCCGTATCTGAAGCGTTTCAAGATAATCCCATATATGGCCAGAAGCAAGATCGGGGAAAAGATGAATAGACCGCGCGACGGGCTGATAAGCATACCGGCAAGAGCCTCACTTATCGTCAGTGATCCCAGTCGGCTGGCCGCAAAATAGGGCGGCAAAAGAGCATTGAACAATACCATATTGCTGATTAAAAACGGCACAGCCAGGAGCATGGCTAACAATACATACCGTAGAAATTGTTCCCGATAACGGAACAAAACATAAAGTGTCAGGATGATAAGGGAGATGCTGTTAGTCGGGCGGACAATGTAAGCTGCTGTCAAAGGCAACGCTGCGAAAGCAACAATCTGTGGTCGATGGCGAGCCTTCACCAATATCAATAAGGCGATAGCCAGTAATAGCATGGACGGCCCGTGTTGCCACATGGCCCGGCTGGCTGTCGAGTAAGTGGACGTCGCAAAAGCGTATGTAACGGTTAGGAGAATGCTGTACGGGGTTCGGAGATATTCGCGGCCAATTAAAAACATGACGCCGGCCGATAGGGCGACCATCAATGATGCATTGATCAACTGAAGCTTCAGAATAAAGGGATTATGGGGCCCATTAGTGGCCAGATAATCCTGGAGAGATGTCTCGCGCAATTCGGGTAGTAATGCATCGAGAATTACCATTTGGGGAACGGCCAGAACAGATCCTCCGGTGGGAAAGTAGGGAAGGAACCGATCGCCGACCTTGGTAACCCCAAAGAAGTCCATAATATCCAGCCAGTGATAATACTCATCGAGATAAAGATCTTGATCATAGATTAAACTGGCGACAACGTGGGGCGACCAGGTCGAGTCGGATGCCTGGATCACCCCCGGTTTGAACATATAGACGAGGAAAACAATTGCGGAAATCAAAAAAACCGCAATCATTTGCGTGAAGACACGATTCTTGGAGAAGCCAGGCGTAATCCAGGGAATTGGAATCTACCCCTTATGACGAGGCTTGAAATTTAATCAGGGCAGTTGTCACAATCGCCCATAATGGATGACTGATATGCAATCAGCCTTACTCAACTATTCTGACGGTTGCGATAGAGCATTGGGTCCACTGCTTCAGTCATGGCCTCTTCATTCAGATCAAGCCCGAGAAAACTTATTATTTTGGACGCTTGAGTCTGTGGATCAGTTAATATTTCATTGTAATGCAAATAAAGGGTTTGCACGTTAGGTTGACTGGCCAGAAAGGATTCGACCTGATTTAAATGCTTCTCAAATAGTAGTGCCATTTGGGCGTCGTCTTGTTTGTCGGGATCCTCGCCGCGATTGACAAGCATTTTGCGCTGAGATGCCAGGATTTCACTCATATTGCGGCGGACGAAGATAACCCGGTATTGTTCGGAGGGCGGCAAATATTTGAGCAGGGCTGAAATAACTTTTACTACCTTTCCGCGGGCTTCCGGCACCCAGGCAGTATCCCCTTTGTCCATCTGTTTCACGCGCTCAAATTCGTAATAGCCCTTAGGATTATCGGCGTCAGCCTCACGAATTTTATCCGTCATCGGAGGAATGCCTCCTGCCTCAAGCATTTTCATCATCATGGAAGTACCGGAGCGCGGCAAACCGGACACGACAGTAATAAATTTGGTATCAGTTGATTTAGTTAATTTTTGAAATAGACTTTTCATAGCAAAGATATTTTAACTCAAAGGGGAAACACGACCATGCGGGTCATTCGCGAGGTAACCGAGGACGAGCTGGATGAGTTTTTACGTATAACGACAGAGGCATTCCCGGGGATGAAAGTGATCAGCCGGGACGACTATGACCAAATGCTGGACCGCCTGAGAAAGGTTATGAAGGAGCCAATCGTCCACTTTTTTGGCGTGTGGGAAAAAGAAAAAATGGTTGGAGTCATGCGCCTGTACGACTTCACGATGAAAATTCATTCCACTCGAACGTTGGTGGGTGGAATCGGGGGTGTAGCAGTAGATTTACGCCACAAGAAAGAACACGTAGCCGCCGATATGCTCCGGTTTTTCCTGGACTATTATAAGAAAAAAGGAGCCTGCCTGACCGCTCTTTACCCGTTTCGCCCCGACTTCTATCGACGTATGGGCTTTGGCTATGGTTCGAAGACGAATCGCTATAGTTTTCCGGCCCATGTCTTGCCGGCGAACGTTTTAAAAAACGAGATTGATTTTCTCAACGTAGACGATCGACATGCGGTACACGATTGTTACGATCGCTTTCTGGAGCGCACGAATGGATTAATTGAACTGCCGCCACATGTCTTGGAGAGTCTTTTCACCGATCCGGCTCTGAAATTAGTGGGCTATAAGGGCAACGGGCATTTGCGCGGCTATCTCGTCTTTCGTTTCGACCCGATACGCGACGATAATTTCCTGTTGAACAACCTCCATGTCCGGGCCTTGATTTATGATGATTCAGACGCTTTGCTCAGTCTTCTGGCCTTCCTGCGTAAGCAAGCCGATCAGGTTAATCGCATTATTTTCGAGACGCAAGACGATATGTTCTATCACCTATTGAACGATCCACGGAACGGTACGGGCAATCTATTGGCCGGTTTGTGGCATGAAACGAATACCCAGGGAATGGGCATCATGTACCGCGTGATTGATGTGTCGCGCCTGTTTGAGGTATTGCGGGAGCGCGACTTCGGCGGAGTTGACATCCGTCTACGCCTTGACCTGGTGGATACTTTCTATCCGGAGAATGCCGGCAGCTATCTGTTGCGGTCAGAGAAAGGGAAAGTGGAGCTGGTCGACGGCGATGGTGAGGCGTGCGCAATCGAAATGGATGTCTCTACATTTTCATCGCTGATAGTCGGGGCAATTGATTTTCGGCGGGTTTATGAATACGGAATGGCAACGATTTCCGATCCGGCTTATGTCCCGCTGATCGATCGCCTGTTTCACACCGACCAACGGCCGATGTGTCTGACTAGTTTTTAGGGAGTTGCTCTGCGTTCTGTTCCGGTTTCTAGGGATTCCCGTCGAGTTGCGCTTTGAGTTCTTCCGGTTCTGTCACTGGTTGGTGGCAGACAAAACGGCGGCAGACATAGGCGGCGACCTGCCCGTCGACCCGCTCGCGATGCGCCAGGAGAGGGATGGTCGCGGCCACATCCCCTTCGCCTACCGCAACGACCAGATTGGGCCGATAGCGGCTGTGAATGACCTCTAGAAATAATTGTGTGGCCGGTTCGGATGGTTGCCCGACAATTGCCACTTCCTGAGGATCGCCAAGAATGAATGCGGCGGCGGATAACCACTGAGCAAACGCGTTGGGATAACGGGCCAGCGGTTCATACAGGCCGGCAGTAGTCCGTTCGGCCATATCCCAGTAATGAAGTTCGCCGGTGTAAAGCCCCAATCGTAATAGGACCTGAGCGGCCATGCTGTTACCGCTGGGCGTGGCATTGTCCTGCAAATCCTTCGGCCGGTGCAATAGTTCCTCGTGATCGTCAGATGTATCAAAAAAGCCGCCACTGTCTTCATCCTGAAAATGAAGCAGCATCAGGTCGGCCAATTCCCTGGCCCAGGTGAACCAGCGTGGTTCATAGGTTGACTGGTAAAGAGCCAGTAACCCGTCGGCCAGAAAGGCATAATCCTCCAGATAGGCGTTAAAACGGGCGCCGGTTCCAGCTTTCCAGGATCGCAACAGGCGCCCGCCGGCTACGCGCATATTGGCCTGAAGAAATTCAGCGTTGGCGAGGGCTACACCGGTATAATCATTTCTATCAAAGGCGCGGCCGGCTTCGGCAAAGGCGGCCAGCATCAGCCCGTTCCAGGCCGTCAGCACCTTGTCATCCAGGCCGGGCCAGACGCGGGCGGCACGAACGTCGTACAGTTTCTGGCGAGCGAAGGCCAGGCGAATTTCCATCTCAGTCGGATCGAGGTCGAACGAGGCGGCGGTTTCATCCGGATCGCGCGGAATATTCAGAATATTTTTGCCTTCCCAGTTGCCGCCGGGCGTCACATCGTAGTAGGCCATGAAAAGTTCGTCTTCCTCGCCAAGCTCATCCCGGATCTCATCGGCCGACCAGACATAGAATCTGCCTTCTTCGCCCTCGCTGTCGGCGTCGTAGCTGCTGTAGAAGCCGCCTGCCTCGTGGCGCATTTCGCGAACTACGAAGTCGAGTGTTTCTTCAGTGATGCGCCGGTAGAGTGGTTTGCCGGTGATTTGCCAGGCATGCAAGTAAACCCTGGCCAGCAAGGCGTTGTCATAGAGCATCTTCTCGAAATGGGGAACCAGCCAGCGGTCATCAGTCGAATACCGGGCAAATCCACCGCCCAATTGATCATACATTCCACCGTAAGCCATTTTTGTCAAAGTCTTCTCGGCCATATGCAAGGCCATGCTGTCCCCGCGCTTCAGAGTCATGCGCAGTAAAAATTCCAGCGTCATAGATGGGGGAAATTTCGGCGCGCGACCAAAACCACCCAGATCCGAATCGAATTGGCGCATGAGACCGTTTAGAGCCTGGTCAAATAAATCATCACCCATGGCCTCGCCATCTCTGGCGGCGATGCCGAATGAGCTTTCACGCAAGTGATCGGTGATTTCCCCGGCGCTCTTTTCAATTTCTTCTCGCTGGTTTTGCCAGGCCTCGGCCAAACTGAGGAGGACCTGCCGGAAACCAGGCATGCCGAAGCGAGGCGCGGGCGGAAAGTAAGTGCCACCAAAAAAAGGCCGGCCGTCAGGCGTCAGCACAACCGTCGTCGGCCAACCACCGTGTCCGGTCATGGCCACGACCGCGCTCATATAGATGCTATCCAGATCGGGGCGCTCTTCCCGGTCGACCTTGATATTGACGAAGTATTGATTCATCAACTCGGCCGTCTCCGGGTCTTCAAAGGATTCATGGGCCATCACGTGACACCAATGGCAGGCAGCATAACCGATACTCAGCAGGATGGGCTTGTCCTGTTCGCGAGCCAATTGGAGGGCTTCCTCACCCCATGGATACCAATCGACCGGGTTATCGGCGTGTTGTCGCAGGTAGGGACTGTTTTCTTCTTGCAAGCGGTTAGTCATAGTTTACTCCGTGGGCTGGGGTCCGGTCGTGACCAGAGCCTCCTTTAGAGATTGAATGAATTCCGCGGCCGCCTCCCGCTTGTGATGTTCGGTTCTATCGACTGCATTGATGAGGGCGCTCCCCACAATCACACCGTCGGCCAGCCGCCCAATCTCGGCTGCTTGTTGGGGCGTGCTGATGCCAAAGCCCACAGCCAAGGGCGCTTTTGTTCGGGCGCGAACGCGGCCTATAAATGCCGGGAGGTCCGCCTGGAATGACTGGCGAGCGCCGGTCACACCGGTGACGCTAACGAGATAAATAAAGCCACGCGCGCGGCCGGTGACGTTTCCGATTCGCGTCGGACTACTGGTCGGAGCTAGGAAGTGAATGTAAGCCAGCCCGTTTTCAGTTGCAGCTGATTCCAGATCATGTGCTTCCTCAGGCGGCAGATCGGGGACAATAAATCCCTGAGCGCCGGCCTGATGACTGTCTTCGACCAGCCGCTCCAGCCCATAGCTCAGGAAGGGATTGAAGTAACCGAACAACAGGACAGGGGTGGTGATGCCCAGGTCTCGAAGTTCTCGAATCATATCCAGGCAACCGGCCAGCGTTGTCCCGTTTTCCAACGAGACCTGGGTGCTGTGTTGAATCGTCGGTCCATCGGCCAAAGGGTCGCTGAAAGGGATACCCAGTTCAAGCAGGTCACTATGAGGCGCGATGGCCGCGATGATATCAAGTGAGGTGGCTCGGTCCGGGTAGCCGAGCGTGTAGTAGGGCATCAGGGCGGCCGATGCCCGATTTCGAGCGGCCGCAAAGGCATCGGCAATATTTTTAAGACCTGATTGGTCGTGCCTGAAACCTGTCGCGCCACTGGCCATTAATAAACTCCAAAGATAATAGTATGGGAAATCTATTGGCATTATAGTACATTGAGGCCGTAGGACGAAACGCGGGGGTTTTCACAAGGCTCTGTAGGTTGAAACATAATCGAGTGAATTTCGTATTGTATATCGATACGGTGTCTGAACGATTTTAATTGTTCAATACCAATGATGAGGGAAAAAATGAGTTTATTGGGCAATGTCATTTGGCTAATCTTTGGCGGATTTCTGACCGGTCTTGTTTATATCCTGGGCGGGTTGCTCTTGTGTCTCACAATTATCGGCATCCCTTTCGGCACGAGGGCCATCAATCTGGGTATTTCGACCATGACCCCCTTTGGTAAGGAGGTGGTGCCCGACGAAAAGCCACAGGGCCTTTTGGCGCTGATTTTCAACCTGTTATGGATTGTCTTTTTAGGTTGGGAAATCGCCCTGGCTCATCTGGTCAGTGCGGGTATACTGGCGATTACCATCATCGGCATTCCGTTTGCCGTCCAGCACCTCAAGCTGATTCCGGTGGCTTTCCTGCCGTTCAAGTATCGCTTAAAGTAGTCTTATTCAACAATTTCCTGTTAGGGGTTTATTCAGCGCCGCAATAGTGATCATTCGTCCAGCTTGTGGGACAATGGGCACCGATGCGGCGTTTTACTTTTCCTGGAGGATGCCTGTGACCGATTTGATTCTAACCCAACAACGAGACCCGATTTTCGAGATAATCCTGAACCGCCCGGACAAACGAAACGCCATCAACATGGAAATGTTTCAGGCATTTAACGAAGCCATCACCCAGGCCAACCGCATGCCAGGCTTACGTGTCGTGATCATACGCGGTGAAGGCCGGGCTTTTTCGGCGGGAATCGATGTGAGTAGCTTGCTCGGGCTGTCCGCTTCTCATGGGCCGCATTGGCAACAACGCATGCGATCGATCACCGATGAGTATCAGTCCGTTTTGACCCGGCTGGAGCGGCTGGAGTTGCCGACTATCGCCCTATTGCACGGCCATTGCCTGGGGTTGGCCTTTGAATTGGCCCTGGCCTGCGATCTACGGATCGCGGCCGAAGGGACGCAACTGGGCTTGCCGGAGACCCGGTTGGGGATGATACCCGATGTCGGTGGCACAACCCGGTTAACCAGGCTGGTTGGTCCGGCTCGAGCCAAAGAATTGATCTTCACCGGTCGCCAGTTCGACACGGTTTTGGCTGGAGAGTGGGGAATTTTGAATCATGTTGTCCCCGCAGACCAATTAGAAAACCATGCCTATGAGTTAGCCGACGAGATTTGTCGCGCCGCGCCGTTGGCGGTGGGGATGGCCAAACGGGTTATTGATGGTTTGGCCGATGTGGACCGCGGGCTGATGCTGGAAGGCTGGGCGCAAAGCCAGTTGTTCAACAGTGAAGACTTTCTCGAAGGCGCGCAGGCGTTCATGATGAAACGGTCGCCCCATTTTAAGGGTCGCTAGCCGATGTCGAGCCGTCCCCCCCGCCATTGTGCACTTCGTCGTTATTTATGCTATCTTAACCATCCTCGAAGAGAGCTTGAGAAGAAACGGAGGCAGATTCATGGGTATTAAATTTGCAACAGACGAATGGGCGAAAGCACTGGAGAGAGAGATAAATACCAGTGAGGCATATGCCAAGGCTGCCTCTAATTGGGAGGGTGACTTTTATTTCATCACCACGGCCGGTCAAGGCATGCCGTCGGACACGTATTTGTACCTGGATTTGTGGCACGGAAAGGCGCGCGATGCTTATTTAGTCGAAGACCCGACTTCTAAATCGGTCGCTTTCGAACTGCGTGCTCCAATTGATGTATGGCGCAAAGTCATGGAAAAGAAAGTAGATCCGATCCGGGGCATCATGTCAGGCCAATTAAAACTGAAGGGCAACATGATGACGATCATGAAATCTCCGAAAGCGGCGACGGAGTTAGTGGCTTGTGCTCAGAAGATCGATACCGAGTGGCCGCAATAAGGCCAGGCTCGTCAACCCCTTGTGAATGTGATTAGTGGCAATGAAACATAGTTGATTACAACTTGTTCGTAGTGGGCGCTTCAGCGCCATGTCTGAAGAATGTGTCTGAAGCCGCTACTACGAACCATAAAACCCTTTGTGACAAAGTGTGGACAGGCGGAATAAGCCCGATTATGAACGATGAAAATGGGCGATTAAAAGTTGGGTTGGCATTGGGAGGCGGAGTCGCACGCGGATTGGCCCACATCGGCGTTCTCTCAGTGCTGGAGGAAGCTAGGGTGCCCATCGACTGCATCGCCGGCACGAGCATGGGGGCGATCATCGGTGCAGCCTATTGCGCCGGATTGGGAATCGACGACCTGCGCGCCATCGCGGCTCGCACCGGCTGGCACCATGTTTCGAGTCCTTTCCCATCGCTCAACGGTCTGATCAAATTCAGCAAAATGGAGCAATGGATCGAGGACAACATTGGGGAATTTGATGTCCGGGATCTGGCGATTCCATTTGCGGCCGTCGCCAGCGATATTAACAGTGGCGAACGCGTCGTCCTTTGGCGCGGACGGATGTGCGCTGCGATTCGGGCCAGCTGTTCCGTGCCCGGATTTGTGCCGCCCGTCGAATCGGACGGCCGTTTCCTGGTCGATGGGGGGATCACCGACAATGTCCCCGCCGATGTTGCCCGGATGCTGGGCGCCGATTATGTCATCGGCGTTGACGTATTTGTCCCGGCCTTGCGTCGTTATTTAGGGCCCTTTTCTCAGGGAATCGCCGCCATCGAGACGCTTATCCGACATGCCGGACAGGGCAATACAGAATGCGACACATTGATCGTCCCCCCATTGGAAGGACACAGTTATTTCCGTTTCTCTGAATACGAAAAACTTATCACCCTGGGTGAAGAAGCAACCAGACGCCAGTTACCGGCTATCTTGCAAGCATTGGAGCAGGAAAAGACCCCTTCCCTGGAAACATCACGAAGCTCAGAAGATGTTTTAACTCTAGTTTCCCCTAAGTGGGGATGACAAGAAGCGGGGTCACGTCCAAAATACAGTTGATCATAAAGCTGTAAGGAGGACAAATGACCCCCGATTCACAGAAAACTTTACAGGTTCTTGAACAAATCGTAAAGGTCGTTCCCGTCGGAACCAACCTCGCACTTTTACAATTAATGTGGGCCATGATAACCGGTTCCTTTCTGAGCAGTCGCGGGGCGGTTCACTCCGCCTTAGCCCGCTCCGGTTTTGAGGCCGGTGAAATCAGACGTAGCTGGCGAGCGCTGCGCGGGGGCCAATGGTGTATCCATGAATTGCTCCAGCGTTTTCGCCGGCAGGTGACCCAAACCGGTCAATGGCAAAGTCGAGAATATGGCGGATACTGCCCGCTGGCAGTCGATACCACCGCCTATTGGCGACCTCGGCTGCAAGGTTGGCCGAGCAAACTCTATCGTCAGTTGGCCGGCAAAGCCATGACCGGTATCGGCTTCGGCCTCATCGCCGATATGGGTCAAGTAGGTGACCGGCGCTTGCCCTTGATTCGCCGGATCGTACGCGGCCAGGACACAGCTGAGAGCGAAATGAGCCTGAAGGAGCGCACGGTAGCCACCGCTGCCGAGCTCTTGCAGGAAGATGAGGTTCTGCTCCACGATGGCGGTCTCTCTGTGGCACAGCTGCAAGCAGCCGGCGTGAAGCGATTCATTGTGCGGCTGGGCAGCAACTGTACCGCACGCCGTTCCTATCTCCCATCCTACAAAGGGAAAGGTCGACCCCCCACCCGCGGCGAGTTGGTCCGGCCATTGTCCAGAAAGTGGCAAGACCGGACATTGTCGGCCACACCGCCGGATGTCATGCACACCTTTGTCTTTGAGGCGCGGGCCATCACGGCTTGTGGTTGGCTGGACGTGATGCGTGCCGACTTGAGTGTTGCCGATGACCATGAACGATATGCCATTTGGTTCTTTGCCGACCCGCTGTTCAAAACACCACTGGTGTTAGGCACCAATTTGCCCGCTGCGCCGGAAGCGATTTTCGGCCTCTATCTGGACCGCTGGCCGGTGGAGCAGATTCCCCTGGTCACCAAACAGCTGTTGGGCTGTCAGCGGCAATTTGTGTTTACGCCAACCAGTTGTTGGCGGTTGGGTGAACTGGCCTTGTTGGTCGGCAACATCCTGACCTGGCTGGCGGTTCTGTTGCCCCCTCAGCCAACCGGCTACTGGGATAGACACCCCAAAAAACACCCGGCAGGCTACGCCGGCAGTTGGCGCAGACAGTTTTTTCAAAGGATGTCCTTTCTGACCGGCAACTTCGAAAAAAGCGGTCGGCGACGGACCATCTACCCAAGGGAATTGCTGCGCATCGGCGGAAAAAGCGCATTTAGCCGGCCTGACATGGCTGGTTTATGCCCACATTTTTAAGGTTCGCCGCCAAAGAAGGTCTTTGGCACAGTTCAGGTTTCCTTTTTGGAAACCAATTTACGAGAAAGTAGAGTAAGAGAAGTGTGTAACTTATTGCCGGAGAAACGGTTAAAGGATATAAGGGAAAGACCTGAATTAAGGAGAGTTTATGCGCTTTAACAAACGACGCTTACATG
>JAWOHK010000077.1:0-3368 GCA_046485205.1 Chloroflexota bacterium | reverse complement strand
TTACCTTGCCGGTCAGCCGTTGCGAGCGCATCTTGGCAATCTCCCGTTTGCCTCACGCCGCTTTACGAAGATGCTCTGTTCACAGTCCGGTTTCCCTTCCTGCTAACTTCGTTCGGCTTGTAAGTTTGTTGACACCTCCTTACAGAATCCTCTGGATCCAATTCAATCTCGCCGTTTCATGGCGCACTGCATATCCCCCAAAAAACCCTAATCTGGGATTTCGACATGGTTTTTACGATGTGACGATATGAAACACTCAAAATTTTGAGCTCCAAAGCATAGGCCACTGAGATTATTCTGAAGATCTAGACGTTTTTGAGCACGTTGTATCGGTCAGAAATGCCCCAAAATTCGGTGCGTCAAGGAGAATCGGAATAATCGGGGGATATGGAAAGAACCCCCTGTTAGGGTCTATTAGAATACGGCCTGGTCCGCTCTGGTTGACTTCTCAATACAGCTCGTAGTACGAATCCTGCTCCAGGTGCGGGGCGTACTCCTTGACCAGCGCCGGGAGGTCGCCTTTCGTTCCGATCGGCATCCAATCGTCGAAATCGCTAAAGAAAGTAAAGCGATACGCCTGAAACAATCGGTTGGCCTTGTCGACCAACACGAACCGGAGCATGGGGGAGTAGTTCAGGTATGACTCCAACCTCTCTCGTACCCCAGGGCGCATCACGTCGCCTAAGGGACTGAGCGCTTCGAGGAGCATATCGACATCTTGATCGGGCGCGTAGACGAGAATAGCGTTCTTTTTCACATCGATGATGAATCGCTCCAGATGCCCATACCGCTGCATGCCGTCCCTGACGGCGGCCACTTCCTCAGCGGTGATGATCTGCGCCGGTATTTTCCGCAGAAAGACCTGGCCGTTGGGGTTTTCGTAAATCTCGTGCCCGGCCGGAATTTGATCGACCAGATCGCCGCCTTCTTGATGCTGGGCGAAATGGTACTTGGGATTGCCCTTGCTGGTCTGGCCTTGATGTAGATAGTAGGTCTTGCCCCTTCGATTGGTATAGGTCACCGTCATCGTAGTTGCTCCTTATTGAGTTGGCCGGTTCGCCACGCCGTTCATTCATTCATCGTCCGGTGGCGAGTAGCCTCTTCGTCGATCCAGTCCTCTTCCTGGTAGGACATGCCTTTGCGTCCGGGCACTGTGCGGACCGGTCCCGCCTGATAATACCGGCAAGATTTAGGCCCGTAGCAGAATGTCTCCGTGCGATACCGTCGCTGCTGAGGATTCCAGTGGTCGATGATCATCTCCACCGCCACCCGGCAGCCCCAAATGCAGCTTTCACACTTGGCGGCATAAGTCCGGGCGCTTAAGCGGCGGTGGCCCCGATCTTGATAGATCTCCAGATCAGGTGCCACGCCATGCCAGGGGGGCGGCGTGTGTCCGGCATCCGGCGCGCGCTGGATGATTTTGAGGCCGGCCGTCTTATAATACGCCGCCGTCTCCAGCCGGGAATCCTCAACCGGTACCGAGCGACCACTGACAATATCGCCGACCTTGAATTGATGTTTGGCCTGGGCTGCTTTACCAATGCCGACCAGAAATGGGCCGTCCTGGTCATCGATTTGACCGTGGAGATTGAGGACATAGCCCAAATAAGTATGGTACCGCTGGTCAAAGGAGCGCGTCAGCCGGATGCGCGGCTGGACACCGGTCACCGTTCCCTGCCAGGCCAGTTTGGGGTCTGCCATTAGAATCTCTTCCTTCCTTGAAGATCAACAGCTGCTTGATATGACGTGGGCCATCATGCAGCTTCTGATGAGCAGTCCGCCGGCCATCACCGGTCTAGCTGCAACACCGCCAGAAACACAGCCGGGGAAACGAACTTGATCCCCCGGTATTCCCCGATAGGTAACAGGTGCAGCTTATCACCCGTTACCAGATAATCCGCACCATCGGCTACGGCACATTCGATGTAGCGATTGTCGGACTCGTCCGGGCTGACATGCACCGTCTCAACCGGCTCAACGACAAGACCCTCCTCGCTCAGGAGGGCCAGAAATGTTTGGAGTTGGGTCTCCGTCAATTTGTGGAGGGCGGCGATCTTGGGATAGCGCAGCACCCGCCCGATTTCATCCAGAATGGCTTTGGAGACCAGCAGCTCAAAAGCCTCTTCCCGCCACAGGTCAACGATCTGCTTCGGCGTACCGCGCGTGTTGATCAACGCGCTGACGAACACGTTGGCATCCAGGACAGCCTTCATGGCGGTTATTATTCTGCGCTCTCGACTCTAATCGCCTGTTGCGCTTCCAGGACAAGGTCCATGATCTCCTCCGGGTCGTGGCCGCCGCTGGATTCTTGCATTTGCTCGATCAGGCCAAACAGGCGCTCCCGATTTGATTTCCAGCTCTCGTACACATGGAGAGGCACGACGGCGACGGCCGGTTTGCCATGGCGGAGGATGATGTACTTGTTGTTCTGGTACTGCACCTCATCGACCAGATTACCCAGCGCGTCCCGCACCTGAGTGATGTTCATTTGTTTTTCCACGATCGGCATATCTCCTTTTCGTACATAAGTTTTTAAATGTTACTATGCCACAATATGTACATAATACCATAGAGTCAGACTTGTATCAATACTAAACGTTGCTTTCAACACGCCCAACTAGCCCGGCACGAACATGTGTGCTAATATTGTGGTGGCACGCTGCGAACCGCCATCGCATCGCTGTGTCCTGTTATAAACGAATGTATTGGATACGATGATGGCGGAAACTGAAACCTGGTTAGTGAATCGACTCAAGGCACTGGCTATCAGTGTCGGCGAGCCGGTAGCGATAATCCTCCACGTTCTTCCCGATGACGATCTCCAACTTAACCTGGAAACCCGCTCCGGCCGGCATGGGATCGCCTATGGGACTTCACTGTCACAAATGCTAACGGATGCGGAAGAGGCTTTGTTTCAGATCGATGAGGCATTGCGAGAGTTGGGAGTTGCCATCTGATCATCGCGCTACCCGCGATAAGATTTTCTCTGGCGCAGGAGAAGGTCTTTTTTCAAAGAAACGGTAGAAAGATTACAGAATTCCCGTCGTCCAATACGCGTTGGGTTAGGCGGGCTCCTCAATGAACCATCTGCCGTAGTCTAGCCACAGTGGCGTTATCGGATTCAATGGACAAGGCTTTCACGATGACCGCTTTGGCTTGTTCTGTGTCGCCCTTCCGTGCGTAGAGTTTGGTTTGCGCGATATACGATTCAATGTAGTCAGGGTAGACATGGATATTTAATCCCAGCGTTTCAATTGCCAAGTCAATCCTTCTGGCTGTGTATAATTGGAGGGAAAGGCTAAGAAGATCATCCTCATGAAAATAAAACGCGTCCGCCCTGCTTTTGATCTCATCATAGAGGGTATAGG
>JAWOHK010000066.1:0-10106 GCA_046485205.1 Chloroflexota bacterium | reverse complement strand
GCGACATTTAGGCAGCATTGCCTCCGGCAAACTGGCCGATCTGACATTCTACGATCTCGATATTTTCACAATTTCGCCGGACGAGCTACTGGACACACGAGTTACGGGAACAATGGTCGGCGGGGTATTCCGCTACCGCACCTGGTGAAACGATTGGGAGTTCACTCCCTCACCCCACGCTTGGTTTCCTTAACCAGATGATCGACGACGGCTCGCAACGCCTCTTCGCGATTGTCGTCTCCCCCGTTTTCATGATATACCCGCAGCTGGCGATCGGCACTGGTGCCTTCGCGCAAGATAGTATTGAGATAAGCCACCTCTTGCCGGGAACCCAATTCATCGACGACATCATCCAGTAAGTGGAGTAATTCGGCCGCCAGTACCTGAAAGGGTACGGACTTTTCGAGACCGAAGTCTATCAACTCCCCACTAATACCGTAACGAACCGCACGCCACTTATTTTCGGTAATGTGAACATAGCGATAGTGTCGCCACGACATGTTTTGCCGGCGCAATTTGATAAGCTTGAAGCAAATCGCCTGGAACAGCGCGGCAATACAAACACATTCATCCACTGTGGTACAGATGTCGGAAATACGGAATTCCAAAGTCCCATAAATCGGGTGGGGCCGGATATCCCACCAAATCTTGGCCTGCTTGTCCATCTTGCCAAAAGCGCCCACCCGCTCCAGTGTCTGCTCGTAGCCTTTATAGGCGGCCCAGGAATCGAATGAATGGGGAATACCTGTCCTGGGAAGTGATTCAAAGATTACGCTGCGATATGACTTAAGGCCGGTGTTAAAACCGCGCCAGAACGGCGAGCTGGTGGATAGCGCCAGTAAATGCGGGATAAAGTAGCGTGACTGATTCATGATCTCGATCAGCAATTCGCGTGATTCCGAATCGTCATCGAAACCAACGTGGACGTGCATCCCGAATATAAGCAATTGCCGGGCTACTCCTTGCATATCATCCAGCAGTTCTCGATAGCGCGTACCTTCCGTAATGACCTGGTCTTCCCAGCGCGCAAATGGATGGGTGGAAGCGGCAGCGATATGCAAACCATTTTCTTCGGCCAGGTCCAACACTTCCCCGCGCAGCCTGACAACCTCATCACGGGCATCTTTCACCGTGGTGCATATTCGGCTCCCAACTTCGACCTGGGACTGCATGAGTTCAGGTTTCAGATTCAACTTTTTTGGACGTTGCTGATCCTGCGTGAGCAATTCGCTAATATAAGTTCTTAGGTCGCGTGTCACCGGATCGATGATCTGATACTCTTCTTCGATTCCAATGGTCAGGGGTTGTGCCGGAACTGACATGGTTGCTCCTCACTGATGATGCATTTTAGGTCTGATTGTCACCGCCGTTGATCGGTAACTCGGCATGTAAAAATTATAGCATATCCACCTACTAGGACAGTGGCTACCCGAAAAGAGACCGATCCTTCTGGATTCCTCGCAGGTAGTCTACTAATAGACGAACACCAAAACCGGTACCACCCACGGGGGTATAATATTCGGCCTTTTCGGTCAGGGCTAAGCCGGCAATATCGAGATGGGCCCATGGATAATCGACAAATTCTCGCAGGAAAATCGCCGACGTTCCCACACCCCCAAATCGCCCACCACTGTTTTTCATATCGGCTACTTCAGAATCGATCGATCGCCGGTAATCCTCATAAAGTGGCATGGGCCAAATTCGCTCGTTGGAGTTCGCTGAAGCGGCGAGCAACTTGTCTCGCAAATCATCATCATTGGCAAATATCCCGGCGGCTACACCGACGCCCAGAGCAACTACGCAAGCGCCGGTCAGTGTCGCCAGGTCGATGACGGCCACCGGCTCGTAACGCTTGGCGTAGACCAGCGCATCAGCGAGGATCAGGCGACCCTCGGCATCGGTGCTGATGATCTCGATAGTTTTTCCGTTGGAGGCTGTGATCACATCGGCCGGTCGGTACGCGTTGGCATCAGGCATGTTCTCTGTGCAGGGTGTGATTCCAATCACGCGTAACGGTAGCCTCAGGTGGCCGATGGCCTCCATAGCGCCTAATACAGCGGCGGCTCCACCCATGTCGGCTTTCATAGCGCCCATACGCTCGGTTGGCTTGATGGAGATACCGCCGGTATCGAACGTGATTCCTTTCCCTACCAAAACAATGGCCGGCCAATCATTTCTCTGACCATTATGCTCCAGAACAATAAACTGGGGCGGTTCGCCCGCTCCTTTGGCGACGGCCAGGAAAGCCCCCATGCCGTGCTCCGCGGCCCATTGGCGATCGCCGATGGTGACCGCCATGCCATGGATATCAGCGATGGTCTGAGCGGCCTGGGCTATCCGGGTGGGCGTGGCTACATTGGGGGGCATATTCACGAGATCGCGGGCCAGGTTGACGCCGGCAACCGTTGCTTCGGCGGCGTCCACCGCCTCCTGGATCGCTTCAATCCGCCCGCCATCCATCTCGACGATGGTGAATTTCGCCACTTCGTTGGCCGGTTCTTTCTGCTTCTGGGCGGCAAAACGATACCCGGCCAGTAGTGTCCCTTCAACTGTGGCCTGGGTCGCTGCGGCGAGTTCAAAACCTCCGATTCCAGCACCATGAACAATCGTTGCTACTTCTTTAGCGTTCAAATCGGCCGCTCGTTTGATGGCGACAGCCGCCGCGCGGCGAGCGCCTTCAAGATCGAATTTGCCCTGTTCGCCAAGACCTACCACTAACACTCTTCGAGCCGGAATGGTGCCGCGCGAGTACAAGACAGCCACTTCACCTGCTTTTCCTGTGAAATCGCCCCCGTCTATCAGGTCATGGACCGCACCGCCCATGGCCCGATCAACCGCGCCGGTTGCGCCGCCCGGAACGGTTACTCCTTCGAAAAGATTGACGATGAGCGTATCGGCCTGGCTTTCCTGGATCCGGCCATGGTTTACATGAACTTGCATGGAGTTCTCCTAGTGGATACAACCATCTCAGGATGGTTAGAAACCGGATGAGTGATATTGGGTTGACATTAACTGTATTCTAACCGGTTCGAAGTATATTCGACAGGTAATGGACGGATCGGTATGCTTTGCCCGGAGGTAGACTATATACACATCAATCCTTTGGAGGTTTTTCATGAAATTACTGATCATCGGAGGAACGAGATTTCTAGGCCGGGCTATCGTCGAAGAAGCCCTTTCCTCAGGTCATGAGATCACTTTGTTCAATCGCGGCCAATCGAACCCGGATTTGTTTTCCACCATCGAGCACTTGCAAGGTGACCGGGATGGCGGGCTGGATGTACTCAAAGGAAGAAAATGGGATGCAGTTATCGACACATGCGGTTACGTGCCACGCCTTGTACGCGCATCGGCCGAGGCACTCCGTGACTCAGTGGAACATTATACTTTCATCTCGACGATCTCAGTCTATGCCGAATTGCCGGTGGCCGGAATGGATGAGAGCGCACCCTTGGCCACAATCGATGATGAGACCACCGAAGAAGTAACCGGAGAGACTTACGGACCACTCAAAGTGTTGTGCGAGCGCGCGGCCGAGGAAGCGATGGATGGTCGGGCATTGTTGGTGAGATCCGGTTTGTTAGTTGGCCCGCACGACCCGACCGATCGGTTCACCTATTGGCCGGCCCGGATCGCTCGCGGAGGTGAAGTCCTGGCTCCGGTCGGGCCGGACTTGCCGGTCCAATTTATTGACGTGAGAGATAGCGCTCGCTGGACCGTTCTGGCGACTGACCAGCGCCTGACCGGCCCTTACAATGTAACCGGACCGGCCAAAGGATTGACCATTGGGGAACTGCTGGATACCAGTATTAAGATCACCGCGAGTGACGCTCAAATCACCTGGGTTGGAGAGCGATACTTGCTCGACAACCAGATTGCGCCGTTCATGCAATTGCCGCTTTGGGTGCCTTCGGAGGATATCGCCATTAGTCAGGTCAGCATTGACAAAGCGTTGGAGGCCGGCTTGTCGTTCAGGTCATTGGCCGAAACCATTCACGACACGCTGGCTTGGGCCGGATCCAGGCCCGATGATCATTCGTGGCGTAGCGGCCTGACGCCGGAGCTTGAAACGGAGTTGCTGGCGGCATGGCACCACAGGGAAGAGTAGGCTAAACAAGGCAGCAGCCAAATATCCGCAGCAGCCCCAACGTTACTACCACAACGATTATTTCGGCTACAATACATCACCCATTAATTTCCTACAAGGAGCGTAGCATGATAGTCGGTGTTCCCAGAGAGATCAAGAATAATGAATATCGTGTCGCCATGACACCGGCCGGCGTACAGCAATTGATCGAGCAAGGTAACCAGGTCCTGGTCGAGACACTAGCGGGCGAAGGTAGCCGCTTTACCGATGCCCAATATGCGGATGTTGGCGCTAAAATCGTTCCGACAGCAGCCGATGCCTGGGGTGCCGAATTAGTGGTCAAGGTCAAGGAACCCATCCCGGTCGAGTATCCTTATATGCGATCCGACCTGGTACTCTTCACTTATCTTCATTTGGCCGCCGTGGAAGATTTGACCCATGCGATGCTGGAATCAGGTGTAACAGGCATCGCCTATGAGACGGTTGAGGCTCCGGACGGCAGCCTGCCGCTGTTAACGCCTATGAGTGAGGTCGCCGGGCGCATGGCGATTCAAGTTGGCGCGCATTATCTGGAGCGACCGCACTTTGGCCGGGGCATGTTATTGGGCGGGGTTGCTGGCGTGCCGGGCGCTGATGTCGTGATTATCGGCGGCGGTATCGTCGGAATTAACGCCGCACATATCGCCCTTGGAATGGACGCCAATGTAACCATTCTGGATACCAATCTGAACCGCCTGCGCTTTCTGGAGAATGTGCTGCACGGCCGTCTGACCACGATTGCCTCCAATTCTTACAATATTGCCGAAGCTGTTTACAGTGCTGATCTGGTCGTCGGTGGGGTTCTGATCAAAGGAGCACGCGCGCCCCGGTTAGTGACCCGCGAAATGATCAGCAACATGCGCCAGGGAAGTGTCATCGTCGATGTTGCCGTCGATCAAGGTGGCTGTTTCGAAACCATAAATCCCACGACTCACTCCGAACCAACTTACATAATTGACGATGTGGTGCATTATGGTGTGGCCAATATGCCTGGCGCCGTGCCGCGAACCAGCACTCTGGCCTTAAGTAACGCCACACTTCCCTATGTTCTCCGCCTGGCCCGATTAGGTGCGGATGAGGCAATGGCCCAGGACCCTGGATTGGCCAGAGGTTTGAACACCTATCAGGGCCAGGTAACCTATTTAGCAGTCGCCGAATGTTTCGGGCTGGATTTCTCACCTTATCAAGCCTAGTGTTTGGATAGGTCAAGGCGCACATTGTTCCAACAGGCTGACCAACAGGCAATTTGATTCCAGTGGACCTTCTCGCGATCACGGCCAAACTTTACGTCGTCAACGGCGCCGTCCAAGACCTTGATTTGGTTCCGGGATTGATCGCCCAACCGGCTCCTCCAAAACCAGCCCGCGGTCGGGAACGAGACTTCCTGTTTGCCCATCTCACATTGACCGGCCCATCAGAGGCCGCAGCCGAGCTTTCATCAAATCTGGTTGAATTCCTGGCCGGCGAATTTTACCGTTCACCCGGCAGCGTCACCTCCTCCCTAAGACGGGCGGTTATCGCCACTAATGAGAGGTTGTTACACCGCAATCTCAGTCGATCCCCGGCCTCACAGACTGCTATTCATGAAGGCGCTCTCACCTGTGCAACACTGCACACCGATGAACTCTATACCCTCCAGGTCGGAGAGGGACTAGCTTTCCTTGGCCACAATTTCGGCGTTGAACGCTTGCCTGTTCAATTGCCCCAGCACTTGACGCCGCTAGGTCGCAGCGCGGGATTTGATATCCGGTTTGCTTATCATCGCTTGCAAAACGGCGACATGATGTTGCTGGCCGACCCACGTCTGGCTTATCTAACGGGATCAACGCTGGCACCGGTGCTTGTGGACACTGAGATCGAATCTGGCTTGGAATCCCTGGTCGGCCTGGTTGCCGGCGACACGGCTCGATTATTGTTAGTCGAATTTGCCGATGAGTTGCCGTCAACATTGCCCTTGAAATTTGTGCACAATAAGCAATCGGCGACGGCCAGGCGCCCGGCGGCGGCCGCGGCCCTCGTGACCAAGAAATCAACCGGTCCCATCAGTGGTCAAGCTCCCGCCTCTATCGCACCGAGCAGTCCTGATGTACTGGTTAAAATAGATGAATCAATTAGTTCCCCGTTGGTGACAACTGGCGCGGATACCGTAGGGACATCACCAGTTAATAGTCCTTCGATGGAAACAGGTGCCCGAAGAGTTGCATCGACCTCCGCCAGAAGCCTGTCTAAAGCCATAGGTTGGCTGTCGATTGCCCTCGGCCGGTTACGGAGTTCCGATGGCGATGACGGCGTGGCAGAAACGGATAGACCTCCCGTTCATTGGGCGGTACCGACCATGATCGCTCTGCTGGTGCCAATCTTGCTGGCTGTCGTCGTTACTGGCGTGTACTTTCGACGCGACAATATCGAGCAAATGGGAACGATCAAACAGCAGATGATGGATGCGTTGGCGATGGCCGAAGAGAATTCGGGCGATCCCTCCGTGGCAAGAGCCCAATATGGCACTGTATTAAGTCTGGCATTTGAATCAGAATCCCTATGGTCCGGCGACCCGGATGTGCTTCGTATGCGCAACCAGGCGAATAATGCCCTTGACAGGCTTGATGGAGTTACCCGTTTATCGGCCCAGGCATTTTACCGCTACCGGGATGAAACAACTTTGAACCGAATCATCCAGTCCGGCGATGGCAGCGGGTTAGTGGTGCTCGATAAAACGGCGGGACGCGTATACCTGCACCCTATCGATAGAAACCTGGAAAGTCAGACAGTTGAGGAACCAGTCACCCTGGCTTTCACAGGCCAAGCCGTCGGTAGCCGGGTTATTGGTTCTCTGATCGACGTAATGTGGCTGCCAGGAGGCGCGGCGGCGAGCGCCGCGCGTGACAGCGTCGCCATCCTGGATCGCGCGGGAACCCTCTTCAACTATTTCCCGAATCTGGGCGACATTCGCGGCTTATCCCTGGATAACAACCGCGCCTGGCTTGCCCCGGTAGTGATGGGAACTTTCATCAATCGACTGTATCTCCTAGATAACGGCGCCCGACAAATCTGGAAATATTTTCCCCAGGATGCCGGTTTTTATCAGGACGAAGAAGATCCGGTTATCGCCTTCACTGATGATATGGAACTCGATAAGGCGATTGACTTTGATATCTACACTGATGATGGGGGCGTGATCATCCTTTATGGAGACGGCGGACTTCGGTACTACGATTCTCGTTCCGGTCGCACGCAATGGGATGAAAATACGGTCCTGGCGAGTAACCCGGGTGCGTCCCTGGTCGCGCCTAAAGCTATTGATATAACCGGTCGCGGTTTAACCGCTTCAATTTTCGTCCTCGATCCCGGCTTGAACCGTTTACTCGAACTCAGCCGCGGCGGGCAAGTGCTGGCCCAGTATCGGATATTGGACGCGGCCGGCAACGATTTGGTAAGCCAGGCCAACGATCTGGTGGTTGTTAGCTCGCCCTTCAGGGTATTTTTTGTGGCCGGTAACACAATTTACGTGGCGACCAGGGAATAAGGCGCCGGCCAACCTGTGATCACCGTCCGCTAAAACGTGGCTCCCGTTTCTCCATAAATGCAGCCACCCCTTCCCGATTATCGGCACTATTGCCGGTAACTTCCTGCAAATAAGCCTCATAAGTCAATGCCTCATCGAGGGTCATCTCCCAGCCACGATTCATAGCGCGCTTGGTAAGGCCAAAAGCCAGCGTGGGGCCCTCGGCCAGTTGCCGGGCCCATGCGGCCGTGATCTCCGGCAGTTGGTCGGTCGGGACCACCCGGTTCACCATACCCCACTCAAGCGCCTTCGCCGCCGGAACACGGTCAGCAGTCAGGGCCATCTCGTAAGCGCGCGCATAGCCGATCAAACGGGGCAAGAACCAGTTGGCTCCGCTATCGGGAATGAGGCCCACGCGGCTGAAGACCAGGATGAAGCTGGCGTTGTCAGCAGCGATTCGCATGTCCGCGGCCAGGGCGACACCCAGACCCGCGCCGGCGGCCACGCCATTGATGGCGCCAATGATAGGTTTTTCAAGCGTGACCATCTGGCGAATCAGGCGATGGTAGCCGTGACGGAGATGCTCGCCAATGGAGACTTTCTCGCCGCGATCCTGAAAGTCGGCCAGATCCTGACCGGAGGAAAATCCTCGACCGGCACCGGTAATGACCACGCAACGGATCGCATCATCTTTACCGGCAGTTTTGAAGGCTGTTGTCGTTTCAGCGATCATCTGATCATTGAAAGCGTTCAGTTTCTGGGGACGGTTAAGGGTAATTGTCGCGACACCTGCGCCAACATCGAACAGGATCGTCTCGAAATTCATCATGTCCTCCATCGCCGTTCGATTGGCACTACAAAATCAAAATGGAATATCGGAGTCAAGTCCGTTGTAGTCATCGTCTTCACCCTCGCTCTCTTCGTCACCAGCTTCCCAGGGCATGGTAACCCAAAGCAGGAGAAGCTCTCCTTCATCAATTTGGGTCAGACGCAAAGCGACAACGTCAACTTGCTGGCGAAGTCGCATATCATCGGGATAATCCAAACGCACCGGCCGGCCTTCACTCCAGGCTCGCTGGCTTCGTTCCATGATATCTGCACCGTTGCCGGTTCGAAGCTGGCACAGGGCAATGCCTGTTTCTTCTGGTCCTTCCAGGATAGACTGAACCCAACCTTGCGGGTGAGGCATAAAATCAGGTGTGGGCCCTTCGATGATGGTGATGAGTTCTGGTTCCATCAGGATATCTTGACCTTCTGTATTGGGATTAGCAATTGACCGGCAATACTACCGGGGATCAGGAACATAGGCAAGTGACAAGAAAGTCCGGGAGTAAAAACCGTAGACAAACCAGATGAATAACATGAGCCGGGCAGATTTGATGCACGGCGGCGACGCTGGTATTAAAGTTTCCGCCTGTTCGGGCACCGTTTCATGATATGATTTCGGCCGTGAGGAATCAATAATGAACGAAAGCCAATCAACCCCCCAGACCATCGACGAATACATCACTGGTTTTCCCGAGGAAATTCAGGAAACCCTCCAAGCCATCAGGCAGGCTATTCACGAAGCCGCCCCGGAGGCGACGGAAGCCATTAGCTATCAGATGCCAACTTTCAAGCTAAACGGGAATCTGGTGCATTTTGGCGCATTCAAGCAACACATCGGCTTCTATCCGACACCGAGCGGGACCGAACACTTCCAGGCCGAGTTAGCGCCCTACACTAGCAGCAAGGGAGCGATTCAGTTTCCGTTGGAGGAGCCGATTCCGTACAGGCTGATTACGGAGATCGTCAAATTCCGGGTTACGGAAAACGAAGCAAAGGCAGTGGCAAAGAAAAAAAGCGCAGGATCATAGGCAATTAAACAAATTCGCTATGAAAAGATGGCGAAATCCCGGGTGTGATTTGGAAGTATCTTGCCCCGCTGCGAGGCCTGACCAGCAAGTCGCCTACACGCTGGGTCTTGATCAGACCGGCTGGTATGTCTGCACCAACGCTGCCGGTCTAGGGGTCACTCCGCATATGCACTGGCCTATTACCGGGCCAGGGATACCTAATTGAGGTCTATGATCATCATTGGAGCCGGGTACCGAGGATGAAGTGTACCCACCGCAATCTACATAGGAAGCCAAGCAGGAAATTCAAGGTAGAGTATCTCGAAAATGGGCGCTCACCACTGCTTGAGGCTTTTCATTTATGAGCATAGTTAATGCTCATCTCATCGTTACGACGTAGCCGCCTCTCGTGCCTGGTCTTCGAGGCGAATCGCCCAATCTAACATGCGTCTGATACCCTCCGAGTGTGGTATCGGATGCGCCCCGAAAGCCGCCTCGTAGCGACTTGAGTCAACAATAAAAGGGTGCTCAAATTGGTAGCGCATCTCCCACAGCCGGTGGGCTTCCTCGTTAACCAGGCTGCGAAGCCACAACAACGCGAGGTTGCGCCGCCTTAGACTGACCTCTTGGTGCAATTCCTCGT
>JAWOHK010000352.1:0-23044 GCA_046485205.1 Chloroflexota bacterium | reverse complement strand
ATTCCCAATGCTGTCCATATCGATTGGGTGGCGGACTTGAACGATTCCATACGCCGCGATTATCTGAACGAGGAACAATTTGCAGCCTTATTGTCGCGGCACGGCATCGCTAATGATACGACGGTGGTTTTTTACGGCGACAAAAATAATTGGTGGGCTACTTACGCCTTCTGGGTATTCAAACTGTTTGGCCATGATGATTGCCGTGTCATGAACGGTGGCCGTCAGAAGTGGATCGCCGAGGGAAGAGAACTGACCAAAGAAAAACCCTCGTATGAACCGACCGATTATCGGCCCGCTGCTCGCACCGACTACAAAATCCGTGCCTTTCGAGATCAAGTGTTAGCCCATGTTCAGTCCAATCGCCCTCTCGTAGATGTACGCAGCCCTCAAGAATTCAGCGGTGAGCTGCTCCATATGCCTGGTTCTCCTCAAGAAGGCGCGCTTCGCGGGGGCCACATTAAAGGGGCGGTCAGCGTTCCCTGGAGTCGCGCCGTGGCCGAGGATGGAACCTTCAAGTCACCGGACGAGTTGCGGGCGATTTATGAAAGTGAGCAGGGACTATCACCGGAACAGAATGTGATTGCTTATTGCCGCATCGGAGAAAGAAGCTCCCATAGCTGGTTTGTCCTGACCTATTTATTGGGCTATCCTAATGTCCGTAATTACGATGGTTCGTGGACGGAGTGGGGTAACCTGGTTGGCGTCCCCATTGAAAATCCTTCCAAGCAATCTTGAGCCAATAGTCGTCTTGGGTGAATACGTGTTTAATGTTGATCGTGTCCGGGCTGACTTCCCAATCCTGAACGTCGAAGTTTATCCCGGCGTACCTTTAGTATATCTTGATAGCGCTGCCTCATCGCAAAAGCCGGAAGCTGTCATTCAGGCAATGGATGATTATTATCGATCGTACCATGCCAACGTTCACCGCGGCGTCCATCGGCTGAGCGAAATGGCCACAACGGCGTATGAGGCGGCGCGTGTTACAGTTGCCGATTTCATTCATGCGGCCGAGCCAGCCGAGGTGATCTTCGTCGGCAATGCCACCGAAGCATTTAACCTGGTTGCGAATAGTTGGGGAAGAACGAATGTCGACGAGGGAGATGAAATCCTCCTCACCGAAATGGAGCACCATGCCAATATTGTGCCGTGGCAGATGTTGGCCGAAGAAAAGGGGGCCATTGTTCGTTATTTGCCTATTCTTGCGGATGGAACGCTTGATCTCAGCCGTTTAGGTGAGTTTCTCACGGAAAGAACTCGATTGTTTTCCTTTACGGCTGTATCCAATGTCTTGGGGACGATCAATCCAATTGGCCGGCTTGTAGCGGCCGCCCATGCAGTTGGCGCGTTGACAATGGTTGACGGCGCTCAGCTAGTTCCCCACATGCAAGCCGATGTCCAATCCCTCGATTGCGATTTCCTGGCATTTTCTTCTCATAAAATGTGCGGACCGACTGGTATCGGCGTGCTGTATGGTAAGCGTCACTTACTAGAAGACATGCCTCCTTTTTTGGGCGGCGGCGATATGATCCGTCGAGTTACCTATGAGGGTTTCACGCCTAATGAATTGCCCTGGAAATTTGAAGCCGGTACGCCTCGGATCGCCGAAGCGATTGGGTTGGGAGCGGCGGTAGAGTATCTTAGCGCTCTGGGGATGGATTCCGTTCACGAACATGAACAATATATCACCAATTATGCCCTGGAATCACTGAGCGAAATACCAGGCCTCACCTTATTGGGTCCCTCCGGTACACAACATGGTGGTTTGGCGTCATTCACGCTGGATGGGATTCATCCGCACGATATCGCCGAAGTGCTGGATAAGGATGGGATTGCCATTCGAGCCGGCCATCATTGCGCCATGCCGCTGCACCATCGATTGGGAATCAATTCTTCGGCACGAGCCAGTTTTTACGTGCATACGACATTAGACGAAGTGGATAAACTGGCAGCGGGGTTGCATCACGTCCGGCAGGTGTTTAGACTAGAGTCATCATCGTAGTAAAGTGCAGTGCGGTTTAAGCCGTTTTCAGAGGGGTGGTGAAGTTCTATGGACCCTGGCATCTATCGCGAACAAATCCTTGACTTGTACGAAAACCCGCTTAACTTCGGTGAGGTAATCGATCCCGATTTTTCCTATGAAGAAGACAATCCACTTTGCGGGGATGTAATCCGTATCGATATCCGTCTTGACGACAACCAGCGGGTGAGTGAAGTTGCCTGGCGAGGGGACGGTTGTGCCATTAGTCAAGCCGCAGCCTCACTGTTGACCGAAGAAATTAAAGGGATGTCTTTGGATGACTTGCGTAACCTCAAGAGCGAGACGCTATTAGAGTTGGTCGGTGTGCCCTTGAGTATGGCCCGGGTTAAGTGTGCCTTGTTAGCGCTCAAAGTGCTAAAAGCAGGCGCTTATGGATTACCGGATCCGGAAGAAATGCGATCACATGAGTAATTTTGTTAGAGTGGCTGCCGCGGATGCGTTGCCGCCAGGGGCGCGAATCCATCATGACTTTGCGGAAGAATCCGTCATCGTCCTCAACATCGGGGGGGAGCTTTATTGCATCGCCGACCTCTGCACCCATGATGGTGGACCACTGGAAGATGGCGAACTGCACGATCATCAAATTGAATGTCCCCGTCATGGGGCATGTTTTGATGTGCGAAATGGAAAGTGACCCGCCTTCCAGCCATCGAGTCAATTCCGACCTATGGGGTCAAGGTAGTCGATGGAGAAATCTATATCGAGGAACCTGACTCTTGGTAGTCGAGGCCTTCGGTAGAGAAGATCTCACCAGCGCTCGATGTAAAGGGACACCATTGTGTGTCCTTTTTTGTTTGACAGGTAAAGCTAAATTGCCTATAGTTCGATCAATATAGAACAAATTTTCAACCAAGCCCGGCTTAGAGGGGCTGTGAAACTGTGCCACCATGGAAGTAGGTCTCATTAAACAAGTAAATATCGATCAGGAAATGCGCGAGTCATACCTGAGCTACGCGATGAGTGTCATCGTGGCCCGGGCATTGCCGGATGCGCGCGACGGTCTCAAGCCTGTACAGCGAAGAATCCTTTATGCGATGTACGATATGGGCCTGCGACCGGACACTCCTTACCGGAAATCCGCTCGAGTTGTGGGCGAGGTTTTGGGTAAATACCATCCTCATGGCGATCAATCTGTTTATGAGGCGATGGTCCGTATGGCGCAGGATTTCTCCATGCGCTACATGCTTGTCGATGGCCAGGGTAACTTTGGCTCGATTGATGGCGATGCCGCCGCAGCCATGCGCTATACCGAAGCGCGGATGTCGGCGATGGGGTTTGACCTGCTTCAGGATATTGACAAGGATACCATCGATTACGAAACGAATTTTGATGATTCCTTGCGAGAACCTTCAGTTCTACCGGCCACAATTCCCAATTTGCTTGTTAATGGCTCTTCCGGTATCGCTGTCGGCATGTCGACCAGCATTCCGCCGCACAACCTGGTTGAAATCGTCAACGCCCTCATTTTTCTATTGGATAATTGGACAACCCTCGACGATATTTCGGTTACAGATTTGATGAGATTTATACCTGGACCGGATTTCCCAACCGGCGGTTTGATCGCCCGTCACCGGGGGGATGATGATACAGATACCATTGCCAGCGCGTATGCGACTGGACGCGGGCGCATCGTCGTGCGTGCTCGTGTTCATGTTGAGCAAATGGGACGCAACAAAAATCGGATCGTGATTACCGAAATCCCTTACCAGGTGAACAAGACCAATTTACTGGGTCGGATCGCTGATTTACACCGCGACGGCAAGATTGAAGGATTGACAGATTTACGGGATGAATCTGACCGGCGCGGACTGCGCATCATCATTGAGACGACGCGCACGGTGGAAGCCGAAAAGGTATTGGCTGCTTTATTCCGGCTGACCCCACTCCAGACGACTTTCAGTATATCTCTTTTGGCCCTGGTGAACGGACAGCCTCGTGTCCTGACCTTGAAGCAGGCGTTGCGGGTTTACCTGGATCACCGGTTGGAAATGGTTCGCCGGCGCAGCGAGCACGATCTGGCCAAAGCACGCCAGCGGGCTCACATCCTGGAGGGCTTACTGAAGGCCCTCGATAACCTGGACGAGGTCATTGCACTCATTAGGCGTTCGCGAACTGCAGATACGGCGCGAAACAATCTGATGGAGCAATTCAAATTTACTGAGGTGCAGGCCCAAGCCATTTTAGATATGCAATTACGTCGTTTGGCCGGGCTGGAACGTAAAAAGCTTCAGGATGAGTACAAAGAAAAGCTGGCACTGATTAAAGAGCTCCAAAAACTATTGGCCAAGCCTGAGTTGATGCGCGATCAAATCAAATCAGAGCTCCTGGAAGTCGCCCAACGTTTTGGTGATAAGCGACGGTCGCAAATCGTTAACAATGTGGAGAACGGCGTGATCAGCGACTCCGGCCTGCTGCCAGACGAACAAAGCTGGATTTTAGTCAGCGAACAAGGAACCATCGGCCGCTTGGGCGGCAAAGCGCCGCCGACGATTGCCCGGAAACCAATAGAATCACCGGCTGCTATGATTGCTGCCAATACACGCGACACGCTTTACCTGATCACCGCTGGTGGTCGGGCTGTGGGTGTGCCGGTTCATCGGATTCCGGAAGCCGAGGAAATAGGCCGAGGTGTACCCTGGTCGGACCTCACGCCGTTAGGGCGCGATGATCGACTGGCAGCGGCGTTTATTCTCCCATCGGAGGACGATCGGGAAGGGTTTCTATTTTTGACGACATTAGGGGGTGTGGTCAAACGAATTCGGCTATCTGAATTACCCGGTGTGACGGCCGAAGCGTTTTTGGTGATGAATGTTGCCGAAGTTGATATGCTTGGATGGGCACGCGTCACCTCCGGCGAGGATGAGATTATCCTGGTTACCTTAAGCGGCCAGGCGATTCGTTTCAGTGAAGATGCTGTTCGTCCAATGGGGTTAGCGGCATCAGGCGTGATGGGCATCAAGCTGGACAGCGAGACTGATGGCGTCATTGGTATGGACCTGTTTGTCCCCGAGGGCTTTTTGTGGAGCATTACCGACAACGGTTTGGCCAAAGCATCGCCATTGACCGAATATCCTTTGCAGAACCGGTATGGTCAGGGTGTGATCAACATGCGTTTGCCAAAGGGTGCTTCCGAGATAGCCGCCGCAGCAGTCCTTACTAAGGGTGTGCAACTGATATTGACCACCAGTACCGGTTCCACAAAAAAGATAAGTCTTAGTGACGCAGTCATCGGCGGGCGAAATGTACGGCCCCAACCCGCCATGGCATTAGGCGTTCGAAATCGTATTACAGGTGTTGTGACCCCGACCGGATATGCAAATGCGAAAAAGAAACCAGTAATCACTGAAGAAAAAAAGAGAAGAACCAGGAAGCGGCAAGGTGTTTAATTGAAATTGACCATTGGAGAATTGACATGAACTTTCGAGATCGATGGGAAGAGAATGAGGATGGCGAAAAGTTTTTATTCACGGTTGAAATGCAGAGACGCTTGAGTCAGGCCGGGTTGCCGGTGGAGCCGGCGTCGTTGGAAAGACTCGAGACGTCACCAGGCCGCCCCGCCCGCTCGCCGGAACGATCAGAGGATGGAGAAACCAGTTATGAGGGTCAAACGGCCGGCGATGAGCAGTCGGCGCCCGAAGGAGAACGGCCGCCGTCCCGTCCGGCGCCTCAACGCGAGGCTGAAATCGCTGGTCCCGAGACGATCCAAATTGACCCGATGACCGGCAAATATATTGGGCAGGTCAAATGGTATAATGCCAAGAAAGGTTACGGTTTCATTCTTCGTGGTGGTGGTGAGGAAATATTCTTTCATAAATCCGGAACGGTAGGTGAGATGGAAGAATTCGATGATGGGCAATGGATCCTGTACGATGTAGAAGAGACCAACAAAGGCCCTGAAGCGACGGACGTTGAGCCTTTTAGCGGCGAGAGCGAGACCGGATAGTTATTCCAAGGTCAAGGGTGCTAGGGATTAAATTGAGTCGTTATCGGACTTAGTCGAATGATCACGGGCGCGACTCGTTAGGTTTAAAACCCGGCACTGAATATTATCTGCGACACTCAAAATGTCTTAAAAGCCCAGAATTAGTCTGGGCTTTTTTTGTTATTTGGCTCCGCGATGAAGTTTTCTTAGTCATTGCTTCTGCCGCTCCCATGAACCAACCGTGGATCAAGGGCATCTCGCAAGCCATCACCCACCAAATTGAACGCCAATACAGTAATTGAGATGGCCAACCCAGGAATGAAAACCAGATGAGGGGCACTAAAAATTTGATTTCTCTCACGGCCTAGCATTGATCCCCATTCCGGAGTTGGTTCTTGCGCCCCAATTCCCAGGAAGGACAGTGCTGCGGTGTCCAGGATAGCGGCGGCGATGCCCAGGGTGATTAGAACGATCAACGGAGGTAGAGCGTTGGGCAATATTCGACCAAACAGTATTCTTGTGTCGCTGGCTCCAAGGGCTCTAGAGGCTTCGACATAATCCGTCTCGCGCAAAGAGAGAACACTGGAGCGAACAACCCGAGCATAAGCAGGAATGCTGACAATAGCGATGGCAATCATGGCTTGAGTCAGACTGCGATTTTCAAAAACGAACATAATCGATATGGCCAATAGCAGAACTGGAAATGCCAGCACTACATCCAGCATTCTCATGACGACATTATCAACCCAGCCCCCCAAATAGGCTGATACGGCTCCGAGAGTTGTTCCGATGACAGCTGCGATGGTGACGACGAGAAACCCGATCATTAATGAGACCCGGGCCCCATAAACGATTCGGCTGAACTGGTCGCGGGCATTACCATCTATCCCGAACAGATGTTGCGGTTTATCGGTGGGGCAGCCTAGCATATGGATACACGGTCCCTCACGCCGGCGAACGTCTTCAATACCAATCAAAACCTGGGTCGGATCATAAGGGGCAATTACAGGTGCGAAGATAGCTGTCAGAATCAGAAATGTCAGGATAACCAGCCCAACCTGGGCTGAGCGTTGGCGGAATAAACGCCTTAACGTCAACCGCCACAGACTGTTAGCCTTGTAACCGGAAATATCCCAGGCATCATCAGCAGAAAGCTGGACTACGGTTGGGGAATAACGGTCGGGTACTTTTTCAATTGCCACAATCCACCCTCAGCACCTGGTAAAAATCCAAAAGCTTAGCTTAGTCCAGTCTGACTCGAGGATCGAGAATTCCATAAGAGAGATCGATCACGAGGTTAAAAGTCACATAGATAAAGGCAATAACGATGACAAATCCTTGAAGGACAGGAAAGTCTCGGGAATAGATCGCCTCAACGACACTACGGCCTACCCCGGCGAGACCGAAGATCGTTTCCGTCAAGACGGCTCCGCTCAAAATCGCGCCTAACTGCAAGCCTACAATTGTGACCACAGGCAGCAGCGCATTCCGGAATGCATGCTTGAGAACAACCTTATTTTCGCTTAATCCCTTTGCCCTGGCTGTTCGCACAAAATCCTGCCCCAACACTTCCAACATACTGGATCGTGTCATTCGCGCTGTAATAGCCAGCGGGATTGTAGCCAGAGCGATTGCCGGCAGGATCATGTGTCTTACTGCGTCACGAAATACATCCCATTGTCCGGTGATAAATGAATTAAAAATGTAATGATTGGTGATAAATTCAAAGAGGTGATACCGGGCTGTGTCTTGTGCCCCAGGTTCCCAATTTAAGAAAACGTAGAACGGTATAGGTGCCATGCCGGGTGATAATCTGCCGGACGGCGGGAGAGCAAGAGGAGTGTCTCTGAATAGTACGGCAAATAAATAAATAAGCATCAGTCCCAGGAAGAAAACCGGAATTGATACCCCAAAATTCGCCCCGATCATAGTAAAAACATCGACGGATGAATTTCTTTTCACGGCAGAAAGGATACCTAGGGGGACGCCGACTATCACCGCGAGGGTCATGGCGATGAACCCGAGCTCTATCGTGGTGGGCAAGCGTTCAACGAGGATCACGGTTACCGGCCGGCTAAAGCGGATTGAATCTCCTAAATCACCCTTCATTAAATTTTGAACGAAGATTCCAAACTGGACGATAATTGGTTGGTCCAATCCATGATCACGAAGGAAGCGTTCGCAAGATGCTCTAGTAGCTCTCTCGCCCAAAATAGCACGGCAAGGATCTCCGGGAATCGATCTGGCAAGCAAAAAGGTTAGTATAAGGACAGCAATAAGTACCGGTACAGCCAGAAAAATGCGGCGGATTGTATATTGAACCATGAAGATTACTTTCCAACATATGTTCCCCAAAATACCACCGAAGTAAATTGGAAAACCATGGGTAGCCTTAGACTTTCCGAGGAAGGCCGAAGGCTACCCAACGAAATGCGCCGTCTTGACGCAATAGAGCTAATTGGAATGGGTACCCTCTACCGTCTACTACGTCGAGGGTACCCAATAGAAGGTCGTAGAACCTTACTCTTCTTGAGAAACGTTCATCAAACCGTCCCACAAATAGGCAAAGTAGTCGAAACCACCGGTGTTGCCGACATGGTTGGGATTTGACGCATCAATACCTACAGCCCAGCTATAGACGACGTCATTGGCGTTCATGATAGCCCCGTTATGGAACATGACACCCTGGCGCAGGGCACAAGTCCAGACGGTCGCGTCTTCATTGGCTTCGCAAGAAAGAGCCAATTCCGGCACAACGTCTCCTGAGTCATCGCTGTACTCAAGGAGAGTTTCTACAGCCTGCTGGCAGGGACGCAAGGACTCGCCATCCGTTTCATCAGCGCAGTAAAGGCTAATTGGCTCAGCGTTCTGGACGAAGACAAGGGTGTCCTTGCCCGGATCCAGCTTGTAGAATTGAGTAGCACCGAAAGGCGGAACATATGCGTTCCCAAGAGAGGACAGGGCTGCATCGGCCGCTTTCCCATGGACGAGCGGCACCATGGGCACCAGCTCGCGAATGGCGTTATTGGCTTGAGCATAAAGTTCGGAGGTTTCATTGATGTCGGCAATTTTTGATGCAGACTCAAGCGATTCATAGATTTCGGGATGCGCATCACCAAACTGGGGATTGTTCACTCCGAAATGGAAATCAAGGAAGTTGGTCGGATGGGGGTAGTCTGCACCCCAGCCTAATAGATACAAACCATCCAAGCGTCCATCCGTGGCTTCGGCGATAAATTCACCGGACTCCATCTGGACGACTTCAGCCGTAATACCCAGATTTTGCTGAAGCTGGTCTTGCAGCTCCACAGCAACAACGCCGGGTTCGGGCAGATAGACACGGTATACATCACGGTAATAGATGGCCGTTTCGAAACCGTCCGGATAGCCGGCGTCGGCCAGGAGTTGACGAGCAGCTTCCGGGTCGAAATCGTACCATCCTTCACCTTCGCATCCGCCAGGAATGCTACAAGGCGTGAAGTAATCGGCAACTTCTGACCCTTCAGGAAAGAAATTGTCCACGATACGTTGCTTGTCAATGCCCATGGCAATTGCCTTGCGAACGTCTACATTATCAAACGGCTCAAAGGTATTGGTCATTCCCAAGTATAAAATATTAGGATTTCCACTTGGCAATAACTGTAAATTGGGATCGTTTTCGACCGCATCCATATCATCAGGCGGGACATTGGTAATCATATCCGCTGTTCCGGCCTGGAGTTCCAACAGGCGAGCCTGTCCTTCCTGATTCCAACGCAGGACAGCGGTTTGGGCAATCGCCGGATCTCCCCAATAATCGTCGAAACGAGTGAAGGTGATCGAATCGCCACGGAGCCATCGTTCAACCATGTAAGGACCGGTTCCAACCGGTTGCTCAAGCAACTGGCCGGTGCCACCCGTTTCCATTAACCACTCCATTGGTTGAATGCCGAAGGGCGTGAAGGCAATCTTGGACAAAAATGCCGGATCTGACTTGCACAGATTGAACTGTACTGTATATTCATCGACGGCTTCGATTGACAAAATCTTGCCACCATATTCACAATCTTCAGCCGCGACACTGAGCGGCTCAAAATCAGACATGGGTTCTTCGGTAACTTCTTCCTCTACTGTTGCTTCTGCTTCAGGCACTGTTTCGGCAACTTCTGTCGCTGCTGCTTCAATAGTAGGCGCGAGTTCTTCAACCGCTGCTTCTAGTGTTGGCGCTACTTGATCTATCGCTTCCTGCACGGTTCCGGTCGGACTTGTACAAGCCGATACCGCTAAGGCAACAATGAGTAGCAACCCTGATAAAACTGTAAAACGTTTCTTCATCATCTCTTCCTAACTCCTTTGGGTTCAAAACTTCAAGCTTACAGACGTTGAGCTGCTTGAGGTTAAATAGAATACCATGCTGCTAAAAAATGGCAAATTTCAGCTTAATTGTGTAAAGAAAGTGGCATTTTAGTGACTCCGAGCCCCGAAACCCAACTAAAGATGCATTAATAATCATATTTAATACTTTAATCGTGCCGGTGTATTTCGGAGTATAATCTGTAGCTATGAATAACCGAGAGATGGTGGCGATATTTAACCATGTGGCCGACATGCTGGCTATTCGCGGCGATCAGATTCACCGCATTATGGCTTATCGCAAAGCGGCCGAGAGTATCGATTCACTCGGCCGTGATATTAATATCGTCGCCGCCGAAGGCAAGTTAACAGATATTCCGGGAATCGGAAATACCCTGGCGGCCAAGATCGAAGAGATGATCAGCACGGGACGGCTTGAATTCTATGATCGTCTAGCGGTCGATATTCCTCTCTCATTAGTTGAAATGTTGCGAGTAGAAGGGCTTGGTCCAAAACGGGTCAAACAAATATACGAAGGTCTGGGAATTAAGACCCTGGATGAATTAACAACCGCTGCCCAGGCCGGAAAGCTACGCGATTTGCCGGGCATAGGCGAAAAATCAGAATCCAAGATAATAGCCGCGATTAGCGCGCTGGCACTTCACGGTGACGACCGGACGCCTCTCGGCGCAGTTTGGCCAATCGCCCAGAGTATGGTGGCAGCGTTGTTACAGGTGCCGGGAGTGACTCAAGCCGCGGTGGCCGGGTCATTGCGGCGCATGAAGGATACCATCGGCGATATTGATATTTTGGTGGCGGCCGATTCCCCCGACGCCGTGATGGATCGCTTCGGATCCCTTGATATTGTTGAATCAGTGGCGGCGAGAGGGCCGACCAAAACACGTGTTGATCTTTTGAACGGCATGGGGGCTGATCTACGGGTATTGCCCGCCGAACGATGGGGGACATTACTGGTGTATTTCACCGGCAGCCAGGCACATAATATCAGGCTAAGAGAATTAGCTCTTAAAAAAGGTCTGAGCCTGAACGAACATGCATTTACGCCGGTAGACGGTGGGGCTGAGATTCTGTGTTCCACCGAAGAAGAAGTGTATGCTAATCTGGGTTTGCCCTATATTCCACCTTATATCCGGGAAGATCGCGGCGAGATTGAGGCGGCAATTAAGGATTCTTTACCGCAACTGGTCAAAGAAACTGAGATTATCTGTGATTTGCATATGCATACGACCTGGTCCGACGGCACGCTTAGTATTATCGACATGGCTAAAACCGCTCGCCACAACGGGTTGCAAGCGATTGCTATCACGGATCATTCCGTCAGTCTTGGAATCGCCGGTGGTCTGTCAATCGACCGGCTCCGGGGACAAGCTGATGAAGTGCGCGCCGCCGACAAGGCAATGGGGTCCGGCTTCAGGGTATGGCATGGAACGGAGATGGAGATACGGGCAGATGGAACTCTAGACTATCCTGATGAGGTCCTGGCAGATCTTGATTTCGTTATCGCCAGTTTGCACACCGGCCTTGGGCAATCGAAGGAGCAAGTAACACAAAGGATGCTCAATGCCATCAATAACCCGCATGTGGACATGATCGCTCATCCAACTGGTCGGTTATTGCCGAACAGGGCGGGCGCGGATCTGGATATGGAGGTCATTATGCGGGCAGCGGCTTCGAATGGTACGATTCTCGAAGTCAACGCCAATCCTCAGAGATTAGACTTGCGAGATGTCGATGTGCGCCAAGCCTTGGAAATGGGAGTCAAGCTCGCTATCAATACAGATGCTCATCGATCGAGTGAATTTGGTTACCGTCATTTTGGGGTTGCCACTGCACAGCGTGGCTGGGCAACATCTGCAGATGTGGTCAATACTTGGCCCGTCGATGAATTCCTAAACTATATCGGCCGCTAGGGGAAAGAAGAAATGACAGAACAAACTTCGGCCGGAACCGACGAGATCCTGGTTTCTGATACATTAAAAGAGGTAGGGGATAGTCGCGTCGACGAGCAGATGATGAAGACTCTCCGCAGCATTTCCGAATCCCGGACATACCCGGCGGGCAGTTTGCTAACCCATCAAGGCGCAGCCGAGAGTACATTCTATGTAATCGAAGATGGATGTGCTGTGGTCTCGCGTCGAATGGAAAGCGGTGATGATCAAATTTTAAATGTCCTTGGGCCTCTCCATTCCTTTGGTGAAATGGCTTTGTTGGATGATAGTCCGCGGTTGGCGACCGTCAAAACGACGACCGAAACGACTGTACTGGAAATAACGGCCGACCGTTTCAAGCACCTATTACGAACCGACCCGGAATTGGCCCTTTTTATTACCGGCCGTATTCTTTCTAATTTGCGTAAATTAGATCAACTGGCGATTCATGATCTCCGGACTAAGAACCTGCAACTCCAGGATGCACTTCTTAGTCTCCAGGCAGCCCAGGCGGAACTGGTCGAGAAAGAACGATTGGAACGTGAAATGGAGTTGGCTGCAGAAATGCAGCGCAATTTATTACCCACAGTCTTGCCCGAGTACCCTGATTATCGATTTGCCAGTTTCTTAGCTCCGGCCCGACAGGTGGGCGGCGACCTGTATGATGTCCGGACAGTCGATGATAACCACGTGGCGATTCTGATTGCTGATGTCGCCGATAAGGGAATGCATGCTGCGTTGCTTATGGCCGTCACGCGAACCCTGTTTTTCCAGGAATCTCAACGCTCGCTATCACCGGCGGAAGTCACAATTAATGTACACCGTGGTTTGCTGGCTGTCGGTGGGGCGGCGGATGGCTATGGAATAGACGCCTTTGTGACGGCCTTTTACGGCGTATTGCATCGGTCGAGTGGCTGGTTACGGTATGTTCGTGCCGCGCAAGATCGGCCGCTTCTCTTAAGGGCTGGTAAGTCGCCTTTCCCCCTTCCTGGCGACGGACGATTTCTGGGTATGATCGAAGATCTGCGATTGCAGGAGTATTCGATTCAATTGGCACCCGGCGATTTGTTACTCCTATATAGTGATGGCGTGACCGATGCCTTGAGCGAAATTGGTCAGAACTATGGGTTTAACCGGTTGACAAACGCCTTTTTGAATTCCGCCCATGGGCCGGCAAAAAATGTACTAAACGGTATTATCCGGGATGTCAATAGTTGGCGGGGTAGGGCGGCGGCGTTTGATGATGTCACGATGTTATTGGTAGAGGCTATTGAACACCAAACAGGTAAGTAGCTTCACTTTTGTTAGCCACGATTCGGTATTTAATTTATGACCCTTGACACATCATCGAAACCCCGGTCTTCAATCCCATGGTTATGGTTAGGTTTCGGGATTGTAATATCTCTCATTTTACTCGGGATATTAGCAGTATTGCTTGGCTCACTTTTAGCCCGCCAGGATGATCAGTCGCCTGATGAACAGAGTTTGATCATTATCCAGCTGACTGCTCCGCCTTTACCGACGGTAACTGCACCGGCCATATCAGCCATGCCAACCCTGGCACCAACCGCAACCCCCATGCCAACCCCTGACTTTTCTGTTGCTCCTCCGGCCGTAACGTCTGGTTATTATGCCGAAGTGGTTGATACGGGCGGTATAGGCGTGACTGTCCGCAATGGCCCGAGTACCAGCAACATCCAGCTTACTATTGCGGCCGAGGGGTCAATTGTATTCGTCATTGAAGGGCCGGAGGAAGGTGGAACCTATCAATGGTGGCTTGTTCGCCTTGCCAATGGTACCGAAGGTTGGGCAGCGGCTGATTTTCTGGCGCCTTCCGCAGGGCCTTGATTTGCATGTCCAGTATCGGGTAAATGACTCATGAGCAATGTTGAACGGGTAAAACAACTTCGAGCGGAAATCGATTTCCATTCGTATCGATACCATGTTCTCGATTCGCCGGTGATCAGCGACGCTGAATATGATGCGCTCTACCAGGAACTGCTTGACCTGGAAGCGCAAGATCCGGAATTGGTGACGCCTAATTCACCCACACAAAGAGCCGGCGCTCCTCCCTCAGAAGTCTTTACGAAGGTCGCCCATCCGAGACCGATTCTCAGTCTCATGAATGCATTTAATGCGGATGAGTTGCGTGCTTGGCGCACCAGGATAGGTCGGCTTTTGCCCCAGGAGACCCATCTTGAATATGTCGTGGAACCAAAACTGGATGGCTTAACGGTTGTCCTGACTTATCGAAACGGGCAATTCGTCCAGGGAGCAACTCGGGGCAATGGCGAAATTGGCGAGGATGTGACAGTAAATTTACGGACTTTGCGTGTTCTGCCGAAAAGGATTCCGGTTGATCCTCAGAGCCGGTTAAACACGCCGGGTTATCTGGTCGTCCGCGGAAAAGTATTCTTTCCTTTGGATAAGTTTGAGCGCCTGAACGAAGCACGTGCCGCGGCCGGTGAGCCGTTGTACATGAATCCCAGAAATACAGCGGCCGGCTCATTGCGCCAACTTGATCCGGCAAAGACGGCCGAGCGCCCCTTGCGGCTATATTGCTATGAGGTTGTAATTTCCGAGGATACCGATATCCCGGTCAACCAGTGGGATAGGTTAACCTATCTGCGAGATCTTGGATTTCCGGTTTCAGGAGATAATCAGCTCTGCCGTAGCCTGGACGAAGTGATCGAAGTTTATGAGTCCTGGTTGACCAGACGTAACAACATCAACTACGAAGTAGATGGTGTGGTCGTGAAGATCGACGATCGGAAATTAGCTGATAGCCTGGGATTTGTTGGCAAAGATCCCCGAGGATCGTTAGCATTAAAGTTCCCCGCTCAAGAAAAGTCAACCCGGCTGATCGATGTGCAAGTCAATGTTGGCCGAACAGGCATTTTGGCGCCGGCCGCTGTCCTGGACCCGGTGGAAATTGGGGGCGTCATTGTTCGGAATGCAACGCTTCACAACTATGACGAAATCGAACGAAAAGATATACGAATCGGGGACAGAGTTCTCGTCAAGCGAGCCGGTGATGTCATCCCCTATGTGGTTGGACCGATAACCGACGTGCGAGATGGCAGTGAACGTCCCATAACCAGACCGGCCCATTGCCCTGTCTGCGGCGAATCGGCCGTTAGCTTGCCTGGAGAAGTAGCCATTTATTGTGATAATGTGGCCTGCCCGGCCCAAATCATCCGACGCGTCGAATATTTTGTGAGCCGCGGCGCGATGGATATCCAAAGCTTTGGAACTCAGACTTCAGTCCTGCTCTTCGAGCAAGGATTGATCCATGATGTGGCTGATATCTACTATTTAGATCGCGAAGACCTGCTCAACCTCGAGGGTTACAAGGCAAAAAAAGTTGACAACTTGCTGGCGGGTGTTGAGGCAAGCAAAACGCAGCCGCCGGAACGTCTCTTGACTGCTCTAGGAATCCGATTTGTCGGGAGCGTTGGTTCATCGTTGCTCATTCGCTCTCTGGGCAGTATTGATGCCGTTTCGAAGGCAACGGTAGAGCAACTTGAAGCAATCGAAGGTGTCGGTCCGCAAACAGCCTTGTCTGTGGTCACCTGGTTTATGAACGACCGCAACCGGCAAGTGGTGGAGAAGCTAAGGGCTGCAGGGTTGAGATTTACAGGTGATGAAAATCAAGAACAAGAACTGTTGAAACTTCTTGACGGGGTGACATTTGTTATTACCGGTACTCTGCCAAATCTATCGCGTGAAGAAGCAACCTTATTGATTGAGAAGGTGGGCGGGAAAGTTACAGGTTCGGTAAACCGGAAAACAGATTATCTGGTCGCGGGGGAAGCAGCCGGCTCCAAGTTAGCCAAAGCTCAAGAATTGACGGTACCGATCATCGACGAAGCGGCATTACTGGAGATGATTGAACATTGAGTGAACCCGGCCAAGCTACCGATTAAACTTCTTGTAAAGACGAATATGGCTGAATTTTTCAATGTGCTCCCGCCGGATCAAGCGCGCGCCTTGTTTCTGTCCCACTTTGTGTCGCTTGGCGATCCGGAAATCATCGAGACGACTGCGGCATTAGGCCGAGTTACAGCCGGTTCTGTCGTTGCGGCACATCCTTTACCGGAATTTCGGCGCAGCACCATGGACGGCTATGCCGTTCGGGCTGCGAATACTTTTGGAGCCAGCGAGGGTCTGCCGGCTTTTCTCCATGTAATCGGAGAGGTTTTCATGGGCCAGAAGGCCGATGTAAACCTCGGCATGGGCCAGGCTGCGATTGTTCATACCGGTGGCATGATCCCCTCGACGGCCGATGCCGTGGTGCAGATCGAACATACCCAGGTGGTAGGCCACCCAGCAGAAGATGAATTTCCGTTTGAAATAGAAGTATTTCGCGCTGTTGCCGCCGGCCAAAATATACTCCAAATAGGCGAAGATGTTAGCGAGGGTGAGGAAATCCTCCCGGCCGGTCATCGCCTTCGTCCCCAGGACTTAGGTGGGTTGCTCGCGGTTGGCATGACCAGGATCCGAGTAGCCCGGAAGCCTAGAGTCGCGATAATGGCGACCGGGGACGAAATCGTACCTCCCGACCGGTCAACCTTACCCGGTCAGATTCGAGATATCAACAGTTATACGGTGGCCGGGCAAGTAGCCAATGGTGGGGGCGTCCCAATTAATTTTGGAATCGTGGCTGATGATTTCACAAGTTTACAAACGGCCGCATCCGCGGCTCTGGCTGATTCAGATATGTTGGTGATGTCTGCTGGGTCATCGGTCAGTGTGCGGGATATGACGGTTGAGGTAATCGGCAGTCTTGGAGAGCCGGGTGTGTTGTTTCACGGGGTGGCGACCCGGCCTGGAAAACCGACGATTGTAGGTGTTGCCAATGAGAAACCGATTCTTGGACTGCCCGGTAATCCGGTCTCGGCCATGATCCAATTTGATATGCTAGGCGTCCCGGCACTTTATCATTTGCAAGGTCTATTGGAGAAACCACTGACCAGGCACATGTGGGTCAAGTTGGGCCAGAATATCGCCAGTGAAAGCGGGCGTGAGGATTATATTCCGGCTCGGTTGGAAGATACGAGTGAGGGCATTATGGCCTGGCCCGTATTTGGTAAGAGCAACCTAATCTTTACACTTGTTGGAGCGGATGGATTAATCAAGGTACCGCTCAACAGCGGTGGATTGTTGGCCGGATCGATGGTCGAGGTCCGGCTATTCTAACACGGCCGACATCAAGGTCGGGGAAGATCGGCTGCGCAGCGGAATCCGATGGTTTTATCGGCATTATCAGGTAAGGACGGAAATCGAATGGTAGTCCCCATAAAATTGCCGGTGTCAAACCAGGACCCACCGCGAACGACTTTGGCTTCGCCTGTTTCCGGGCCGATCGGATTGGTGTATATTGCCTCGGTGAAGAACTCGGCATCAAACCAATCGGAGACCCATTCCCAAACGTTGCCGCCCAGGTCATATCCACCGGATGAGCTTCGCCCCCTTTCATAGGACATGATCGGGCCTGCGGCTGCCTGGCCATCATCAAAATCAGAATTCGACTGGGGTGCGTCGCAGTTCACATCACAAAAATTGACAAGTTCTCCGTCGAAAACATCACCCCATGGATAACGTCTCTTAGTAGCGGTTGGATCGTCCCAACTGGCAGCCTTCTCCCATTCCGCCTCGGTTGGGAGCCGGGCTGAACGCCATTCACAATAGGCAGCGGCACCATACCATGTCACCCCGGCGACAGGATTGCTTGAGAATTCTGCGGCAACAAAGAACGTATTTTCTTCTCGGGATACTTGGCTTTCGTCATGGACAACGCAAGGCTGTCCCAGGCAAGAACCATCAGTGGTAAAAATGTGGTTCAAAAATGTGACATAAGCCTCGTTTGTCACCTCGTGTAAGTCGAGAAAATAGGGCGCTACCAGAACCATGTGAGCCGGTTCTGAAGGCGCAAACCATTCCTCCTGGCATCCGTCCATAAAATTGGTACATTCCTCAAACAAACTTGCCGCCTCGGCACCCATTTCAAAGAACCCGCCAGGAATGAAGTACATCGTCCCGCCGGCGACCGAGAATTCTAGTGGTAAAGGTGTGGCAGTTGGAATAGTGGTGGGTGTTGGTGGCGGTTCAGGTGTCGGTGTCGACGTACTGGTTTCGGTCGGAGGAGGGGGCGGGGTATCCGTGATGGGTAGGGCCGTTGCTGACGGAGCGGGCTCATCAATTATCTGAGGAGTACTGACCATTGCAATCGGATCGGGTTGACTTGCCTCAGGATCGTCGGTATCGTCGGTGTCAACACTTTCTACCGAAATTCGTGTTTCTAGGGCCAATTCATTAGTCTGAATCGTTGTTGCCCCGATGGGTTCGATCGTGGCCTGAAGATCGACGGCCAGTGTAGCGATGGCGGCGATGACTTCATCCCGGGTACAACTCACCTGCATGAAAAGGACAAACATAGTCGATGAAATGAAAATAGCCTTAATGAACCTCCGGTAAACGAGGCTTGGCGACCATGATTTTTTTATCATCGAACTTCCTGTGCCTGACTATTGCAAATTGGTCTAACCCAAATGTGCGAGCCGATTCCCGCGTACCGGCCCGCACAGGTTTACTTCCAGAAAGTGACAATGCGGGAGCAATCTAAACGATATTCTTTAACGGGTTTGGTCCGGATCCCAATGAATCTCAGTATAGCTCCGGCACGCCTCGTCTTCATGAACCTTGAAATCTTCGTTGTTCCCATTGCACCAGTTGTAGAAGCCGTTGGTAGTGTTAAGCGTACCGTCGGCGGCCACGATGCTGATGTCATCGATCACAAACATCGTCCAGCCGAAAAATTCGGGGAACTTGCGGCCGACCATCAGATGGAAGTATTGACCGGGGTTAATCTGAACGGTCTCGTCACGACCGACATAATTGCAGACGCCGTCGCCGTTAGCGCAGACGAACTGATCCGGGAACAACTCGCGCCAGTCCTCAACGCCAGACGGGCTGGCCGAGTCACTGATTGCATACCAGGCTATACTGTTATAGGGTCCGGTTCGGCCGTCTTCAAATGCCGTTGTGCTGATACTGACATAATATAGCCCGGCTACCGGGATTCGGGTCAGTTGTTGATAAGCTCCGGCGTAATAGCCGCCTTCTTTAGCTCCGGAATGTTGGATGAACCACCCCATCGCATTGTTAATACCTTCCGGGTTGGCGGGCAAAGCCAGATCAAACTCATGTAGTCGTCCGGCGGTCCACCCAGCTCTATCATCTCGCCAGAACGTCCAGGGGTCTGATGGCCCCAGGCCCATTCCCCACTGGGTGAATGCACCATTGTCAATCAGACTATTGGTTGTAGCCTCAGCTATTCGTGCTTCAGAATCGGAAATATTGTATTCACTGTAAGCATCATCGGATGTTGTATATGTGACCACTAACCCGGCAAACGCACTGACTGTCAGGGCCAAGACCAACAACAAGCCGAGGAAAATCGCCAATCTCGATTTGTTCATTACTCGTCGTCTCCTTTGCTATTCTCAAATAATACGCCGCTACGACAGATTGATGTTTTTCAGTTCGTTGATGAAGCTCGTCAATATCCCTCCTTTTGGCACCCGGCAATTGATGGGATTTTTTATCTCAATGTTGCTTTCATCCAACTTTTTACCATATTTCCGAAGCCAACGGCGTGAACTGACTGTTAAAATGTGACCGGAGTACCATCAAACTGAACAGGATGAAGGAAAATAGGACTATACAAGGTTACCTAAAACAAGGATTATGGATAAGCAGTCATTGATACTCATTGCGACATACCTCTCGGCTGCTATAATGCTTTTGTTTGGCCGTAATCAGGCACGGTGGACTGGATTCTGATTTATGAAACGAAATGATTTTTTCTGGCTGGTGGCCATTATTTTAGCCATTGCTACTTCTGCATGGGTAGTCACCAACCAAAACTTCCCGATACGGTTGGGATTGGACCTCCAAGGTGGATTGCAGGTGCTTTTAGAAGCAGACGTCGCGCCGGAGCAGGAAGTCACGTCTCAAGCGATGGACACCGCCCGACAGATTATCGAGCGACGGGTCAATGCCATTGGGGTGACCGAGCCATTAGTTCAGACGGAGGGCAGCCGCCGAATTTTAGTCGAACTGCCGGGGGTCGATGATCCTCAAGAAGCGATATCTCTAATCCAGGAAACAGCACTGTTGGAATTTGTGGACACCGGATCTTTATCGCTGCCCGAAGGACTTTGCATACGGACAAGTCTTAATGATGGTCCTTCCCGATGCGAACTCGAAGCTGTTAACGGCAATGAAGAGGCGATTTTTGAACCGGCGCCGACATTCCCGACAGTGATCACCGGTGCTGGTCTGCGGCAGGCCGGTGTAGATAGCGATGGGTTTGGCCAATTTTTCGTTACCTTTGCACTGACCGAAGAAGGCGGGGAAATTTTTGGCGAACACACTCGCCAGAATCAAGGCCAACACTTGACCATTGTCCTTGATAAGCAGGTCATCTCCAGCCCGGTAATCAGCGCCGTCATCGATGAGGCCGGAACCATCACCGGCAACTTCAATCTGGAAGAAGCACAACGCTTGGCCACTCAATTGCGATTTGGCAGCCTGCCCATTCCGCTACGAATTGAAAGCACACGGCAAATTGGAGCAACCCTGGGCGAACAATCAATAGCGGCTAGTATTCGCGCCGGAGTCATTGGAGTGATCGCCGTCCTGATCTTCATGCTGGTTTACTACCGCCTGCCTGGTGTACTTGCAGATACGGCTTTAATGATCTATGTACTGCTGAGTTTTGCTGTCTTTGAAGGTCTTGGTGTCACCCTCACTTTACCAGCCATAACCGGCTTTCTTCTGTCAACCGGGATGGCCGTTGACGCCAACGTCCTGGTATTTGAGCGAATCAAAGAAGAATTGCGCAAAGGGGCTCATCTTGAAGATGCGATTGACACCGGTTTCTCGCGCGCTTGGGATACCATTCGCGACTCGAATATCGCTACTTTGGTGATTTGCGTCATCCTGTGGACATTTGGCCGGAATTTTGGGGCAAGCGCAGTAGAGGGTTTCGCAGTCACGCTGGCCATTGGGGTGTTTGTCAGCATGTTCACGGCTGTTTTGGCCACCCGCACCTTGATACGAATTGTCTTGGGAGGAAACGCCAGTCGTTTGCAAGACCAAAAGTGGCTACTAGGGGTATAGAACGAACACATCTCATTTATTCTGATCGATTGGATTTCATATGTCTTGGGTCTTTCATATTGTAGAAAACCGGCGACGTTATTTTATTCTGTCGTCCATTCTTATCGGACTTGGCATCATCGCGATGGTGGTGTCGTTTGCTTCAACCGGCTCTCCTTTTCGAGTAGGCGTCGATTTTCGCAGCGGCACGAGATTTGAAGTTCAATTTGCTGATCCGGTTGATGAGAATTCTATCCGATCGGTATTCTCCCAATTTGGCTTCCCCAGCCCTTCGATCATCGCCCTCAGAGGCGAGGGATTGGAGAACGCCTGGCAGATTCGTGGCGAATTTGTCTCGCCGGAGGTAGCCCAAAGCATCTTAGATGCCCTGAGCGATCAGGTGTCGCCGATCCGGCCCGACGCAACCCAGGTTACAAGCGTCAGCGCGGCAATCGGTGACGAGGTCACCCGGGCAGCTATTATTGCCGTCATTTTCTCCGCTGTTGTCATTTTATTCTACATCATGTTGGTCTTCCGGCAGGTGCCAAACCCGTTTCGGTATGGAACGACAGCCGTCATCGCCATGTTGCATGATTTATTTATAATTCTCGGGTTCGCTGCATTAACAGGCCTTTTGCTTGGTTGGGAGGTCGACGCGCTCTTTCTCACCGCCGTGTTGACCATCGCCGGGTTTTCGTTGCAAGACACCATTGTCCTGTTTGACCGGATGCGTGAAAACATCGCCCGACGGCCATTTGAGAAAATCGATCTGATTGCCAACCGATCCATAATCGAAGTCATTCATCGTTCCTTTGTGACCCAACTCAACGCCATGTTTGTCATGGTGGCTATCTTGCTGTTTGGGGGGATTTCTATTCGGCCGTTCATTGCCGTGCTTCTTGTGGGTCTGTTGAGTGGGACGTATAGCTCTATATTTGTGGCCGTGCCTTTACTGGTCACCTGGGAAGAACGAGTTAACGAGAAATTACGAGGGTCGTGATAAAATGCAGGCCCTAACCGTAAATGATGGAGAATTGCGTTTTCGGTCGGACTATCCTCTTCCAAAATTAGCTCCAGGCGAGGCCTTGATCCGTGTCATCCTGGCTGGCATCTGTTCCACCGATCTGGAGATCGTCAAGGGTTATGGCGGTGGGGTTCAAGGTGTCTTAGGCCATGAGTTCGTCGGTATGGTCGAATCTGTAGCCGATGATGCCGACAAAGAGTGGGTAGGTCGGCGAGTAGTGGGTACTATCAACCTCGGATGTCGTGAGTGCCAGGTTTGTCTCAGTGACGGACCTGAGCATTGCCCCAATCGGACCGTTTTGGGTATTCATGGCAAAGACGGAGTATTTGCCGATTATGTGACTTTGCCAGTTCCAAATCTTCTGATTGTTGCGGAAGAAGTTGCCGACGACGAGGCGGTATTTACCGAACCACTAGCCGCTGCCTTGCGAATTCGCGATCAGGTTCGAATTCGACCCTCTCAGCGTAATGCGGTGGTCGGCCCTGGACGCCTCGGTCTTTTAATTGGGCAAGTGTTGGCTTTGGGAGGCACTGATGTAACGATTCTCGGCCGCCGGCCTGAAACACTTGAATTACCGGCGCAGCTGGGCTTGCGCACGGGGATGGTTGGCG
>JAWOHK010000351.1:0-6690 GCA_046485205.1 Chloroflexota bacterium | reverse complement strand
CGCATTCACCTCGAAACTCTCGTTCTCCGCTCCGGCCAGCTGCTCCCGCCAAAAGGCGATGAAGCGACGCAAGTAGGCAGCCGTGACTACGGAGATACCTTTGCCAACCAGGGCGTTATTGGCATCGTTCCACTCGGGCCGCTGCGTGTTCATCCAGATGCCGCCGTCGGGGATGAGATTGGTGAGCTTGGCCAGCAACAGGACGAGCAATTTCTCAATTAAGGTCGCGTGGATGACCTGGCCGCCAGCGTCGCGGTGGAGGCGACCATCAATGCCGTCTTGGGCAACGTTCGCTTCAATCGACCGTTCGGCTTCCCAATCAAAGGTAATCGTGTTCGACCAATCAGCGAGCATGCCGTTGTAAGGCTTTAAACGATAAGGTACATTGGCATAAGCAAAAATGGGGCGAGTGTATAAGCGGAACAGCAAGCCGGGATTGGTTTGCTCGGCGATCTCCAGCAGCTTTTGCAGGTAGATGATCTGGTGGTCGCTCCAATAGCCAATATTCGCCCAGGGGTTGTGCGGTTCAGGCACTTCCCACTCAATGCCATTACGGGTGACGCGATACGGATTGTAGCCGTCGGCGGTGGTGGCGTTCATGAATTTGGCGATAACCCCCACCAGATAATCGGGAAATGCCAGCATCAACGGCTCCCAATTCTGAAAAATATCGCGCCAGTTTCCCTGATAATCGAGACGCGGCGAGCCGTCGGCATGTTTCAGATTGATGGAAAAATGGTTCCAGGGGCGGCTGGGGTCGCCGTGGCGGCGGCTGAAGGTGAGGGGCAGATATTCATAGCTGAGCCGGATCAGGTCAGAAGAGCCGCTGTTATTGGCCCGCGCATAGAGGTCTTCGAGGGTCAGCTGGTCGGGCAGGGCGGCAAACCACTCCGCCTGGGTAGTCAGGAGCGCCCGGTTGCGCGTCCGCATGAAATCGATCAGGTCGTGGCGGTCTATCTGATAGCCGTCCGCCAGAATACCGCCGCGCATGATATTGAACATGACGTTGGCAAAGTGGTGGGCGGTTGTCATTCGCTGTGCGGTATGCTGTAGACCATCGGCGGCCGCCACGAGGCGAACAAGATTCTCCGTGTTGCGATCGATATCCGCCTCGATTTGCTCCTCGATAAAGCGGCGATCTTGCACAAGCAAGCAAGCCAGGCGGGTAACAGCGGCACTGTCCTGATTGACGTCAGCGACAATGTGCCAGTGACGGATCTCTTGTGGCGATAAAGTGAAGGCTGTATTGACCAGGTAGGCGCCTGGTTTGCCGCAGATATCCAGTTCAGGGATCAGGTCATAGCCCTTCCCAAATGCCGCCACCTGCTCTAGACTAAGTAAATGGAGGGGATGGTTGAGGCCTACCTGCCAGGCGACAGTGGCCATCAGCGATTCGCTCGGCTCAGCGCGGTCCGTGAGGGTGGCGCTGAGGGCAAAGATACCCAGACCGGTTGCCTCATCCAATTCATTCCGTTTGTAGGCATGGAGCAAGCTGCTCATAGTGGTTTGCAGGGCAGCGGTGGCCCCGTAAGGCAGCAAATTTTGCAGGCCGTCGAGCAGGTCGATCCGGCGTGGCTGGTCCCCGTGGTTCTCCAGCCAGCACGTGCGGATAAAGCCGAAGCGGTCGCCGGTGCGCCAGGCGACCCGCAAAGTCAATCCTAACGTTTGATTGATCTCTTCAAAGACAAGTTTGTTACCGGGGATGTTCTTGTAGAGGTGGCGTTCCGTCCGATAGAGGGCGGCGTATTGAGTGGAAAAGGGACGCCAGAGATGCGAACGACCATTATCAAGGTCATAGCCGGTCACCCTCATCATCGTTTTACCGCCGGTCTGTTCGTGATGCTCGGTGATTTTATCTTCCGTTTCGTAGGGGAAGAGAGCAGAGTCGGCGTTGGCCCGGCCGGCCGTCAGCCCGCCCGAACTGCTGATAAAAAGCCAGTGATCCGCGCCGCTGACCAGGCTCATGAAAAAGGGCGGCATCTGGTCGTAATGGGCGATACGATAGAAGGTCTCACCGAGAAGTTGCGTGTAACGGCCGCTTACCGCCGGGATTTCACCATCTACCGGGGCGTTGCTGATAGGGGGTTCGATTGTCTCTCTGTTCATCCAGCCTGCTCCTCTTCGCCATCAGTAGTTGAAAATATGGAGGCTTTAGCGATGTAAGTCCCGGCTAAAGCCTCCACACCTATCGAATTATCCACGAATGACTTTCTGGATACTTACGGTACATATTCGAATGAGCCTACGTCACAATCCGCATCCCGCGCGACGCCCCGCTGATCCGTCAGCGGACACAGAGCATTGTTTGCGGCATCGATCGCCGGGCTGCCCGGCAGGAGGGCGTGAGTCAGCGTCGGGCCGCCGTTGTCAGCCAGGGGGCCTAACAAGGCATCGGCCACGACCTGGTCACTGGCGACCGGGAAGCAGGTACCGTCGGTGAATACATTATTGCCCAGCGAGTTGATGGCCACTGCCCCTGCTCCGAACGGAGCCAGGAAGCAACCTTCGCTCGTGCTGTCGGCTATGATATTGTTGGCCATGTTAAGCGTGGCGCTGCCGGGACCAAAGGTGCCGACAAAGACAACCGCCGGAGCGTAGTTCGGAGAGACATTGCCAACAATAGTGGTGTTGGTCATGTTCACCACGCCGTCGGTCATGAAGAGCGCGCCGCCATACCAGCCGGTCGACTCATTGCCACTAATCGTGCTGTTGATGATAGTGGCGTTGCCTAGCAATCTCAGGCCACCACCGACATCATTAGATACATTTCCGGCAATAGTGCTGCGTTCGATGAGGGTCGTGGTATTGAAGAAGGAATAAACGCCACCACCGGACCAGGCGGCATGGTTATCGACGACACTGCTGTCAACTAGGTGCAGCGTCGCTCCGTCGCCGTTATAGATGCCACCGCCTCCCTGCCAGAAGTCGCCGGCATCGGTGGCCATTGTGTTGTTGGTGACAATGACCCGATCTAGCGTCAGCGTGCCGTTGTTTAGAATGCCGCCCGCCAGCTGCCAGCCATAGCCGTCGGCGACGGTCAGATGCTTCAGAGTGGCATTGCCGCCGGCATCCACGATCAGAACGCGAGCGCTGTCTCCGCCACTCAGCTTCAGGCCGGGCGCGGCCGCGGCGTCAATCGTCACGTGGCGGCCGGGCGGAATGACCAGCGGGCTGTTAAGCGGGATGGTGCCGCCGGCCAGGCCGGGTTCGAAGATGACGGTGCCGCCGTTAGCCACCAGACCGACCGCCTGACGCAGCGAGCCGGGGCCGCTGTTGTTCAGATTGGTGACGGTGATTTCACTCGGCGCTACCAACCGCACCTGGTCCAATAGAACGGAATCGATATTCCCATTAGCCGCCAGCTTGAAGCCATAGCCCCACACCTCGGAGAGGGTCAGCCCATCGTTGGGCGCGCCGGCCGGCTGGTCGGCGCTGCGGCTAAAGGCGTCGAAGGGGATATATAGCTCCTGCCAGCCGGTGAAATCGTCTACAAAGGTGGTTTCGAACCGCTCGGCCGTATCCGGACCCTGGTAAACGCGCACATAGTCGATGACCATTTCCTGCGGGAAGGTCAACGCATCGCTAACCGCCCCACCGAAGTTGCCGCCTATGGCCAGATTAAAGATCAGGAAGATCGGATCGTTGAAGACCCACGGGTTTGGCGCCACGTCGGCCGGGGTCGCCGTGTGATAAAGGTTCCCGTTCACGTACCATTCGATGCGATCGGGTTGCCATTCAATGGCAAATGTGTGGTAGTTGCCGGCTACGCCGCCGGGGAATTGATAGGTATTGCCAAAGGAAGCCCCGCCGGAGTAACCGGGACCATGGATGGTGCCAAAGATCTCATCCGGGATCCGGCTGACGTATTCCATGATATCGATCTCGCCGGTCTGCGGCCAGCCAACCTCGCCGATATCTGTGCCCAGGCTCCAGAAGGCGGGCCAAAGGCCGGCTTCACCATCGGGAACCTGGATACGGGATTCGATGCGGCCGTAGGCAAATTCCTCCCGGTGGTGGGAGATTAGCCGGGCCGAGGTGTATTCGCACGGACCATAGTAACAAAGCAGCGAGCCGTCGGCTTCCCTGGCGGTGATCACTAGGTTACCATTGCCGTCCGTGGCTACGTTATCGGTGCTGGTCGTGTAATATTGAAGCTCGGCGTTGCCCCAGCCGGGGATGCCGTTGACGGTGCCGTCGCCGATCTCATAACCCCAGTAGGCGGGATTGGGTGGCGTGCCGGCGGGGTCGTTGAATTCATCGCTCCACACCAGCGACCAGCTGGACGGACCGGGATCGGGGGCGCGGTTGTCGAGTAGTTCCACCGTGATGGTTTCATCAGTTCCCTGACCGTAGAACATAAACGTCAGGCCGTTAGATGCGCTCCAATCCTGGCCCAGGGCGAAGTCGTGACCAAACTGCACCACGCTTCCCCTCAGAGTGAATGGCTGGCCGCTATAAGTAAGGCCGTTAAACGGCACTACCGCCGGATCGCAGGGAAGACCTGTTTCCTTGAAGCGGAACATGAAAATCAGGTCCAGATAACCGTCCCCGTTCGAATCGACCTCCTGGCGCCGGGGCAAACCGGTCTGGGGATCAATCCGTGATTCGTAAGCGTTGCCCAGCGTCACGGTGGTGTGATCGACATTTCGGACGTCAAAATCGGCCGAACCCAACAGGACCACCGGAATGACGCCGTTGCCCTGGTTGCACAGCCGCCCGCGCACGATGATATCCACCGGCAGCGGCAACGAAGCTTCCAGGATGCCTTCGTAAGCGCCCTGGCCGGGCAGCGCCAGCGGGTCGCCGGCAGCGATTTCCGGATTGGCCAGCAAAACCCCGCCGGAAGCGTTCCATAGGTACGGGAAGCGCTCAAAGTCATCGAGCAGCAGCGGATCAAACGCATCGTTGTCCACGATACTGGCAGAAGCCTGAATAATAAAGCCCAGGGCGACATCGACGGGATTGGAAAGGCGCAGGATGATACGTTCTGTGCCTTCATACTTATTATCATCGAGGGTGACCAGGGGGAATGTCAGCTCAGAGGGACCACCCTTGACAAAAGTCAATGTGCCGGAGGCGGGCAAGAAGTCACGTCCCTCAATGGCGATGATCGTCTCGGTGCTGTAATCGACGGCTACCTGTTCGGGATCGTCATCACCCAGAGGGCGGTTGAGCTTGACGGCGATATTGCCGGTTGTCCCTTCGACGATATCAAAATTGTTGGCGGCAAACGAAACAGCCAGGACCGGCACGTCGGCGTCGCCGTAAAGGGTGACGTCATCCATATAGTTGGTAAACGCCTGTCCGGCGCTAAATATGCCAAAAGCCCAGCCATGCACCTCGGTCAGGTTCAGGCCATCATTAGGCGCACCGTTGCCGATTTCCTTGCGGGCCATATCCGCAAACGGTATCTGGACGAACCGCCATCCGCTGAAGTTGTCGACGACGTCGTAAGAGTACCGTTCGGCCGTATCGCCGGTGGTGCCGGGGGCACGGTTGTCGAGAAGATCGATGAAGAGTGTGGCACCGGTATTGTTGCCGTAGAGCCAGAAGCTCATGCCGACAAAGCCACTCCAATCTTGAGTGACCCAGGTATCGACAGTTTCATTTTCAAAGGCGTGTACAATACCGCCCCAGCTGCCGGATGGAACGTTAGACTCGACCTGAAGTACCGAATTGCCGGGCAGAGCGTTCGGAACAGATGCCGGCGGCGTGGTCGTAGTGCTGAAGTCGATGGTGGCACCGGGACCTTCGAATTTGAAGAAGCCTATTGAATTGCCGAAGCTGTCTGTGCCGGAAGCCAAGGCGGATTCGAAATCATCGACAACACGCAGACCCAGAGAAAAGTCGTCAAAGTAAACGGTATCACTTCCCCCAGGCAGAACGATGGCCCAGGCCCAGATTTCGGTTAGGGTAAAGCCGTCGTTGGGCGCGCCGCCCGGCTGGAAATCCGTGGCGCGGGTGAAGTCGGCGAAGGGAATGCTGATCAGCTGCCAGCCGGTAACTGTATCAGTAAATTCATAGTCGAAGCGCTCTGAAGTATCGTTGGCAGGATCAGAACGGTTATCAGAGATTTCAGCCTGGTAGGTCAGACCGCTGCCCGTGCCATAAAACCAGAAGTTGAAGGATTCGTAGGCGCTCCAGTCTTGCGGGCCGGCCACCACAAACGCCTGGCCGAAGCCGCCAAAGTCAGACACGTTGAAATCGACCTCCAGCACCCCGTTGTCGCCGGATTGGCCGGGGCGAGCCAGAGAGTCGCTGTCGGCCACGGAAATAGGGGTGGTGACGACGCTACTACTGCCACCGGCGAAGACAAAGAACTCGGCGGGGGCAGCCGGTCCTTCGAAATCAGCCAGGATGACAGTTGAGCCCGATTGGGCACCAACAGGCGCTGTGGTGGCTGAGATAAGACCCACCACCACTAACAAGGTTAAAAATAATAGTTTACTCGATTTCCTTAGGGACATTGCTAGGCTCCTTGAAAGAAACAGCTATGACGGTTTCAAAAACCACTGTTGTGATTGTCGTCTTGGGGGCAGATGAACCCGTTAGCTTTTTGCCTGTAACAGGATGCGTCTGCCTAATCTTTTATTGTTTCACTACAACGTTCTGTAAATTAAATAAATTTGCAGGTTGGTCACCTCCTCATTATCAGGGGGTTTCATTAATCAGTCGCCTGCTCGTATAGGC
>JAWOHK010000317.1:0-3521 GCA_046485205.1 Chloroflexota bacterium | reverse complement strand
CGCATTCACACGCCGTTTCCAATTTTGCCAACCTAAATGAATCGATAACCGCTATTCATGAAGTGCGGCAACCTGGAAACGCATTGTCAGTCAACTTCATTGTATTTTTGGCCGACGGCACGATTCATGGGCTTAATCATCGAGGCGTCGAAATGGCCCATTTATCATGGCCTTATGAATTAACCGGAAAGCCGAGCGCCACAGCGATGTGGGACGAGCGGGCCATCGATGTCTTTCAGGACGACATGACCGCCTTGTTGTCGGCAACCAATGAGGGTCATGTTGAACAAATAGCCCTCATCGATAACCGGCCGGTACCATTGTGGCGAATTGAAGGGTTAGATGAGATACAAACAATTACTTGGGAGGATCTCACTCTCGACGGCAGGCCCGACAGCGCTTTAATTGGCACGCGTGATGGACAGATCATATTACTGGAACAGCTTCACACACGAAATCCACAGCAGACATTCGATGTCTCCCTTAACAGTAATTTTGCATTCTTATCGTTCCTGAAGCGTGCCTCAAGCCAATCGCCGGACCTGCTGGCTATCACCCGCAACGGATTGATTCATCTGTTTCGAGAAGAAGAGAATCGTCCTCCTTTACTGACTGATCCACGAATTGAGGTTGATCAAAGCCAGCTTGGATTCAGTGTACTTGTCACAGATGTGGAGAACGATACAGTAAAAGTTCGATTAGAAATTCAAGACCCAACGACGGGCGAATGGTTGCTCGCCAGCGAGCAACAACTTGATAATGGTAATGGCCAGTTGTTCTGGCCCGTCACCAATGTCCCGCGCGGAGCAGAACGGATCAATTACCGTTATCAGTTCGATGATGGACTTTATCAGGGTTTCCTTACGCCTCCACCGGGCCCACAACTACCGATCACTTCGCTTTTATCCGAGGTTGGTCTGCAGTTGGCTGGCGCAATTGGTATTCTGTCCTTGGTTGGTTTGATTCTATTCATCCGGCAATCCCAGACTCCAGGTGCACAAGCCGGGCGTTTCTATCAGCAATTAAAGCAACGACCAGGAGATAAGCTGATGCTTCTGGAAAGTCGTTATGCTCTATCCAACGGCTCGCCTGATTTCCTGCTACAGTTAGCCAATCGGGCGCGGCGATCCGCCGATATCAATCTGGCCAATTTAGCCGACGGGTTATTCCTCTTGGCCAACCGCCCGCAAGCCGGCTTGCCCATTATTACGCGAACGCTTGAAGAAATGACAATGGACGGCGAAGATTCAGGAATCAACCATCGCCGTCTTTTATACAAAACCGCCCAGAGCTTATTAGAGGCTCCTACAGTGACAGAACTGAACCTCTTACGGCCGCAATTGGTCCATTTGTTACAGGTATCTGACGAAAACGATCAGTGGTCGCCGATTCTAGACAGCCTGTTACCCATTCTATCGAATATCCGCGATAGTGAACGGGTCGAATCCATAAACGATCGCCTCGTTTATTTAAATCAGGCCGCGCTCCGAACCCGGCAGGTGCAGGAACAACTGACCGAGTTTAGTCCCGGAGTGGAACGGACATTGGTGAAGGCCATTACTCGGCGGTGGTCAGGTTTATTGTCGGCCGACATCGAAGAATTGCGCGGACGCGCGGAACTTGAAATATCTTTAAAAACCAAGCGGCTCGTTCCAAACGAGCAGACAATCGTGGCGATGGAAATTCGCAATACGGGGCGGGCTGCGGCCGAAAACATCATGGCTGTATTAGAGGATAATCCATCCTACCATGTCTGCAGCGACCCACAATTGGTTCCGTTTTTACCGGCCGGCCGCTCACGCCAAATTCGTTTTATGATCGAGCCCAAAACCGAAGAGCGTTTCCGCATCGCGCTTTCGCTTACCTATGACGATCGGAACCGGCGCGACAAGAAAGTCGCGTTTGGCGATATGGTTCATTTGCTGCAACCAGTGCGTGAGTTTAGTCCGATCGCCAACCCCTATTTGCCCGGAACGCCACTGCGCAAAGACAGTCAATTGTTCTATGGGCGTGAAGATCTGTTCGAATTCATCACTGAGAATGCCGGAACGAACAGCCAACACAATGTTTTGATGCTGGTGGGCCAAAGACGTACCGGGAAGACCTCTGCCCTTCTGCGCCTGGAGGAATATCTACCAGATCATTTATTGCCGGTCTATATCGACTGCCAATCACTCGGAGTGACGCCCGGCATGTCAGCCTTACTGCAGGATTTTGCTTGGCACATTGCTGACACATTAAACGCCAGGGGTATGAACTGTATCGTGCCCGACAATGAAATCTGGCAAGCTGACCCGGCTCGCGTCTTCCAACGAACATTTTTACCGTCCGCGCGTCTTCTACTGCCGACAGATACCACTCTCTTAATTGTCTTCGACGAGTTCGAAGCATTTGAGTCTCTGGTCGCAGATGGCATCATGCCTCCAACCGTCTTTACATACCTGCGACACTTGATGCAACACAATGATTGGCTTAACTTCATCTTCGTCGGTACGAGGCGACTGGAAGAGATGAGCGCTGATTACTGGTCAGTCTTGTTCAACACAGCTCTCTACCGAAAAATTGATTTCCTCCCTTACCCGGCGGCCACCCGTTTGATTTGTGAACCGGTTTCACCGGCCATTATTTATGACGATTTGGCGATCGATAAAATCCTGAGGGTCACGGCTGGACACCCCTACTTTTTACAACTGGTGTGCTATAGCCTGGTGAAAAATGCAAATCAACAAGGTTCCGGCTATGTGACCATTTCGGATGTCAACGCAGCCTTGGACGAGATGCTTCGATTGGGCGAGGTTCATTTTGCCTATCTATGGCAACGGTCGTCTCGCGCGGAACGGGCAATGTTGTCGGCCGCCGCCCACTTGATGGATCGTAATGAACCACTCCCTCCCGTCACATTCATCGAATTTTTGGAAACCTTCAGCATCGAATTAGATCCCACCGAAGCAACGACTGCTCTGAACAGCCTGGTACGGCGCGACATTTTGCGCGAAGTTACGGAAGAAGGTTTCGCTCTCTATGAACTTCGCATCGGCTTGGTAGGATTGTGGGTCAGCCAAAACAAGAGCCTCAGCCGGCTCCTGGCTCGCGTAGAAGCCTAATCGCTCCCCTCAGGCTGAAAATCTAGAGTTCTCTGGGTCGCCAGACCGTGACCAAATCAAAATTTGAGGGTTGGTCGACATCGACATCTTGCCAATCAGCGATAGTAACCTTGAAGTAAGCCACTGCTCCGGTGGGGATGCGTTCGTGGTGTCCGCTGAGGTCGGCCACCAATTCCTCCAAGCCGGGATTATGCCCGACCATCATGACACACCTGTAACGGTTGTCTACTTCTTTCATTAAGTCAATGTAGGTTTCAACATCGGCGTGATAGAGTTCCCGCGTGTAGTGGATATCGTCTTCAAATCCAGCGGCTCGGGCAAAGGCTTCGGCCGTGGATGCGGCCCGCTTGGCTGTCGACGAAAGAATTAGATCGGGCACCAGTTCTTCTCTTGCTAACAACTGTCCCATGCGCGGAG
>JAWOHK010000063.1:0-3898 GCA_046485205.1 Chloroflexota bacterium | reverse complement strand
CGCTTTTGGAACCTGTTATGATTTTAATGATGGGCATCGTGGTGGGATTTATCGTGCTGTGCGAGCAGGTCGAGCAGGGCCTCGTCAAAATCATCGTTGACAATTATATAGTCGAACGCCCCGGCATGGCTGACGTCCTCGGATGAATCGTCTATTGGACAAGCCTATGTTCCTACAAATCAAGGCTCTGGCCTTTCCTAACTAGCATAAAGGATGAGATAGGAGTTCAGATGGCAAAGCCTTTTCCGTCGTATCTCGTATCTCGTATTTCGTATTTTGAGACTCGTCGCTCGTCACTACATAGGCCATTTCCCGCTCCCAGTCGTTGTCGGCGGTCACGATCTCGACGATCTCCGATTTGGGCACGGCGCGGACATAACTCATGCCGTCGGCTGGGTTTCGAAACAACGCCAGGAACAGGTCGCCGGCCCGCGAGAGTTCGTCGACCAGCTCCGGAAGCCGCAAATCGAGCCGGTTCTGGGGGTGGTGCCAGAAGGTGTCGGTGAAACGGCCGATCTCTCCCGGTGCGACCGGTGTCAGCCCGTCGCCCACCGTGTAGTCGGTGATGAGGTCGATGATGCGCTTGGCGTAAGGGTTCTCCCGCCAGGCCTGCAGTGCGTCGGCATACAGCCGCTGTCGTTCCCCGGCACCCCGGTCGGCGCTGCCCGCCGGCCAACCCACCCAACCCGTCGCCCCTTCGCGCAGGTCGGCCTTCACCGAAAGCCGTTGTTGCCTCTTTCTTCGCCACCAGTTCATCTTCTTTAACTCCAGATACGAGATACGAAATACGAAATACGAGTGAAGAAGCCCCCAATCGCTCGTTGTTCATATCGGTATGAATCGATCTCCTTGCCCCTTACCAGTCATACTTCGCGACAAACCATCGTGTATCCACCGTCTAATTTCGTATCTCGTCTTTCGTATCGCGTATCTTGCTGGCCGCGTCTTCCACGGCGATCGTGCCGATAAGCCACAGCAAGATGATGTTGATCGCCTGCCACACCTCATCGGGAAAATCAGGCAGCAGTGTGAAGACCACCGTCTGGGCCATCGCCACCACCGCCAGCCAGAATTTTCGACTGCGCCACATCGCGCTCCAAGGATTGCTCTGCATGCCGTCTCTCCTTAAATAAAAGCGACCGATGGCATCGACCATCCGCCCCTCTTTATTGCTAATTCGTCATTCATCATAGAACGTTAGTTCTGTCAACAGTGTAACGAAATGGGATCGGCGTGAGCAAGTCAATTATTGACACCTTTGGCGCGAGATTTGGCCCGCGAGGTTTGAAATACGGTATGCCCGGCCACAACGCCCGCCTACCAGGCGACCACCAGGGCCAACGCGAAATAGCAAACGGTGGGTCGGGCGAGACAACCAACACGCGGGGCAGAATTGAACGAAGGAAACCATTGCTTCGCTTGCCCCGCCTTTCCTCACCCCCCAACGACGCACCAACCGTTTGACATATATGAGGAAAAGATTAAAATTGATTTGGTTGGGGGCGCTCTCAGACACTCCGCGACTTTGGTCCGGTTTCATCTTATCAGTGATTTAACATTATTTGGAGGTAAGTCATGATTGGTCTGGAATTACTATGCGCGGTCATCATCGCGCTCGGCTTTGGCACGCTGGTCGCCTTTGCCGGTTATCGTCTCTTTCTCGTTTTGCTTCCGGTTTGGGGTTTCGTGTTCGGGTTCCTCCTCGGCGCGCAGACCATCCAGGCCCTGCTCGGTGACGGCATGTTCGCCACCGCGACCAGCTGGGTCACCGGTTTTGTCGTAGCCCTCATCTTCGCCGTGCTGTCCTACCTGTTCTACGCCTTCGCCGTGGCCATCATCGCCGGGGCGTTGGGCTACGGGATCGGCGTCGGCCTAATGCAGTTGCTGGGCATGGATATGGGCCTGATCCCCTGGCTGGTTGGCGTGGCCCTAGCGGTGGTGTTGATTTTCGTCACCTTCCGCTATAACCTGGCCAAGCTGGTCATCATCGCTGCTACCGCCATCGGCGGCGCGGCCATAGCCGTCGGCGTGCTGGCCCTCGGCCCCGGCGGGATTCAGGTGGCGGACGCGCTCAACAACACCGTCCAGGCCGTCCTCAACGCCGGGTTCATCTGGGCCTTGCTGTTCGTCCTGATGGCCGCCGCCGGGTTCTTCGTCCAATGGCAGGCCAACCGCGCCTGGACGGCCGAACCCTATCCAAGCCGGATTTAGTCAGCGTCTAAGTATCACTTTCGGGTGGGCCGCCTCAAAAAAAGCCGCCCTCCGTTTCGCCCGCCATGGGCGGCCCACCCGGTTCCCTCCTCTCCAGGTTTTGGCGGCCAATTCATCGCGCCGCTCCGATCACCGTAACCGGTTTCTCGCTCTTGGAAAACCCCCGCCGATAATCCCCCGCGTCTACCGCCACCGATCGACAACCACTTCCTAAATCGAGAAAAAGCGATACGTTTCGATGCGCCCTCTACGAACCAGTCGTGGTCGTTTGCCTACCCGTGCATCGATTAAGAAATAAGTAATCACGAGATAAGGGTTTTGTAATCCCGAGAATCTACGATTGTCGTAACGGGTAATGAACAGATCGCAGTTCACCAAGTAATTCCTCGATGAGTTCAAGAAAAAGGAGAAAAAATGAATCGAAAAAGATCGTTGCTAATTCTGATCGTTGTACTGGCTTTGGTTTTCGTTTTTGCGCTGCCAACGTTTGCCGCGGGCGGTCGCGCCGGTCCTACTGGTGTAGTCTATGTAACCAGTCAGGGACTCTACTATGATACCTTCGTCGTGGTCGATCCATTGCCGATGAAAGGGCCCTTCCAGTTGCTGGAAAATGGCCAAACCGAATTCGGCCCTGGGGACCCCGGCTACCTGGGTGGTCGCTGGTGGATAGACTCTAACGGCAATGGCATTCAGGACGAAGGCGACCACTATTTTCTCTGTCCCTTGCTTGGTCCTGGGAGAGAAATGCCCTAGACTTATCCGCTAAAGTACCCGTGTCTGGCCGGTCGCCGATCCATGAACTGCTCGGCGACCGGCTGTTTATGATCGAGATCCAGTTCTCGGCTCTGGCCCGTCCCTATTTGCAGCGCCCCCTCCCCAACCGGAATATCTAAATTGTATAAGTTAAGTGTATTAATTCTCACCATCTGTATCTTTCGATCCATGACCCGGTTCGGGTCAAGCGCTATAATTTATTCTTGGTGACGCCAATCGTCGTCCCTTGTTCGTGGCAGGCGCTTCAGGGCCGTCTCCGGACGACCACGCGACTGAAGTCACGACCATCAACTTAATATTTCCACCCGGCCGGTAGAAAAAACCGCCGGCCGTAACAGGTGTTTCGCCATGACTTCTGCCATCGTTCCCCCCATCACCGAACAGGCCCCCGCCCGCAACGTCCTCATCGTCGCCTGGGCCGCCATGCTACTCTCCTCCTCCCTGCCCGCCATTCTGTTCTTCGAGTTGGGCAGCGGCATACCCGTGTGGTTGTTGCCCCTGCAGCTGGCCCTGCTGGCCGCCCTCTTGGTCCTCACCTGGGCCTGGCCGGTGGTCCGGCCCCTGCGGCCGCTGGCCCTGATCCTGATCACCATCCTCGGCGGCGCGTGGCTGATCGGCCAATCCGGCATCGAGCCACGGCTGGCCAGGCTACTGGCCGGCCGCACCGGCCCCTTCACGGCCAATTTCCTGAGCGAGCAAGGCGGCCGGCTGGCCCTGACCCTGCTGATGATCGCCGTCCTGTGGCTGATCTACCGCGATCGGCGGCGCTTCTTCCTCAACAGCGGCGATCTGCAGGCCACCGCCGCCCCCATTCGCTGGATCGGCCACACCGACCCCGCGCCGTGGAGCCGTCTCGGCCCCATCGCCGGGGTGCTCATCAGCCTGGGAACCGCCTCGTTTGTCTGGCTGGCCG
>JAWOHK010000166.1:0-7200 GCA_046485205.1 Chloroflexota bacterium | reverse complement strand
GTCGTGGGAGTGAAGTTGCGTTTTGGGGGTGGTTTCGCCGGAGTGGAATTGCGTTTAGGGGGTGGTTCCGTCGGAAGGGTGGAGTCGTTGGAGTGGGGTCGTGGGAGTGAAGTTGCGTTTTGGGGGTGGTTTCGCCGGAGTGGAATTGCATTTAGGGGGGTGCTCAGTCGGAAGGGTGGATTCGGCGAGTGAAATTGCGTTTAGGGGGTGGTTCCGTCGGAAGAAGAAGGGTGGGTTGAAACCCACCGCTAGCGCGCAAGTGCGTTGTAAACGCACTTGGGGAGAGTTTTGTGGAGGGAATTCCGGGGGAGGCCGTACGCCGGGGCGGAGGTTTGGCCGGCAATGCCCGGCACGACGGAGGAGGGCTATTTAAAAGGGGGGCGATTCCGGATCGGTGGTTAGATAGGCCGGGGAAGGTTCGCGCAAGCCAGGTCCGGCGACGGGTTCGGGTCCTTCATCGATTTCGTCGGCGCGTTCCAGCCAGATGTTGGTGGTTCCGGAACGATGATGGTCCTTCTGGTTGTTGACATAAGCCTCGGCCGCGGCACGCTGGCGCTCGCCCAGGGTGAAGACGCCGTAACCGCGCTGCCAGTGGAATTCAAACGGCAGGCCGCTTTGGTTCAGATAATGGCTGCCGGCGCCTTTGAGGCTCTTGACGACCTCGGCCACGGAATAGCGTGGGGGGATGGCAACGACGAGGTGGATGTGGTCAGGGACGGCGTTAATGGCGTAAGTGATGACTCGAAATTCGGCCGCTTTTTTGTGCAGATAGGGAAACAAGAGGCGCTCAACCTGGTCATTGATGAGCGGTTGGCGATCGCGAGTGGCCCAAACAAGGTGGTAATAAGCGCGCCAGAAAGACATGGCGGTCTCCTGAGGGTGTTATAAGGGAATCGGTTGACACGGAAATGCTGAATAGGCGTGCACACCTCCAGATTTTACCGCGTATGCGTTTGAAACGCACTTCTGCGCTAGCGACCTGAATCCGCGCGCGAATCGACAGCGAATCGACAGAATAGATGGAATAGAATTCCATCGCTATAATGCAAGTGCGTTTCAAACGCACTCCCACGCTAGCGGCGGGTTCTTCAACCCGCTGCGAATTCAACCCGCTGCAACCTCATCCCGCTGCGACCTCAACCCGCGAGGAAGGTCATCCACCACCGCCTCCAGGCCGGAGATACGGTGGATGACCATGCCGGCCGGGCCGCGCAGTTCGTTTTCCCTGAAAGCATTGGCGGTGGGGATACCGGGCGACCGGGTGGTCAGGGCGATGATCCGGTTGCCGTCGCTATCCTGGATGATGGCCCAGCGATCAAAGAGGCACTCTTCCTGGCGGCCGCCGTAGAAAGTGCTGAAGCCGGTTTCGGCCGTGCCGGACAAGGCCTACACGTGGGTAACCGGCAACCAGGCCAGCCGAAAAAAGACGCGCGAAAACGGCAAAACGGTTCGCTTCAAAAACATGAAGGAGCTCTTTTTGAGGTAATTGTGCGATCAGGGTAGCCGCTTTTACGCTCGGGGTCCAATTAAAGCAACCACGGATTCAACCCGGCAATCACCCCGTTTCGCGCTTGCGCAAATAGCGCAAAATCCCGTCGACCGACATGAACAGCGGGTTGGCCAGCTCGTAGCGGCGGATGGCTTCGGGCGACAGGCCCCCGGCGGCCGCGCGGCGGCGATTCCAAGCGACGTATTCCTCCAGCAGCGCCGACCTGGCAGAGGCGTCGATCGTCGCCGGAAACGGGTCACCAGGCGCGCCACCCATCTGGTCGCGGACATGACCGGCGATAAATTCCACCGCCTCGATCATCAAAGCGCGCAAGGTGGCGATCTGCGCTGCGGCATCCATCACCAGGCCGTAGTGCGTCGGGTACAACAGGGCCAGGTTCTGGGCCGCCAGCCGGTCCAGCGTCGCCAGCCACGTCTCCAGGTGGAACTCGGGCGGCGGGGCAGGGAGGTCGACGATATTGACCTGCGGCAAATTGATGCCGCCCGCGTCGCCGGTGAAGGCGAGGCGGCCCTCGTCCGTTTCCAGCACGTAGGTGTGGTGGTGGTAAGCATGGCCGGGTGTGTCCAGCGCGGTGACGGCCAGTCCCCCGGCCTGGACGACATCGCCATCGTCGAGCGCCGTCAGCCGTTCTTCGGGCACGGGCAGCATTTCGCCCCACAGGGGTTCCATCAAATCGCCGTAGATGCGCCCGGCGCTGGCCATGAGCCGCGAGGGGTCGATCAGGTGCGGCGCGCCCACGCGATGGACGTAGATGTGCGCCCCTTGTTGCGCCCACCAGCCGGCCGCTCCGACATGGTCGAGGTGGATGTGCGTTAGCAACACCTGGCCGATATCGCCGGGTTGGTAACCGTGAGCGGCCAGGGCGTCGACCACAGCCGGAATCGTGGATCCGGGTCCGGTTTCAACCAGTGCCGGACCATCAGGGCCGATCAGCAAGTAAACGGCCGTTACCTGGGCCATGCCCTGGAAGTGGGTATCGAGAGTATGGATCTTCATAATCCTGAATCATAACTTTATCCCGATCAAGGGTGCAAATTATTTCCAATTACAAATGAGAAATTAGGAGTTGGGATTCCTCACCTGTATTCCGTGTTTCGTTTGTGGCGATTCCGGTTGCCAGAGCCAGGCCCGGCCGTCGCGCCAATACTTTTCACCGGCGGCGCGCGCCAGAACGGCTGCCTTGGCTGTGCCGAAGAAACGCCTGGGGGACCGCTCGCTGTTGCCCGTCATCCCGTTAATCAACAGGTCAGCGAGCGCCCGGTTATGGCGCTTCATTCGGCCGCGCGGCAGGGTGGCGTGCGGGCCGGTATACTCGTTCGGTAGTTGCCAGGCCAGATAGACCGCGCCGGGGCGGCCGTATCGACCTTGTTTGTCTTGATAATGGAACAAGGCCCGGCCTCGTGACCAGGCCGCCTCGTGCTCGTCAACCGCGCCGGCGCGCGGGCCGACGGCGAAAGCCGTCTTTAGAGCCACGCCGGCGCGGCGCTCGTAATTGCGCTGGCTGTTGGGCGTGGCGGCGCTGAGGGTTTTCAGGGTCGCCCGCGAAATGGGGCCGCGCGGCTGCCTTTCGCCGGTCATGAGATCCTGTCGCTGGCGACCGCTGTGGAACGCGGCGTACAGGTGGGCGCGAACCTGGCCGATGGTGCCGGTCAGCGCCGCCAGGGGCACGGCCACCGGAGAACCGCCCAGCCGTTCCACGCCCAAGGCCGCCGCCGCCCGGGCCGCCGAGTGCAATCGCAGGAACGCGCGGCCGTCGCGGGTCAGGTCGCGCTGCCAGAAGACGCCCTCGCCGGCGGCCAGCAGGTTGGCCAGCTGCCGCCGCCCGCAGACGCGCAGGGGGGACTCGGCCCCGGCCAGGAGCCGGGTGACCTCATCGACCGGCAAGCGACCCTGCCCGGCCGCGTCGTGGTGGCGCAGCAACAGCCACACCCGCCCGGCCGCGGCCTTCTTGCGCCGCAACATGCCCAGGGCCAGGTCGGGGTAAACCTTGACCAGATACGAGATACGAGATTCGAGATACGAGTTTGGAGCGTCCGGCGCTGGTTCTGGTTTTCGTATTTCGTATTTCGTATTTCGTATTTCGACGAGCCAGTCTCGCGATCCGGCCGGCACCGCTTCAGCGGTTGCACGCGGCACAATACCGCGCTCCCGGCGTAGTTCCTCGACTCGTTTTTGGGCGGCCCGGATGGCGTCGTCGGTGCTTCCGGATTCAGGCAAAGCAAAGCCATCCGCAGGCAGGTCCTGCGTTTTCAACGATTCGGTTGCCTTGGCCAGGAAGAGGAATGAGGAAGTGAGAATCAGGAATTACGGATTTTCGAATCTCGTATTTCGTATCTCGTATCTTGCCCCTGCCGAATTGACATCCGTCACCGGCTGTGGTATCCTCGGACCTGGATAGAGTAGGCTTCCTTTGGGGACATAAAATCCCCCTCCCCACTAAAGGGGCGTTGCTTCGAGCTTCGGCTCACGGCGTTGGCGGCGCCGACAAGCAAAAAGGAGGCCGTCGCTTATACTGGTGGCCCTGCCTCGGCGGGGCCACTTTTTTGTTGGCCGGTCGGATTGGCCAAGAGCGGTCCAGTCATCGGTGACCGGCACCCCACTCCAGGCCCCCGGACTGGCTATCACCTATAAAGGCATATTAAAGCGAATCAATATGCCTGGCGAGGCCGCAGATCGTAATCATGGGGTATCGCCGTTGTCAAATGGCTATCTATAACCTTTAGAGTTCACAATGTGTGCCTCTCACGTTATACTCACCAATGATAAACAGTATAATAGGCAATTATAGCGCTGTCAAGATGATCTATAGCATATAGATTGTCATTTCTGACACTTTAGTTGCTTAAGATGACTGAAATTGACTCGTTTAGACCCTGTACAAACCCTGATTATTCCGCTATACTCTCATTATCAGGCGCGGGCACGCGGTCGATGGCCACTACATTTGGCCGGCCGCGGCGGCGCGATGGGGTAATCAACATGGTAGAAAGCCTTCTCGAATCCGATTTGGGCCGCTACAAGCCCAATTGGGAAAAACTGGGTGTGGTCGTCGCGCCGTTCACCATCGAGGCCGACCCCCGCTTCATGTACCTCTCGACCGAGACGCGCCGGGCGCTGTCGAAGGTCAGCTACATGGTCGAGGCGGGGCAGGGGGCATCGGTGGTCGTCGGCGAGGTGGGCACGGGCAAGACGACGCTGGCCTCGTGGTTCCACAGCCGTTATGACCGCCGGCCGGACTTCGTGGCCGCGCGGGTGGACGAGCCGCCCAAGAAGAGCGGCCTGTTGCTGCTGCGGCGCATCGCCGCCGAGTTCGGCGTGCGCACCCGCCGGGCGACTGAGGATCAGCTCAACGAACTGCGTGATTTCCTGACCGAGACGACGGCCCGTGGCGTGCTGCCTCTGGTCATCATCGACGAAGCCCACGAACTGGAGCCGGAGCAGTTCAAGGAGTTGCGCCGGCTGCTCAACTTCCGCGACCCGCGCGGCGGCAAAGCCTACCAGCTCATTCTGCTCGGCCGGCCGGAACTGGACATCAATCTGCGCCACTCGCGCGATTTCAATGACCGCGTGGCCACCCGTTCGTCACTCGACCCGCTGGCGCCCGATGATACGGCCTCGTTGATCGAGTACCGTCTGCTGGCGGCGGGGCGCGACGGCCGCCAGCCGCCGCTGTTCACCGCCGACGCCGTCTTGCCCATCTGGCGCGAGACGCGGGGCTACCCGCGCAGCATTTGCCTGCTGTGCCTGCACCTGTGCCTGGAACTCATCGTCGCCGGCGGCACGCAAATCGACGAGACCTTTGTTAGCAAGTTCCTGGAGACCCATACGGGGTATCGGCAGGCAGGCAATGACGAGTGACGAAATACGAAATACGAAATACGAAATACGAAATGTGAGGTTATAGGGGAGGAGTGTTGTGGGCGAGTATCCGTTGCGGGAAAGGACGAAGCAGCTCGCTTTGCGGATAATCCGATTGGTGGAGGCCTTGCCACCGGGAGAAACGAGTCGAGTGATAGGGCGGCAGTTGCTGCGGTCCGGCACGTCAGTCGGGGCGAATTACCGGGCATCCTTGCGGGCAAAATCGAAGGCAGATATGCTCAACAAGTGGAAAATTGTCGAGGAAGAAGCCGACGAAACGCTATACTGGCTGGAACTGCTCGTTGATGCCACTATTATGCCGGAAGCAAAGTTGAAGCCACTCATGATCGAAATCGAAGAGATTCTGGCGATGCTCGTCACCTCAATCAAAACCCTGCGAGCCGACGGCCGCGCATAATTTATATTTCGTATCTCGTATCTCGTATTTCGTATCTGAAAAGATGAAACCTGAAAAGATCAAAGACAAGTCCGGTCGACGGACCGACGACGAAGACGATCAGAAGGTCAGCACGCTCAAGGAGCTGATGCGCGACAAGCCGCGCCGCGGCCGGCCGCGACGGATGGTGGCCCGGCAAAATGTCTATGTCGCCCTGCATCCCGAACAAAAGACCCTGATCATCACCTTGGCCGAACTATTGCCCGACGGGCTGACCCGGGCCGATGTGCCCGATCTGGCCGTGTCGGTGCTGACGGCGCGACTGGAGGCGCTGCGGGTGGCCGTCACCGGGCGCACGCGGGAGATCCCCGAGGGGGTCACTGATCTGGAATCCCTGTACCTGTTGTGGGACCTGACGCCGACTCGCCAACCCCCCGATGAGAAATGGACCAGTATTCGACTGTCGCCGCAGCAGGCGCTGGAGTTGGGCCGCGCCCACGGCACGCTCAACGCGGCCTTCGGGGCCAATCGCAGCGAGGTGTTCGGGTTGGCCCTGGCGCTGCTGGGTCAATTCCTGGAACGACACCCCTTGAACGGGACGTCACTGGAACTGGGGGAAGTGCGGGAATTGATCTTTCGGGAGTGACGAATCGAGATACGAGATAAGAGATACGAAATACGAGATACGAGATACGACCCGGACGAATGGCTAAGTGCTTGCCGGCCCGTTGAGCACAACCAGCCGGCTGCCATCTTGAACAGCTCGAATAAATTATGAGCTACTAACAATTAAATAGCAACCGATCATCTGTTCTCTTCGTATAGTATTATAGTAGAAGACCCTGGAAGTCATTGAGTTTTCCAGGGCCTTTTTTGAACCAAAGGCCCATATCTGGGCGATGAAACTCAGAGACGTCCATATATAGACCCTGGATAGATCGAATATGGGTTCAGCGCGTGGTTCAGATCATGAGGGTAGGGGCCGGTTGGACGCGGGGTGATCGCGGCTCCGATTTGCACTACAATGGGTTGGAATCATCACCGCACTGCCTGTGGGCGGGATTAGAACGGTGGTATTCGAGAATCCTGGCCAGGCCAAGGAGATGAATTATGGGATCAATTGGTGTTTATGAGTTGTTGATCATCTTTATCATCGTAATGTTCCTGGTATTTCTGGGTATTTTGGCTGTGCGCTTGTTCAGACGGTGAGTGGAAGAGGCCACGCCTGACTGCTACTTCGCCACCGGGATCGGCGGCATTGTGGGTTTGGCGCCCCAATCACCTCATACCTTGTGACAAAAGGATTCTATCGTTCGTCGTTGCGACTTCAGTCTCATTCTTCAGAGGCGGCGCTGAAGCGCCTGCTACGAACGGGTTGGGGTTAGTTGCGTAATCGTGTACTGAAAGTTGCGGCCGAAGGAGTATTATTCAGATG
>JAWOHK010000071.1:0-33723 GCA_046485205.1 Chloroflexota bacterium | reverse complement strand
GCGGGACGACTGGGAAGTGCGGGCCAGAGAGATCCCTCGTATTTCGTATCTCGTCACTCATCACTCGTAACTAATAATATGACATCACAATATCCAATCACAACCCAGCCCCAACCGACGATGTATTTCATCGGCGTGACGACCGGCAAGTCGTCGATCAACAAAGTGTTTCCGCTGTGGATGGACGTGCTCGGACGACCGGAGATCGTCCTGCGCGGCATTGATCACCCTGTCCACGACGATCCGGAAAACTATCGCGCCAGCGTGGCCCAGATTAAGTACGATCCCAACAGCCTGGGCGCACTGGTGACGACGCACAAGATCGATCTCTATAATGCCGCCCGGGATATGTTCGCTTACTTCGACCCCTACTCGGAGATCACCGGCGAATTGTCATCGATCTCCAAGCTGGACGGCCGTCTGGAAGGTCATGCCAAAGACCCCATTACCGCCGGGCTGAGCCTGGAGGCCATTATCGACCCCGGCTACTTTGGCCGCACCGGCGGGCACGTGCTTTGCCTCGGCGCGGGTGGTTCGGCCGTGGCTACCCTGCTCTACATCATGAACAAGCCGGACAAGGCCGACCGGCCGGAAAAATTCATCGTCGTCAATCGCTCTCCAGGCCGGTTGGAGCACATGCGGGACATGGTCGAGCAATTGGGAACCGATATTGAGGTGGTCTATGTCCATAACGCTGACCCGCGGGTGAACGATGACCTGATGGCTCAACTGCCGGACCACAGCATCGTCATCAACGCCACCGGCATGGGTAAGGATTCACCCGGCTCGCCCATTACCGACGCGGGCGTTTTCCCGCGCCAGGGCATTGCCTGGGAATTCAACTATCGCGGTGAGCTGGACTTCATGCACCAGTCATTGCGGCAGGTGGACAGCCGCGAGTTGACGGTTGAGGACGGCTGGATTTATTTCGTCCACGGCTGGTCGCAGGTCGTGGCCCAGGTGCTGCATACCGACCTGACCCCGACCGTCTTTGATCAACTGGAAAAAGCCGCGGCGTCGGTCAGATAAAAGAATGGATCGCTGGTGACGCGAATGGTACGACGTTCGACTCTGAAAAAACGATAAAATGAATCGCCGACACAATCGCGCCATCTGCATTCTATTCCCAAAGGAGAAGACATGAAGGCGAAACTGGTTCCTGTATATTTCGATCCCGGGCGGGACGATGATTTCGATGTCCAACTGGCCAGGTTGAAAGAGTTGTTGGCCTTCGAAGCCGAGTTCCTGTCGCCGGTTGCGCTGGGCACTCCGTTGCCGGAGATCGCCGACGCCGTCATCTTCCCCCAATTCCTGGGCGAAGCCTACCGGCGCGTGGATGACTTCCGCGCCATCGACTGGCCGATGCTCGTCGTTACCTCGGAGTTCGGCACGTTGAATATGTGGGATTGGGAGATCGTCGCCTACCTGGAATCGGAGGGCGTGGAGACAATCGCCCCGTACACGCTGGCCCAGACGAAGATGCTCTGCCGGGCGGCGGCCGCGCGCGGGGAATTGCGGGGCAGCAAATTCCTCGTCTTCCAGGATAACCCCGGTGAAGGCTTCCAGGCGGCTATCTTCAAGCGTTTTTACTGGTGGGAAAACGAGGCTACGCAGCGCCTGTTCGACAAATTCGGCATTACTATTGTGAAAAAGAGCTTCCGCGAGTTCGGGGCGCGGGCCAGGGCCATCCCCAACGAAGCGGCGGCGGCCGAGTGGGCGCGATGGAAATGGCCGGTAGCGTTGCCGGAGCAACCGTTATTGAGCGCGGTCAAGATTTACCTGGCCCTGAAGGAGGAGCTGGTCGCCGACCCGGCCATCGTCAGCGCGGGCATCAACTGCCTGAACGAATCGCACTTCAGCGATACCACGCCCTGCCTGGCCTGGATGATGCTCTACGAGGAGGGCGGGTTGCCGTGGGGTTGCGAGGCCGACACGTTGTCAATGGCCACCAAGTACGTGCTGCACAAGTCGCTGGGCGTGCCGATCATGATGACCAACCTCTACCCGTTCCTCATGTCCGGCCCGGCGCTGAAGCACGAACGGATTCCCCATTTCCCCGATGTCAGCGGCTACGCCGACAAGAACCAGGAAAACTACGTCTTGGTAGCCCACTGCGGCTACTTTGGCCTGCTCCCGCCCAGCTTCGGCACGGAATGGACGATGCGGCCGAAGGTGCTGGCTATTGTTGACGAGAACGCCCATGCCATCGATGCCCGTTTCCCGACCGGCCCGGTGACGCTGGCCAAGCTCTACCCCGACATGCAGCAGTTGACGGTCGTAGAGGGCACCCTGGAGGGCTATGCCCAATATCCCGGCTCCGACTGCCTGAACGGCGGCGTTGTTCACGTGCCCGACGGCCACCGGCTGGTTCGCCGGGCGACGTCGCATCATTACCTGCTGACAACCGGCCACAACCTGAACGACATGCGACAGGTGTTGAAGGTGTTCGGGTTGGGTGTGGCGGAGTTGTAGAGAGGGGAATCGGGAAGGTAGCCGGAGCCTTCCGGACGGTATAAAATCAGCGGGCAATTAACCATTCGCAGATATCATCTGAGAATCTGTGAAATTTGCCACACCTGCGGATTTTACTCAATCCGGCGTTTTTACCGCCCGGTTTGATCGTATGGCTCGATATGAAGGTTCATCTCCACAGCATCGGCTGCCGGCTCAACCAGAGCGAGATCGAGACAATGGCCCGCCAACTGGCGGCGGGCGGCCATGCCATTGTTGCCGACGCCGCCGACGCGGACACGGTCATCCTCAACACCTGCGCCGTGACGGCTGAGGCCGCCCGCGATGCCCGAAATCTCACCCGCCGGTATCATCGCGCCAACGACGAAGCGGCCATTATCCTGACCGGCTGCTATGCGACAATCGCCCCCCAGGATATCGCTATCCTGCCGGGTGTGGCCCAAGTGATCGGAAATGCCCAAAAGGAGCGCCTGCCGTCGCTGCTGGATCCGGCTATTGACCCGGACCGGCCGGTGTATGAGCGGGAACCGCTGGCCCGCGATGCCATCACCGGCAGCATCGGCCGGACCCGCGCCTTCGTCAAGGTCCAGGACGGCTGCGACAATCACTGCACTTTTTGCGTCACGACTATTGCCCGGGGCGACGGTCGCAGTCGCCGTTTGGTAGATGTGGTAGCCGAGGTTCAGGCACTGGCTATGGCCGGCTATCAGGAAGCGGTGTTGACCGGCGTCCACCTGGGCAGTTACGGACGCGACCTGGGGCAAGAAAGCGGCCTGCGCGATCTCGTCGACGCCCTGCTGGTCCGCACCGACATTCCCCGCCTGCGGCTTTCGTCACTGGAGCCGTGGGACATCGCGCCTGATTTCTTCGAATTGTGGGCCGACCCGCGCCTGCTGCCGCACCTGCACCTGCCGCTGCAATCGGGCAGTGACCGAATTTTGCGCCGGATGGCCCGCCGTACCAGCCGGACTGGATTTCGGGCACTGGTCGAGGCGGCCCGCGCGGCCATTCCCGATCTCAACCTCAGCACCGACTTGATCGCCGCGTTCCCCGGTGAGACGGATGGTGAGTTTGCCGAGACGCTGGAATATGTCGAGGCGCTGGGCTTTGGCCGGCTTCATGTCTTCGGCTATAGTCCCCGCCCCGGCACAACCGCTGCCCGAATGCCGGGCCACGTTCCCGGCCCGGTCAAGAAGGAACGAGTGGCCCGGCTGCTGGCCCTGGGCGATCAGATGAGCCGGGATTTTCACCGGACCTATGAAGGGATGACGCGCCCGGTGCTTTGGGAGACGGCCACCGGGGCGACGGCCGAGGGATTACGCTGGGTGGGTTACACCGACAACTATATTCGCGTCACGGTCGCCGGCCCGGCCGATCTCATGAACCAGGTCATGCCTACCCGCCTCGGCGAGGCTCGTCCGGAGGGCATGACCGGCCATGTGTGACCCCCTGAGTCGGGAAATCATCCATCACGTTCGCCGTTTAACCGGATTGCCAGAAAGAAAAAAGGCCTGGATTCCAGCAGAACCCAGGCCTTTTTTGAATCACTCTACTAACAACGAGCGTCTATAGCATTGGTCACTAGATACCACCCCACTGATCACTGTCCCTTAATCGCTGTCCACATCCGGTCATAGGTGAAGACGGCGTCACCGACATCCTCTAGCCATTGCAGCTTGGCCTCCACTTCCGGTGGCGGATAAATGCTCGGGTCTTCAAGGATTTCGGGATCGATGAACTCGCGGGCTGCCTCGTTGGGGCTAGGGTAGTAGGTGTAATTGGTGATCGCCGCGGCTACCTCCGGTTCCATCAGGTAATTGATGAAATGGGCTGCGGTCGCCTGGCGCTGACTATTGGCCGGAATGCAGACGTTATCCGTATAGCGGATTGCGCCTTCCGTCGGTACGGTGAAGTACCAGTTGCCGTCCTCGGCCTCCTCATCATAGGTGTTCCAGTAAGCCTGGGCCGTGTCACCGCTCCAGGCGTGCGAAATGACGATCTCATCGCTGACCATCAGGTTGCTGTAGTAATCGGTGCTATTGAAGGTTTTCCAATAAGGCTTGGCCCGCAGAATGAGATCGCGGGCTTCTCCCAGCTCGCCCTCATCCGTGCTGTTAGGAGAATATCCCAGATAGAAAAGCGCTGCGGCCATAAGTTCCCGCTGGTCGTCGAGAACATTCACGCCGTCCGGTGCATATTGCTCAAGCAATTCCGGCTCAAAAATATACGCCCAGCTATCCGGTGGATCGTCCTCAAACAGCGGATGGCCAGCCCGATAGCCGATCCCGGTCATGCCCCATTGGTAGGGTGCGCAGAAGCGGTTGCCGGGGTCATATGGCGGGTCTAAGAACGCTTCGCCAATGTTGGCGAAGTTGGGCATGGCGGCCGTGTCGATTTCGGCCAGTAGACCCAGTTCGATCATTTGGCTTACCATATAATCGGATGGAAAAATGACATCGTAACCGGCGGCACCGGCTTGTAATTTAGCCAACAGATCTTCATTAGATGCGAAGGTATCGTAGATGATGCGCACGCCATGCTCGGCCTCATAGTCGACTAACACCTGCTCGTCGATGTAATCGGCCCAGTTATAGACGCTCAATTCCGGGGCTAGCTGTAGCTCGCCATCATCGGCGGTCGGTTCGCCGGAGCCGGATGGACCACCTGTCGGGCCGCCTCCGCAGGCCACGACAAGGGCCAGTACACTGCTCAAAACCATCAGCAAAATCAGTTTTCTTAACATGTTTTCTCCTCGTGTTATTTTCGTTGTAACAACAGCGAGATAACGACCAAAATGGTCGAACCCAGTAACATCAAAGTCGAAATGGCGTTCACCTCCGGGGTGACGCCAAACTTGATCATCGAATAGACTCGTACCGGTAGCGTGGTGGAGCCGGGACCGGCCACGAAGAAGGTGATGACGAAGTCATCCAGCGAAAGGGTGAAGGCCAGCAGTGCGCCGGAGACGATGCCGGGCATGAGCAATGGCAGGGTGATGCGCCGGAACGTCGTCCAGCTATCAGCGCCCAGATCGGCCGCCGCTTCCTCCAGCGAAGCGTCCATCTCAGCCAGCCGCGCCCGTACAACCACGGCCACGAAGGCGATATTAAACGCCACATGGGTGATCAGAATTGTGTAGCGACTCAGCGGCACGGCGACGATAACAAAGAACAAAAGCGCCGACAGGGCCATGACGATGTCGGGGATAATGACCGGCAGGTAGAGCGTGGCATCGAATGTCAGCCGGCCGCGGAACCGGTAGCGTTCCAGGGCCAGCGCCGCCAGCGTACCCATAATGGTCGATATAATTGTTGACCAGACAGCTACCCACAGGCTGACCCGTAGGGCGCTGAGCAAGGCCCGGTCGCCAAGCAACTGCGTATACCAGCGGGTGGTGAAACCGGTCCAAACGCTTACCGAGCGATTATCGTTGAATGAATAGACAACCAGGACGATGATCGGCAGATACAGAAAAAAGAAGATGGCAATCGCCAGCCAGGTCAGCACGCGCTGGTTGAAGGCTGTGCGCACGCGCTCCTGGGGCACAGCCCACGGCAGGCGCGCTATGCGCGACCGTGGACGGGTCGTGGTGGAAGTCACGTTAGTCGTCATTTATCGTGCACCACCGTGATCTCGGACTTACGCTCGGATTCGGCCGAGACGCGGAAATAGACCAGCGTCGCCGCCAGCATGACGGCCATCATGATGAAGCTGATAGCCGAGCCGAAGGGCCAGTCGCGGACGGTCATGAATTGTTGCTGCAGCAGATTGCCCAACAGTGCCACCCGCGCCCCGCCCATCAGGTCGGGGGTCACGTAAGCTCCCAGCGACGGGATAAAGACGATGATCGACCCGGCGATGATGCCCGGCAGTGTCAGCGGCAGCAGGACGCGAATGAAGCTCTGGAAGCGGTTGGCATAGAGGTCCGAAGCGGCTTCCAGAAGCGACCAGTTGATCTTTTCCAGGTTGGCATACAACGGCAGCACCATGAACGGCAGGTAGCCATAGAACAAGCCCAGCAGCACAGCCGGGAAGTTATAGAGCAACGGCAAACGTTGCGAGGTAATATCGGCCAGCCAGCTGAACATGGGCACGACATCAGCTAGGCGTGCCGCTTGTTCGTGCAGGGTGATGGTCCAGAAATTATTGATCAAACCAGAGTCGCGCAGGATCAGAATCCAGGCATAAGTGCGCACCAGGAAATTAGTCCAGAAAGGAATCATGACCAGGAAGATGAGCACCAGGCGGCGGTGGGCCGGCTGTCGGGCGATCCAATAGGCGAAGGGGTAGGCGAAGGCCAGGCAGATGACCGTATTCAGGGTGGCCAGCCATACCGACCGGCCAAAGATCCGCAAATATATAAATTGTCCGTCGATGCGCTCGAAGATGCGCCGGAAATTATCGAGATAGACACCCAGATTGATCAGGCTGAACTCCGGATAGACAACCGTGCCCAGGCGTGAGCGCTCACCTAGGCTGACGACGAATACGATGGCCAAGGGGATGAGAAAAAAGATGAGCAGCCAGTAGCCGGCCGGATAGGCCAGCGTCCAGGCGGTCTTACGAGTTAACAACATGAGTTGTAAACCGGAGAGGCCCACCAGCCAGGCCGCGCCATAGAACTCGCGGGTCAGGACATAGTAAGCCAGCCCCCCTAGCAATGTAAGGGCAGCCAGTGCAATGGCCAGCGTCCGCGCCCAGCTCGTCTCGCGCCATAGACTTAGACCGGCGAAGAGGTTGAGCCCCAGCAAACCACCGTACAGCAGATAAGCCACAAACGGCGGCCCCTCCGCCAGCGCCAGTTCGGCGGCGAGGGGATTCCAATTAAAGTGAATAAAGGTGATCCAACGGAAAAGGAGGAGGAGCCAGAGGAAGGCCTGGCTAAGAAAGGTGAAGGCGGCCGCGCGCAGGAAGGCATCGTAACCGCGAGTCATTGAGGATGAAGTAGTTGGCGGACTCAGCCGGGAACCAATCGGGACAGCCATCGGCTCCTCCAGCTGATACGAACTCGGCAGCCGCCGGCGATGTCTCTGCAATTAGTATTACGCATAGTCGTTCTCTCCATCTTCTCTTATTCGGTCAAGATCTGCGCGTTCTCGGCCGCCCATTGTACATAGACATGGCTGCCGACATCGTACGGCAAATCATAACGTGCGCCGTAATTCTGCTGGCGGACGACAAGCGACGCGCCGCCTTCCAGCGTGACCCGGAAGCGCGTGTCAGTGCCGATGTAAAACGCCTCTTCGAGTACGCCGTCCAGCACGACATTCTCCGGCTCGGCCACCAGAAATTCCTTCATGTCGACCGCGCCGGGCAGTTTGGCCCCCAGGATACGGGCTAACTCTTCAGCTTCCAGGCCGATCTCGGCTTTTAGGACGTCCACCTGGCCCTGCGGATAAAGGTTGATACGTTCGGGGCGTATGGTCAACGTCACCGGCTGGCCAATAGCGAGTTCATGCCCTTCATCAGCCGCCAGCACTTGCACGCCGCCCTGTAAGGCGACCATCGGGTAGTCTTCTTCCGTTTCCAGCCGGGCGACGACCGCGGGCAAGAAATTAGTTTCACCAATGAAATCGGCCACAAAACGATTGACCGGTTTCTCATAGACCTCGTGCGGCGATCCGACCTGTTGCAGCACACCCTCGTTCATGATACCGATCCGGTTCGACATCGTCATCGCTTCTTCCTGATCATGAGTCACGTAGATAAAGGTGATGCCGACTTCAGATTGAATGTGTTTAAGCTCCATCTGCATGGCCCGGCGCAATTTCAAATCGAGCGCACCCAACGGTTCGTCGAGCAACAGCACCTGCGGCCGGTTGACCAGGGCCCGGGCCAGGGCTACGCGCTGCTGCTGACCACCGGAGAGCTGCTTGGGCTTTCGATCGGCCAACTGCGGCAGGCGCACCAATTCCAACACACCGGCCACGCGGCGTTTGATCTCGTTTGCCGGCACGCGCTGCATTTCCAAGCCGAAGGCTACGTTCTCGGTGACGGTCATATGCGGAAAAAGCGCGTAGTTCTGGAAGACGGTGTTAACCGGGCGGCGAAAGGCGGGAATACCGGCGACCGGCTGGTCGCCGATGTAAATTTCGCCCTCATTGGGTTGTTCAAACCCGGCGATCATGCGCAGGGTCGTCGTCTTGCCGCAACCACTAGGTCCAACCAGCGAAAAGAATTCGCCGTCTCGTATCTGGAGATCGAGGTTCTTGACGGCTGGATAGTCGCCAAATCGTTTGTAGACGCCGCGAAGTTGGACGCGGAACGAATCAGTCATAACCTGTATGCTAATCTGCCAGCTCTTTCGAGCTTGTCAGGTTTTTGCGAAAAAAAAGCCTGGCACTATACCTGTCGGGATTTGCACCAGAACTCGCTCCGTTTATCGGCCGCCTCCCAGCAGGCGTCTTCAAGCCATCGATTCGTTTATGGAAGGCATGCACGTATAATTTAACCTTCCCAGCATACTACGATTACGGGAAAATTACAATCAGTGTTGTTGTATCTAATGGTGGTTCTAAATTTACCCTTATGCTTTAATCATTTCGAGAGGGATTGCTTTCAGAGAGGCACCCGCAAATTTTCGATTCGCCATTGATTTAGCCAATAATTCGTTACAATTGAGATTAATGAATATCACCAACACAGGAGATGCACCTATGCTATACGGTTTTACCGGGAAGATCCTGCACGCTGATCTCACCAATCGGCAATTGAGTATCGAAGAGCCGGATGAAGCTTTCTACCGCCAATACCCTGGCGGCAGTTTGATGGGTCTTTACTATCTGTGGCACAATACGCCCCCGGGAATAGATGCTCTTGACCCGCAAAACACCCTGACGTTCGCCCTCAGCGCGCCGACCGGCCTGCCCATCAGCGGGCAAAGCCGCTGTACGGCCACCTGCAAATCGCCGACGACCAAAGGCGTGGCTGACAGCCAGGCCGGCGGCTTTTGGCCGGCCGAACTCAAATTCGCCGGTTTCGATGCCGTTGTCATCCGTGGCGCATCGACGACGCCGTTATATTTGTGGATCCACAACGGCGAGGCCGAATTGCGCGATGCCACCCATTTGTGGGGCATGTATACCCACGACGTCGACACGCTGCTCAAGAGCGAGATGGGGGACGACAAGATCGAGATCGCCCAGATCGGGCCGGCCGGCGAGAAACTGTCGATGTTTGCCGCCGTCATGAATATGAGCAATCGTGCCTGGGGCCGGACGGGCATCGGCGCGGTCATGGGCAGCAAAAAGCTAAAGGCCATCGTCGTACGCGGCACGCTGCCGGTGAACCCGGCCGACAAGAAAGCGGTCGTGGCCCTCTCGCGGCGAGGGACGAAGTTGTTGCCCGACCGTCCCGATGTCACCAACCTGGGCACGTATGGCACAGCCGATTCGGTCATGGGCCAGCAGGGTGTAGGGGGTTTGCCGACGAATAATTGGGACAGCGGGGTTATGGACATCGCCGCGGCCGAAGCCATCAGTGGCGAGCGACTTTACCTGGAACTACTGCGCGGCGCCGACGAGGGCAAACAGGACAAGCTCGGCCGCGACACGTGCTACGCCTGCATCGTCCGCTGCAAGCGCGTCGTCGAGTCAGAGTATCGCGATCACAAGCTGGTGCCCGAATACGGTGGGCCGGAATATGAGACCATCTCTACCTTCGGCTCCTACTGTGGCGTAGGCGACCTGCACGCTATCACCTATGCGAACCAGCTCTGTAATATGTACGGCGTTGACTCCATCTCCTGCGGGGCGACGCTATCCTGGGCGATGGAATGTTTTGAGCAGAGTGTGTTGTCGCTCGAAGAGACGGACGGCATCGCCCTGCGCTACGGCAATGCCGAGGCGATGATCGCCATGCTGGAGAAGACGCTGCGGCGCGAAGGCTTTGGCGACGTGCTGGCCGAGGGCTCGGAGAAAGCGGCTGACCGGCTAGGCAAGGGGCATGAATATCTCTTGACTGTGAAGGGTCAGGAAATTCCGGCTCACATGCCCCACGTCAAGCGCAGCCTGGGTCTGATCTATGCCGTCAATCCGTTCGGCGCCGATCACCAGAGCAGCGAGCACGATCCGATGTACCACCCGAAACTATACGAAGGATCGCCGGAGTCGCCGGGTTACAAGCGTTACCTGGCTGAAATCGGCCTGGCCACTCCCACCGCCCCCAAGGCCATGAACCCGGAGAAGATCGATTTCGCCCTGAAGACGCAATATAACTACAGCGCTACTGACACCCTTGACGTCTGCCAGTTTGTCTTCGGGCCATCCTGGCAGCTGTTCGGGCCGCAGGATATGGCCGACCTGATGACGGCTGCCACCGGCTGGAATGTATCCGTCGACGACATCCAGACCATCGGCCGGCGGCGATTGAATCTGATGCGCGCCTACAATGCTCGCGAGGGCCTGACCCGCGATCATGACACGCTGCCCAAGAAGTTATTCACTAAGCCGCTTAGCGGCGGACGGACAGACGGGATGACCCTTGACCCCGATGAGCTGGAAATGGCTATTACCCACTACTTCGAGCTGGCTGGCTGGGATGTTGAGACGGGTATCCCGCGGCGGGCGACGCTGGAAGAAGTCGGGCTTGGCTGGGCGGCGGATGAGTTGGAACTGTAGCCGGTTAGAGCTTCCCACTTACTAAGCCCTGTGAAGTATATTGAACTATGATTCGAACCGCTGTTCTGTTTGATATGGACGGCCTGATGGTCGACACCGAGCCGCTGGCCCGCCGATCCTGGGAGCGCGTCACCGCGGATTTCGGGGTGACAATGAGCGATGAGCTTTTCAATCGCATGCTCGGCCGTCGCACCGTTGAAAGCGCTCAAATGGTGTTGGAAGAACTTCCCATACCCTTGTCCCCTGATGAATTGGTCGAGCGCAAGACGGCCGAATATCTGTCCAGCCTGGATGGCAGCGTGCCAGCCATGCCTGGCCTGTGGTTTCTGCTGGATCGCCTGGACAGGGAAAATATTCCCTGGGCTGTGGCTACCTCAACTCCCCGAGCAGTGGCCGAGATCGTATTGGGTAAATTAGGGGTTGATGGCCGCTATCAGGCTCTGGCCTGCGGCGACGAAGTGAAACACGGCAAGCCCGCGCCAGATATCTTCCTGCTGGCAGCCGAGCGCCTGGGTGTGTCGCCCGAGGCTTGCCTTGCGCTTGAAGACTCTGCGACCGGTTGCGCCGCCGCGGCGACGGCCGGTATGCGCGTGATTGCCGTGCCGGCGGAGTTCACCGCCGGTGGAAACTTTACCTGCGCTTATCACGTTTATCCCTCACTGGTTGAAGTGGCCCAAGACTTGTCAGAGCTTCTGAAAAACCCGGCCGTCGGCTAGGTAGGGCTTCAGTATTCTTTTTACGGCTCTGCGGCATCGTAAAACCGCCCGCCAGATTTTGCTCCTCAACCGCGCGTGATTCCTCACTTGACGAACGATAAAATTAAGCAGATAGAAGACGAGTTTTGCGATCGGTCGCTGGCCGCAAAATGGGTATTACCCAGGAATTACAACCGCCCTTCCATCGACCCGGCATAGCCGGTGAGCTCGATGTAACCTTCTGCCGCCACCGGCGAATCGTCGAGCGTCCCCTCAAAATCAACCGCACCCTCCCAATAAACCGTCGAGACATTCAGTTCCTGGTTAGCCATTTTCGGCCGTCCGGTCAATTCCAGGTCGATGGACGGGACGCTGATGCGCCATCCGGCCGGGTACTCCGCGCCGCTGGTCGGGCTGGTCCATGTGTCGGTCACTTCCATCGTCCAGTCGCCCAGCGCCAGGTGCCGCACCTCGCCTGCCGGAGTGATGTAGCTGCCGGCCGAGGTGGCTTCCAGGGTACCGTCGGCACGGCGAATCTCGAATAGCATCAATGCCCCGCCGTTATCGAGTTGCAGTGACACCCAATCCCAGCCGATGGCTCCCTCGCTCAGGGCACTGGTGCTCCATTCGTGGTCTTTCCAAGCCTGGCCGGTCACCTCAACCGTCTGACCAGCGGTGGTGACGGTTCCCGCCGCCTGTTGTTGCACGATTGAGTAATAGTAAGAAGCGTTCCCCGGCTCCGGCCCCTTGGGACTGAGGCCATCGTTGCCGTGTAGCACGGGTGGAAGTGTTTCGGTCAGTATCAAATCGAGGGCCGCCTCGTCTGTTTGCGCTCGCAGCCGCACCTGCCCGGGGGCAATTTCCTCAACCGACCAGTCCTCCAGCCAGACGCGGTAAGGTTGGGCCTGGGCCCCAGCCAGCCCTACCGCGCCGCGGCTGAAGCGTTCGGCCGGATAGAATTGTCCGGCCGCTATGTCGGAAACGGTGAAATGAGCCAAATAGATTTGATTTGTGCGCCAATCAGACCCGCCGACCGGCTCTTCCGGCGACAGCGCCCGGCGAAATATCGTGAACTGGAAGCCGAACGGCCGCCCGTCGGCCGTGGCCAGATTGCCGGTGTAATACCACCACTCGGTCTGGTAATCGTCGTGGGCTCCCAGATCACGCGGGAACTCGATCGCGCCGGGTTCCGTTGCCTGGGCAAAGCCGGCGCTCGATTCCACAATCGGCAATGACTCCAGCGAGGCTTGCAACGGTTGATCCTCTCGCCCGGCCAGCAACGGTCGCCCGACCAGCAGTGCGACAACTATGATAATGATCCCAATCAGGACAAACCCAATACGCTTCATAATGACTTGCTTAATCCGAATCTAGAACACAAATGTCGCTGGTGCTCACAAATCATCACTGAAAAAACTGGATATCTTGTTCCGAGTTCATCAGCGTTGAAATCTGCGTCATCAACGTTCTATCCTTCTCTCTATTCCTCCCGAAGCGCGCCGGCGATCTCCATATTGCCGACGCGAAGCGACGGATAGATGCCGGCCAGCAGCGCGGCGATGACGGCCACGGCCAATGCCTGTATAAAATATTCCGGTTGCAATTCCATCTGTAGCGTCCAGCCGAAGGAGCGCACATTGATGACATACACCAGGATCCAGGCCAGGGCATAGCCAACCGGCAAGGCCAGCAGCCCGGCCACCAGGCCCATCAATCCGGTTTGCAATAACGTCATGACCCACAATTGCGGCCGGGTCATTCCCGTGGCCCGCAGTGTGCCCAATTCGCGCGCCCGCTCCAGTTGCAGGCTCATGAGCGCGCTGAGTACGCCGATGAAAGCCACGATGATCGCCAGCAAGCGCAAGGCCGAGGTGATGGCAAACGTCCGGTCGAAGATTTCCAGCGACCCGCGTCGCAACGCTTCGTTAGACTGGATGAGCACATCCTGCCGCCCGGTGAAGGCGGCCTGAATCTCGGCGATGACAGCCTCCGTGGATTGACCCGGCGCGACGAACAGGCCGATGGCCGAGACGGCCGGGTCATCCCATAGGTCCTGATAAAGATCATTATCGATGAAGACCGTGCCTTGATCGCTGGCGTAATCATAGAAGACGGCCAGAACCGGAAAAGCTTGCGGGCCGCCGGCGGTGGGCAGGGTGATCGGCGGCGGTGGAATGGGCAAGCTTTCTTTCAACACCAGCGCCTCAGAGATAATGACACCCTCGCCCGTTTCCAGTGTTGACCATGGATCAGCCAGTCCATCACGCACCCAGGCGTAAGGCCGATTGCCAGCGGAGACGTCGCCATCAACGGCTACGAGCTGAACCAGCCGGCCGAAGTCCGGCAACTCGATCTGAACGGCATGAGATGTTACGGCCCGTTCCACACCTGGCCAGGCTTTGACCGCGGTGACGATAGCCGGATCCAGCGACCCGGCGACGCGGTTGGCTGTCACCGTTGGTGGCGAAATGTAGATGTCGGCTTGAAGGGTCTGGTCGAGCCATTGGATAACCGTACCGCGAAACGATCCGACCATGATCGACACACCAACGATGACGGAGACGGCCGTCATCAGCGCGGCGATGGCGATTGACGTCCGGCTGAGCGAGCGAATGATGTCGCGCGGGGCTAGGCGGCCGAGAACGCCCAGTAACCGGCCGGTGACCGGGGACACCAACTTCATCAGGAGGACAGTAACTGGCGGGGCCAGCAGGGCGGCGGCGATAAGCACGGCAAACAAGCCGCTGAAGGCAGTGACCAGCCCGCCGCTGCGGAGCGCTAAAAGGCCAATGCCGATGGTGGTCAGTATCATCCAGGCCACGACCAGCCACGGCAACAGGCGGCGGACGCGGCTTTCCAGCGTTGAGCGGCGAAGCGTGCTTTGCGGCTCCGTGCGGGCCGCTTCGATGGCTGGTACCAATGCCGCCAGAATGGCCGCACCAACGCCGGTGGCCAGACCGCGGACAATCGTTGAAGTCGGTACAGTGACCCCGGTGACATTGACTGTGAAGTAAAAATCGTTAATGGTCTGGGTAATCAGCCCGACGACACTGCGGCCGAGTAAGATTCCCAGCCCAATCCCCAATACTGAGCCGACCAGACTCAACAGAATCGCCTCGCCCATGATCAGCCGGAATAGCTGCCCGCCGGTGACGCCCAGACAGCGCAGGATACCGAATAGCGGCCGTCGCTGGACGACGCTGAAGGTGACCGTGTTATAGATGAGAAACATGCCGATAACCAGGGCCAGCAGGCTGAGGGCCATCAGGTTCAACTCGAAGGCGGCCGACATTTGTTGCACGGCGTTCTGGCGGGCGGCGGCGGTCTCCAGCGTAACGTCCGGTGGCAGCAGAGCGACCACCGGAGCCAGTTCCGCGTCGCTGTCGGCGATCAGGTCGATATGGCTCAACCGGCCGGACAGGGCCAGCATGTCTTGCGCTGAAGCGATGTCGGTGAAGATGATGCCGGCCAGGGCGCGACGAGTGACGTCATCGTCCGCTTGCAACAGTCCCACGACGCTCGCCCGGTAGAGCCGGCCGCTGATATCGATCGTAACCGTATCGCCCAAATTCAACCCGGCGGCATCGGCCATCTCGCGAGCGACAACAACAGCATTGGGCTCGGTTAGAAATGTCGTCAATCCATCGAGGCTCAACCCGGACTCTTCACCGGACGGAGCGAAATAGCTTCGGAAAGGTGGCTCGGCGAAGGGATCGATGCCGATCAATCGCAACGGCTGGTCGCTTAATGCCGGCACGGCGACGTAGCCTTCCACGACCGGTGCGGCAGGTGAAAAACCGGCCTCGGCCCGGATTCGCCGGTAGAGGGCTTCGTCCAGCCCTGTCGGGCCGCCGATAATGCGATGGGTTGTCTTGCCGGTAACGGCGTCCGTCGACAGGGCAAAGGCGCGGCGGGCTGATCCGTTAGCCAGATCGATGGAAACCATAAGGGCCACCCCAATTGCTACACCCAGGATAAACAGGATGTACTGGAGCGGCCGCCGGCGCAGGCGTCGCCAGGCGAGACGATAGAGAGGAGCGTTGCTGGTAGTCATGGTTGGGTATCGATGTTCGTTGTGCAGTACTTAATTCCGGCTTCCAGCCAGCTGACTCCTGACCGGATTCCGTTCTATTGAATACCGCAACCTGTTCACCGCCTTTCCTCCACCAACCGCCCGTCATGGAGTTCGAGGACCCGGTCGGCACGTGGAGCGATTGCGGGGTTGTGGGTCGCCATGATCAGGGTCCGGCCCGCGTCGCGGGTCAGCTCCAGCAGCAAAGCCAGCACCCGCTCGCCGGTGGCGTCGTCGAGGTTGCCGGTCGGCTCGTCGGCCAACACCAGGAGGGGGTCATGGACCAGGGCCCGGGCAATGGCTACTCGCTGCTGCTCGCCGCCGGAGAGGTTGTCGGGGTAAGTGTCGCGTCGATCAGCCAACCCCACACGATCGAGCAGGCTCATCGCCGTGTCTTCGATCTCGCGGCGATCGTATCCGGCCAGTTCGCGGGGGAGGGTGACATTTTCCAACACAGTCAGGGTCGGGATGAGATTGAAGAACTGGAAGATGAAACCAATATGGTCGCGTCGAAAAAGGGTGCGCTCCCGTTCGTTGAGCCGGGTGATGGGCGCGCCCTGAATGACCACATGGCCGGCAGTGGGCCGGTCGATGCCGCTGATCAGGTTAAGCATCGTACTCTTGCCGCTACCGCTGTGGCCGAGCAGGACGACGAATTCGCCCCGGTTGAAAGTCAAGTCTAAATGATCCAGAACAACGCGCTCGCGGCCGCCTTCGGTGAAGACCTTGTGCAGGCCCTCAAGCTCGACAACGGAGCGGGTCTGGGCTGATTCACTTGTCTCTACACGGTTGTCGCTCGGGACTAACTCAGGCGTCGCCTGGATAACATTATTTTTCACCATAATCAATATGCGCCTCGTGCGGGGAGTATAGTCCGCCGGAAGCCATAGATCAAGTGAAATGTTGACAAAAGTTGGACAATTCTAAGAAAGCGAGGCGAACCTGACAGATGGCTGACCCATCTGTCAGGTTCGAATTTAGAAGTAGCGATTAGGGTTGATAGCCGTCGTTCAAAGTTTTCAGGAAAGCGACGATGGCCTGTTCTTCGGCCGGGGACAAGCCGAGATCGCCCAGTTCATCGGTGTTGACGTTCATGGGCACTTCCGGCGCGGGCCAGCAATCAGCTGCCAGTGCTTGCTCCTCGGTGTAATCTCCGGGACAAACCGGTTTTACGTCACGGGTGTTGTAGAAATGGACGATACCCTCCAGCGATTTGAAGAAGCCATTGTGGCCGAAGGCTTTGATATCATCGGAATTCGGTCGCAGGTCGACATTGCGTAGGGTAGGAACTTTATGCTTTCCCCACTCTGCTTCATAGATGGCCGGGGCATAGCTCATACTCTTTAAGAACCCTCCTAATCCAGGATCGACAAAATTCGGGTTCACGTCATAGACTGGGTTTTCAGGATTCTTTGGAACGCCCAAGTTGTCGAAGGTGAAATCAGTGAAGAGGGCATACTGTCCGTTACCGGTGTGGCAGCGATGACACAGTCCTTTGCCTCGGAATAAAGCGTAGCCGCGCTGCTCTTCCTTGGTCAACTTGACTTTCCCGGTAAATGTCTTGTCATGTTTGGAGGAAAAGGCGTTGACCTCCGGTGAGCCTTCATAGGCAGCGATGGACAACGCTATCATGTCATATAGCTTGTCCGACTGAGTCCGGTCTTCATTCGGTAATCCAACATAACCGTCCTCTAAACCACATTGGACATCGATGTCATCCGGCCACTCAATATCGCACGCCCCCGCACCCCAAACAGACTCAAATGAAACAGGATAGTCGGCTTCACAAACACGATAGACGACGCAGGCTGAGTCCGGAAGGGCTTGTTCCACCGGATTCAAAAACGGCCCTTGGGCTTGGTCGGCGGCCGGGTTGCCCAGCTTCCAACCTGTTGCTCGTCCGTCCCAGAAATTTCCGCCTACAAAGAGGCCATTCTTATCCATATAAAAAATCGGACTCAACGTCGCGTAAGCGGATGCAGGAGGTTTACGATCGCCGAAGCGGCCGGCAATCGAACCTTCATACACAGCTCCATGAGCATTGATGCTTGAATCAGGTCCCGTCCAGCCCCACTCGGGAACGTGGCAGGAAGCGCACGACTGGTTTTGGCCGATCGACAAACTTTCGTCGAAAAAAATCGCCTTGCCCAGCTCTTCGTTATCGGTGAGGTGACCGGCCGCGCCGGCACTGACAACAACCAGGACGGCGCATAATAACGCCATTCCCCCTATCAACTGGATGCGTTTCATTGTGAATCCCCTCGATTGGATTTGGCTGATGATTGGCTCCACTCCTTACCTGCAGCCACACTTCGGTAAGGTCCGGTTGCTTCGGCAGCAAGAACGTTTTGAGGGATCCATTTCCGCCTGTCTCTGCGGTTCAAACAAAACCTGGCAGGTTAACGATTACGGATAAGGCCCCCAGAACTGCTCCTACTAAGTCCTTGAACCTGGTAGGGCTATCTTCGAATGTAATAAATAAATGCACCTCTTGTCATGTGTCAAATGTCACCTTTTGGGGTGATTTTAGGCAGTGATTAGGTCCTGGAATAGTAGCTTGTAATTTGGTCAGTGGAAAAATTAGTGAGAGAGGAATGTCGACAGGGTGGGGATAATTCTCCCATGTGAAAATGATCTCGCTTATGGCTTGGCTCCCGCTAAGAAAGGCCGGACGGATGTAGGATGAAGGCTATGAGTTTAGGCGAGTTTGTAGATCGAGAAGGTAATAAGAGCTTAGTCAGTATGTTACCAAGCGCACATATCTAACCCGTTCCACCAGTTCGCTGAGAATCATCGCCGTCGCGCCCCACACCTTGTGCTCGCCAATCCGGAAAAAGGGCACCGTCACTTCCATCCCGCGCAGATCCCAGGGTTCTTCCGCCCGTGTATGGGTATCCAGCAGCACACGCAGCGGGACTTCGATGATCGCGGCCACTTCATAGGGATCGGGCGCGAACACCGGCCGGCCATCGCTGAAGAAACCGACAAAGGGATGGACCTCAAAATCAGAGGGTGGAATATAGAGAGAGGTCAACTGTCCCAGAATGACCACGTCAGCCGGATCGACGCCGATCTCTTCCTGGGTCTCACGCAGAGCGGTCATCTCCAGATCTTCGGGCGGTTCATGGCTCCCGCCGGGGCATGACACCTGGCCGGAGTGTACGCCATCGTAGTTTGGCCGGCGGGTCAGGACCAACGTCACCTCGTCATCGGCGCAATAAAGCAGCAGGAGCACACCACCCAAACGCGGGCCGCCGGATCTGGATTCGAATCGCCCCACCGGCCGCGTCGACGGGGCCATGCGACGCTGGGCGGCGAAGCCGTCGAAGTCGGGTAACGCCAGCGCCGACCGGACCTCATTGAGCGAACAGGGCATGATTTAATCGGAAGGCACAACGACCGGAAGTGCGATAAAGCTATAACCGGCGCCCCGTTCCGAAATGATATACCGGGGACGGGACTTATCTTTCTTGTCCTCGATTTTTCGCCGCAGGCGGTGGAGATGAACGTGGAGTCGATCTTCAAAGACAGGTTCCAACGGCCACAAGCGTCGTAAGATGTAATCGGTTGGCACAGTCTTGCCCGCGCGTCGCATGAGAATATAGAGCAGCTTGGTCTCCGTAGGCGTGAGCACTTCTTGTTCACCTTCTACAATGGCGAGCCGATTAGGAAAATCGATGAGGAGTCTGTCGTCAATGCGCGTTCGAGGTTCGAGATCACAGGCAAACTCACCCATGCGCCTCAGAACCCGCTTGACACGGGCTACAAGCTCTCCGGGGCTGAAGGGTTTGATGATGTAATCTTCGGCGTGTTCTTCCAAGCCCTCAACAATGGTCTCCTCATGGTTAACGGCCGTCAGCATGACAATCGGCAAATCGCTGTACTGGTGCACCCGGTGGGCGAATTCGAAGCCGCTGATGCCTGGCATGTGCAGGTCGACGACGGCCAGGTCGGGCAAACCGACGGTTTCGATCTGGTTTAAGGCCGCTTCGCCGGAAATGGCGGTGACCACCTGGAAACCGGCATCACGCAAGGTGAATTCAATCAGCCGTAAGGTATAGGCATTGTCATCTACGGCCAGGATTCGTTGTTGTCTTTTCGTTTGTTCAGCCATATGTTTTTCCTGCCGTCCTACCTATCGATTGCCGGAGCCCCGGTGCTCATGTCTGCCCGGTCGTTGACTGCCGGTTAGTTTTCCAGTGCAAAGAGTACGCCAAATCGCCCGGTCTGACCTTTCTCGGCGCGATGGGAGAAGAACAGGTCCGTGCGGCAGGCGGTGCAATAGCCAGATAATTCAACCTGGGTCACACCGGCGGCGGCCAGATTGTGGCGGTTGGCTTCGGGTAAATCAAAGTGCGACCGCGCGCCGCCGTTTTGCCGGAGCAAATGATCCGGCTCGGCAAACGAACCCCGCACAGCGTCAATCACTTCCGGACCAACCTCATAGCAACATGGCCCGATACAGGGACCCACGGCGGCTACCAGATCGGCCGGGCGACTGCCAAATTGTTCGCCCATCGCCCGAACCAGTGACCCCGGCTGATCGACCACTGCCCCTCGCCAGCCGGCGTGGCCCAGACCGATGGCCCGATGTCGCGGGTCATAGATCAAGATCGGCGCGCAATCAGCAAAATTCATGGTTAGCACGCAGCCGGGTTCGTCGGTGATCAAACCGTCCACGTGTTTCAGCCAGGTGCCATTGTCGGCCTGCGTCACCCGGGCCACAGCGGCTCCGTGCACCAGGTGGGCATGAACGACCGAGGCGGTGTCCCGGCCGTATTGCCCATAAACCAGCCGCCGGTTGGCGTAAACCCGCTCGCCCTCGTCAGGTACCGACATGCTGAGATTCAGGGAAGCGTAAGGCGCCGGACTGATGCCGCCCAACCGCGAATAGATCGCGTGGCGGACCACGCCGTTTTCCGGTATGGACCCTAAGTGGAAAAAATGCAGCCCGTCCCGTTCGTTTTTCTTCAATCGTCGCTCCTTAAGCGCAGTGATGCTACTCTAAACCCTGCGCGCTCACAAATCTTATTAACAGGGGCTACGGGAAGCGATTCATTACCGCCTATAGATTGGGCCTTCCGCTTTGTGGGGTCATAAGGTGGTCGATCGCCATCCCTTCGATACAATTCACCCCACGCATTATCCTGTTTTAATCTTAGCCGCTATAAAAGGTACTCCATGTCTCAGATCCGCACCTTCGAAGTTCCAACTGTCATGAAACACGGCCTGGGAGCCATCAACGCCCTGGCCGATGAAGTCAAATCTCTGGGCATTAAACGGCCCTTGTTAGTCACCGACCCCGGCTGTGTCCGTGCCGGCTTGTTGGAGCAGGCAGCCGCGCCCCTGCAAGCCGGTAACGTGGACTATGTCGTCTTTGACAGCGTAGTGCCAAACCCGCCTATCGCTCTGGTCGATGAAGGCGCGGCCGTTTACACCGGCGAGGGCTGCGACGGTCTGATCGGCCTCGGCGGCGGCAGCGCCATGGACACGGCCAAAGCCATCGGCGTCGTGGCTGCTAACGGCGGGTCAATCCGCGATTATGAGTGGGCCGACCCACAGCCCATTACCAGACGAATTCCCCCGACCATTTGCGTGCCGACCACCGCCGGAACCGGCAGCGAAGTGACGTTGTGGTCGGTCATCACCGATCCCGATCGCAAGATCAAGTTCAACGTCGGCGGCACAGCCGACATTGGCGCGTGGGTGGCGCTGATCGACCCGCTGTTGACGGTCGGTCTGCCCGCCCCGGTGACGGCGGCTACCGGCATGGACGCACTGGCTCATGCCATTGAATGCTACACTTGCGCCTATGCCCAGCCGTTCGCCGATTCGGTGGCGCTGCTGGCGATGGAGTATGTCGGGCAGTACCTGCGCGTGGCCTATGCTCAGGGGGGCAACGTGGAGGCGCGTTACAAGATGAGCATGGCCGCCATGTTGGGCGGCATGGCCTACGGCAAGGAGAGCGCCGGGGCGGCCCACGCCATGAGCCAGTCAGCCGGCGGCGTACACGATGTACCCCATGGCGCGTTGACGGCGCGCGTGCTCGGCCCGGTGATGGAGTTCAACTATATCGGCGAGCCGCAGAAGTTCGCCCGCATCGCCCAGGCATTGGGTGAGGACATTCGCGGCTTGAGTGTTTGGGCCGCGGCCGAGAAGGCTTGCGAGGCGGTGAATCGGCTGATCGAGGACGTAGACATCCCGACGTTGCAGGAGATGGGCTTTGACGAGAGCGAGATCCCCATGCTGGCGCGCATCGCCTTCGAAGATCCGCAGACGATCGGCAACCCGCGGGATTTGACCTATGATAGTTATGTGGAGATATATAAGCGGACGTTTGAGAGGGGAAAGTAGCAAGTGGAAAGTGGCAGGTTAGATGGGCTATTCCCCGGCGTGATGGATATCAGATAAAAAAATCTAGGGGTTGACTCATTTGGATAAGCTTGTTTGCCTGAGGTTCTGGCGATGAAACACGTCGACTCCCTACGTGGATATGCTTTTGAAATACTAAAACGGGATCATTTCAAGTGCCAATATTGCGGACTCGATGGAACTAGGTCATTTGACAATTGGCTAGCCTTATCCTGGGATCACCTGCTTCCAAAAGGTCATCCCGATAGAGATAACCCGGAATTTATCGTCGCTGCCTGCAATTTCTGTAACACTGCCGACAACCTGTATTTTCGCCAGGCGGAAAAACGAGGTTTAAGCCTTCTGGGAAAGACTCGTGAGGATTTGGTGGCCCAACGCTTACCATTTGTCCTCAAAACCCGATAGAGTTACTTCGAGTTCTGGGAAGATTGTGTTCATTCCAAAAATCCCGATTGAGGTTTTCATGGAGAAGCAGTTATGCCGGCTGATCAAAACAAAGAATTCATTCAACGCCTCTTCGAAATGGGGTTTGGTGCAAGGTTAGATTCAGTGTAGGGTTGAGAAATAAGAACACGATCCAAGATCGGCAGATTGTGGTTGCGCGTTTTTCCCGATAGTGTTCTCGTGGGCCGGGGCGGCAGGTGCTGGTCTAGCGACACGAAGGAAGCGGTTGAAATGTATGGTCTAATCGGCAAAATAAGGTCTGTTCCCGGCCGGCGCGACGAGTTTATCGCCATCCTGCTCGATGGTGTTGCCGGTATGCCGGGCTGTCTCAGTTATATCGTGGCCTTGGAACCGGCCGATGACGACGCCATCTGGGTCACCGAAGTGTGGGTTGATCAGGCAAGCCATCAGGCATCACTATCGCTGCCATCAGTCCAGGCAGCGATCAGCCGCGGCCGGCTGTTAATCGCCGGATTTGGCGAACGGTTTGAGACGAAGCCGGTAGGTGGTTATGGACTGGTTGACAAGCCGGCCTAATCTTCTCTTGCCGGCCAACAATCAAGCGCCACCACGGCGGTGCTGAAGGTATTGGACTAAAGTCTCATCGGTTCGCATCCGAAAGAGGGTCTTGACCAGCGAAGAATTCAGGGGTTTTGATTCGAAGATGAATGCCATCCTGAGAGGCTGAAGGGATCGCTCAAGGTCTAACCAATGGCTGCAGCCGGACGGAATCTTGCCCCGCCATTCCGTTTGTGACCGCCAGCCGCTGCCCAGTCTCGGCCAGATACAGGCCGACATCAATTGGATATTCACCCGGCGGCAGATCGTCGGGCAGGATGATTTCATACGGGTCGATGATCACCTCGCCGGGCAGCCAGCGCGTGGTCGGGTAACTACCGCCCCGCGGCATGGCATCTGATTGCCAGGCGCAACAAGTGCCATTCGTATTCAGCACATGGACGAAGACCGTGTAGTCGGCCGCGGGCTGTGTCACCGCTTGCCAGATTAGCTCCAGGCTGCGCAACCCAAATGAGGTGGTCAGGTTGTAGCCGGGCAGGGCGATCTCTTCGCCGAATGAGGCTCCAACAGGGAAATCGAACGGCGGCAAATCAAAAACTCTTTCTGTTTGGGTAATGAGCAATGACCCAAGGTCGGTCCCGTAGATCGTTTGGTCTTGCCCATCCTGCACTTCCAGACGGTAAATGTACGCGCCGCCCGGCAGGTCCTCGGGAACGCGGAATTGGTGCCGGTCGATAACAAATGATGGTGCGGGCCATTGGTCAAAGGGATAGGTGTCGTACACCGGTAGCCCCTGGCTGACAGGAAATGATTGTCCCGCCTCGTTGGTTAGCGACAGGTGTAGCGACAGGGAGGGCAATTGTCGTTCGGCCAGCCACCAGAGCGCCAATCCGGTCGGTTCGCCCGTTGTCGCCGCCCGCTCAGGTTGGTCGGTGCCGAGGAGGGTTAGACCGGCCGTAACCGTCTCGTTGATCGTCACCGGCTCGGTGGGTAGCGGGTCAGGCGGCGGCCCGGCGATGATGGAGATGTCCTCGTTGACGACGGAGTGGCCGGCGAAATGTCCCGCCTCGTCAACAAGCGGCCAACGCTCGCCGGTGATAGGAGTAAAGCGGCCGGTGCGGGTCCGGTAAAGACCGTCCTCGCCCGGCGGCATCCCCGGCGGCAACGGCAGGTCGATCCTTTCCACGATAATCTCACCCGCCGTCCATTGCTCGGCCGGATAAGCGTCCTGCTCAACCTGGCTCCAGCGGTAGCTGGTCTGATCTTCCAAATGGACGAAGACCGCGGTTGCCTGGCCATCTTCCGGCAGGGCGTTTAATACGGTCCAGGTCAACATCACCGGCAACATCTCTCCCGCCGCGGCCGTCCCCGGCTCAATGTGATCCAGATGAATGAGATTGGCGAAATTGCCGCTGTCGTTAGGCGGGATTGGCAGGACAGGCACCTGGTGCAAGCTATAAACAGTGAACAGGAGTTCGCCTTCAGCGTTCGTGAAAACTTCAGGCGGATCGCCTGTTTCGAGGTAAGGGACAGCCCATTCCGGAGCCGGGGAATTATAAGGGTAGATATAAAGCGCCTCGCCATCCGGCGGGAAGACCAGCGCCCGGCTGCCCGGCAGCCACTTGAGGCGGTCGTAATTTTGGCTCAAGAACGCGAGCGTCGGGTGGCGGTAGTGAGGTGCGGCGACGTAAACCGTGGGATATTCATCTGGCGGAAGGGCGGCCAAAGTCTCATCGATATATTTCGCCGCAGCGGTCAGATCGCCGTCACTGATGTAGAGAAGTTCAGTTTGGGTCGCCCATTCTCGATAGTACAGGTCGTGAACGCGGAGCCCACCCACCAGCAAGATGAACAGCAGGCCGACCTGCACCGCGTAGGTCAAATTGAATCGCGGAAAGCGTCGCTCGACGTCGCGCAACAGGGTGATGAGACCGATAGGCGGCAGAAAGAAGACGAACGGGATGAGACCGATGGCCCTCAGGTTGCTGGGGACGATCTCGTTGACGGCCAGGGCTGTGGGCAGGAGCATGACTAAAGGGGCCAGCAAGAGCAGCAGCACGGCCGCCCGTTGCCAATCGTATGGAAAGCGCCGGTAGCGCAGAAGACAAACCAGCCAGCCAACCAGTAACAGACTACCGGTGACGAAGTCGAACAGCGGCCGCCCCGGTAGGTTAAAACGCAAATACGGATCACCGGACAGGAAAAACATGCCTAATGACATCAGCAGGCTTTCGGTCAGGGTCAGGCTCTCAGTGCCCGGCGAAACCTGACCAATGCGCACCCAGAAGGATTCGGGATACGTCAGGAAGTAGGCCAGCAGCGGCAGGAAGGTGATGAAGGCGAACTGGATGACGACCAGCAAGTGACGAATGCGGGTGACGTAGGCGTCGCGATTCAGTACCAACGGCAACAGACCGAGAGCCAGCAGAATCGGAAAGGCTCGCGAGGCCAGGTAGGTATAGGCGGTCAGGCCAATAAACACACCGGCCAGCCGCAGCCACATCCAGCGGCCGCTGCGCAGCCCTCTAAAAAGGGCCGCCAGGGCGAGTGCCTGTAGCAGGGGCTGGCTGACGGCACGGAAGCCGAGGTGGCTGAAGAGTACATGCCAGAAACTGGTGGCCAGCAAGGCCGCCGCCAGCAAGGCGATGCGCCGGTCGGCCAGCATCTCCCGGCCCATCCAGTAGGTGGCGGCGATGGTCAGCAGGCCGATGAAGGCCGCTGTCAGCCGCAGTGAGAAAACCGTGTTGCCAAGGGCCACGGCCATCCCACCGGCCAGATAGGGAAAAAGAACCTCCCGGCCGGTGAAATCAGGGATGAAGATCGGCCGAGCGCCATGAAGGCCAATATCTCCGGCATTCAGGCCGTAGGCGGCCTCGTCGAAGTGGACGCCGGGGGGAATGGTAGCCAGATCCGGGAACCGCAGCAGAGCGGCGACCAGTAGGGCCAGCACCATAAAGGCCAGCGCGTGATAGCGAGTCAGGCGGGACATAAAAATTCGCCACGCTGCACCAACTCTTCAACTACCGGCAGAGAGAGGTCGACGTGACCGGAGGCTGGCGACTTAAGAAGAAGGATTTTACTCATGAGACCATTGGCGGCCGGAGTTACACCATGACAATGCAGAAGAATCCGCCATCACTCCAGGAGTATATGCCCACTGCTCGGAAAGTGCAGGTGGAGTAGGGCGAGATCGATATTGTTTGCGGTATGAAACCGAGGCACGTACAGGACAAAACAATTGATGATCAGGGGTCCGTAAATTGGCAAAGTGTCCCGAGCAGATTATCCCACCCGTGCGATTTGAAGTGTAACTGTGAAATGAATCACAAGCGTAGGTTTTCCGTAGCCCGCGCGTAGAACAGGCGTACAGCGGTAGTTCACAACTCGTCGTAGAATAGTCAGTGAAGGGTAAAAATCTCTTCTTCTTCTCCTCCTTTTAACGAGAGTCAGGTTTCGGCGTTCCTGGCTCTCACCAACAAAAAGGGGCTGGCTCATTTGCCGGCCCCTTTTGCTTTCAGGGACTTCTACCGATTCGGCAGATATCTCAAGGATGGGTCAGGTGAATCGTCAGCACAGGCGTTTATCAGCCTATTCTTGGCCGTTGCTGCTGATCATTGTTGATGAGGTGGTGGCGACAGGTTGTTCGGGGGCCGGAGTGATTTCGCCGTTGGCTTCGTCGACAGGCGTCTCCGTTGCAGCGGCGATCTGCCTTGCGCGGACGACTGCCACCGAGGCCACCGTATCTTCACCGCGTACATCCATGACCCGCACACCCATCGAAGATCGACTCTGGCAGGAGATATCGGCTCCCGACATACGCAGCAGAATGCCACCGCTGGAGATCAGGGTCACCTCGTCCTTGGGCGAGACGACATGGGCGGCGACGATGGCCCCCGTTCGCTCCGGCGACAAATTCATCACCTTGACCCCCTGTCCGTAACGTCCTTGCTGGCGGTATTCATTCAGCGGGGTACGTTTTCCAATGCCCTTCTCGGTGATCAGCAGTAAATCATCCCCGGCCGTGGCCACGTCGGCTCCAGCCAGCCTGTCCCAGCTATCCAGCCTCATGGCGTTGACGCCGGCCGCCGTCCGGCCTACCGAGCGCACCGCTTCTTCATTGAAGCGTATACCCTTGCCCTGCTTGCTGACCAGAATGATGTCCTCGTTCCCCTGCGTCATTTTCACCCAACTCAGGCTATCCCCCGCATCGAGATTGATGGCGATCAGGCCGTTTGAACGAACATTGGCAAAAGCACCCAACTCAACCCGCTTAATCCGGCCCTTGCGGGTGATCATGATCAAGTATTCGGCCTCGTTGAAATCACTGACCGGCAGAGCGGCGGTGATCTTCTCATTCGGCGAGAGGGGCAAGACGTTCATTAGCGAAACGCCTTTGGCCGTTCGATCCAGTTCAGGAATGTCATACGCTTTGGTGGCGTAGGTTTTACCTAGATCGGTGAAGAGCAGGATCGTGTTCAACGTTCCGGCGACGAAGAAGTGTTCCAGTTCATCCTCTTCGCGGGTGGTCATGCCGATCAGCCCCTTGCCGCCGCGTGCCTGCCGGCGATAGACCGTCACCGGGGTGCGCTTGATATAGCCGCGGCGGGTGATGGAGATGAAAACATCCTCATCGCGGATCAGGTCCTCTATATCAAAATCGCCGTCCATCCCGGGCACGATCTGCGTGCGCCGGTCGCCGGTCTCGGCGTTCTTTACGTACTTTTCTTTCAGGTAAGCCAGATCTTCCTTGATTAGACCCAGAACCAGCTGTTTATCCTCAAGCAGGCTCCTGAGATAGGCGATGTGGTCGGTCACCTCGCGGTATTCTTCTTCGATCTTCAGCCGTTCCAGTGCGGCCAGGCGGCGCAATTGCATATCGAGAATGGCCGTAGCCTGGATTTCAGTTAACGTGAAGCGGTCCATTAACTGCATGCGGGCCTTATCGGCATCGGCTGCCTCGCGGATGGTGCGGATGACCTCGTCCAGATTGGCGATAGCAATGAGCAAACCGGCCAGGATGTGTTGCCGCCGCTCGGCCTTGTCCAGTTCAAACTGCGTACGGCGGGTGATCACCTCGACCCGATGATCGATGTGGATCTGCAATGCCCGTTTGAGCGACAAAAGCCGTGGTTGGCGGTCGACCAGAGCCAGCAATTGCACGCCGAAAGTCGATTGCAGCGCGGTATACTTGAACAACTGGTTCAGCACCTTGAGCGGCTGGGTGTGGCGCTTGAGTTCGACGACGATCGAAATACCGTTGCGATCAGACGAGTCGCGCAGGTCGGAAATATCATCGAGAACACCTTTGTTAACCAGCTCGGCCATGCGCTCGATGAGCAGCGCCTTATTGACCATGAACGGCAGTTCGCTGATATTGATCTGCATCCGGCCTGACATCCGCGGATTTGGCTCAATGGCCGCCACCCCGCGGACGATGATCCGTCCGCGGCCGGTGGCATAGGCGTTGCGAATACCTTCGGTGCCAACGATCACGCCGCCGGTGGGAAAATCCGGCCCTTTAACAAAGTCCATCAGGTCATCGAGCGTCACATTGTCGGCGTCATCCTGGCGATCGATCAAATAGATAATGGCATCGCATAATTCGGCCAAGTTGTGGGGTGGGATGTTGGTAGCCATACCGACGGCGATACCTGACGAACCGTTGAGCAGCAGGTTGGGCAATCGCGCCGGCAACAGCTCCGGCTCTTCCAGCATATCATCGAAGTTGGCGGTGAAATCAACCGTATTTTTGTCGAGATCTTCCAACAGTTCCATTGCAATCGGTGCCAGACGCGATTCGGTGTATCGCATGGCCGCCGGGCTGTCGCCGTCGACGCTGCCGAAATTGCCCTGGCCGTCAACCAGGGGATAACGCATGGAAAAAGGCTGGGCCATCCGTACCATGGCGTCATAAACCGAGCTATCGCCGTGGGGATGATATTTACCTAATACTTCACCTACGAGGCGGGCGCTCTTGCGGTGGGGTTGGTTGGGCCGCAAGCCCATATCATACATGGCGTACAAAATGCGACGGTGAACCGGCTTCAGGCCGTCGCGGGCATCAGGCAACGCGCGGGCCACGATCACGCTCATCGCGTAGTCGAGATACGAACTGCGCATCTCCTGGTTAATATCTATGCTGTTTACTGTCCCAATATCCAAATTGAACCTCCGCCAGTGATTAGAATATTCCGATGCGCCTGCTGCCAACTGGCGTTATTTAACAAGTGTACGCAACCGTAAAAACGGCGTTTTCTCGCTTCATGCAACAGGGTGTCTGGAGGGTTTTTGCATGCCGAATTATATCCTAAATCGGGTATCAAATCGAATATTCAGACCGATTGTGGAAGATCTGGACCGACTGGTCATATAGAACTCATGCACAAATTGTGACATTTGTCACTAGTATCGCTTAGCAAGCTCTTTTATACTGCGTGTAGGGGTGGCCACCAGATAATGGCAAAGTGAACGACCCCCAACGGGAATCTAGCTCTTTTAGAATCGAAGTTTATTTTTCATTATCCCTTGACGTCACGACTTGAGATCCTGACGGTACCCGGGAACGTCTTAGCGGCCTGCAAGATGTTACCTTTGGGGTCCGGCATCTCAATGTGATAGCCCATGGAGAAGCGGTGGGGGCGCCCGCTGAAACCGCTGTGTCTGCCGCCATGGCACCCTCCTCCTCCCGTTGAGCAACTCGTAAAAAAGGGCGGACAGATAAACGCCGCAGTAGGAAACTGCTGCGGCGTTTTGATTGTTTTTTTGTTACCTTGTTTAGGTTAAACAAGAACTTGGACTCCCGAATCTTAGCAAAGTTGACTATATGCAGGCATTGATCACGTTTGTCTGATGACTTTTTTCACTAGCGATACTTAGATGGCCCGATATAATAGTTCATTATCGGCAAGGCACAGGCTTTGTCATGTCTCGCGGGAGAAACGGAGGCAATCATGGCATATCGTCCCTTAGCCGGGGTTTTAATCGTTCTATTATTGGCTATAGCCATTTCCGCTTGTGGCGGACGCCCCGGCCCCCAAGGTCCACCCGGAGAGCCTGGACCACAAGGACCACCCGGACCCACCGGACCCTCAGGTGTTGCCGGCGAGCGCGGCCCTGCCGGGCAGGATGGGGTCAGCTTTACACCCCCGACGTTTGTCGGCTCCGAAGCCTGCGCTGAATGCCATGAGAGCACTTACAACACGTTCATGGCCAGCGGCCACCCCTGGATTCTGACGCCGGTGATCGACGGCCAGGCTCCCCTCCTCCCTTCTGGTGAGGTTCGAAACCCGCCGGAAGAGATGACTTGGGATGATATTAGCTATGTCGTCGGCGGCTATCATTGGAAAGCCCACTTCGTCAATCAGGATGGATTCCTTGTCACCGGCGAGGCCGCGCAATTCAATCTGCGGAACCTTGATCTGGCAACGGGAGGCGATTTTGTTCCTTACCAGTCCGGTGAGACTCAGGTTTACGATTGTGGCGCTTGCCACACTACAGGTTATAGCACGCAGGGTAATCAGGATAACCTGGCCGGCATGATCGGCACTTTTGCCCTGCCCGGTGTGCAGTGCGAGGCCTGTCATGGTCCGAGCAGCCTGCACGTCAACAATCCCTACGCCTTTCAACCCGAAATCTCGCGTGATTCCCAAGACTGCCGGTCGTGTCATATGACCGGCGAGGTCGTGGCCGCCGACGGCTTCATCCAACACGATACGATCCACTATGGCGATCTCTTCCCCGGCAAACACGCTCTGATCGACTGTGTGGACTGTCACGATCCTCACGCCGGGGTCATCGCTCCACGCGAGGCTAGCGAGCCGTTCCTCCAGGCCACCTGCGCCGGTTGCCACTACGAGCAAGCCCAAAATGAAAAAGCCCATGCCCGAATTCGGGTGGACTGCGTGGCCTGCCATATGCCGGAGTTGATCCAGGTTGCCTTAGCCGACCTGACCACTTTCCAGGCCGACCTGGCGACTCATCAGGTGGTTATCAACCCGCAACAGATCGGCCAGTTTGCCGATGACGGCTCGGTTTTACCGCAGATCGGCCTGGACTATGCCTGCCGGCAATGCCACAATAGTGGCCTCGGCATCGGCCCGGCTTTAACAGACGAAGAACTTCAGGCTGTCGCGGTTGGATATCATGACCCAGAGTCTGAACCCATGGTGGAGAGTGGCGAGGGTGAGGCGGAAAGCGCGCCTTAACTAGTGATTGGAAAGGCGGATTCGGACAGCACCCTGCTGTCTGGTCCGTCCATACGGATATATTAATTCGAAGGTATAAATTTTGCCAAATCGTCATCGACAGCGAACACGGAAAACAGGTCTAGCCCTGATGGCGCTCGTTGCCGGTCTATTGGCTTTGTTTGGCCTGCAAATCGCCGGGGCAAGCGAAACCGCTACGCCCCGGATCGCGATTGCCGCCGGCGAAATGCCGGCGACTACTAGCAGCCTGCCTATCGCCCAGAGTGAACCTTTCGTTCACCCACCAGGGGACGAGGCCTGTATTCAGTGCCATAGCGATACCGACGCGGAGGTCACTTTCCCATCCGGTGAAACGTTGCCGGTTCAGGTAGACCCGGAGCTCGTGGCTAATTCCGTTCACGGCCTGTGGGCCGATCCTCCGGTGGGATGTACCGGCTGCCATTCACCTGCTGAGTACCAGTTCCCCCATCCGCCGGTCACTGAATTCGACCTGCGGAGTTATGAGATCGCCCGGTCGGAGACGTGCGAGCGTTGCCACGACCCGCATCTGACGGCTCATCCCGGGAAGGAATCAGAAAACCCGGTCGTTTGCACCGACTGCCATACGGCCCACACCGTGCAAAGCGCTGCGCAATGGCACATAGCTGGCACGATCACCGCACCGTGCGTCGCCTGTCACACGGAAAGCGGGGTGGAACTTGTTGATCCTGCAGACCTGACCGAGCGAATCCAGGGTGGGTTGTTTGCCCAGCAACGAGTCAACACCGACTTCTGCCTGGCTTGCCACGGCCCTCCCGGCCAGACAATGACATTAGCCAACGGCGACATCATCTCCATTTCGATCGATCGCCAGGGTTTTCACGATTCCGTCCACGGACAGGATAACAGTTGGCAGGAGCTGGCCTGTACAGACTGTCACACCAATTACAATTATCCCCACCCACCGGTAACCGCCACTAGCGCCCGCGAATACACTCTCCAAAAAACTCAACTTTGCGCCGAGTGCCACGAGACCCAGCATTTAGGGCAGCTGGACAGCGTCCATGCCGAGGCCCTGGCAGAAGGAAACCTCGATGCGGCCGTCTGTGTTGATTGTCACGGCGCGCACTATACGCCGGTTCCGGATGAACCGCGCTCCCGCATCGCCGAGACCTGTCGCCAATGCCACAGCACCATCTTCGACGAATACGCCGAGAGTGTGCACGGGATGCCGTTGCTCAGCGAGGAGAACCCGGATGTTCCGACGTGTGTTGAATGTCACGGCGTTCATAGGATTGACGACCCCACTACAGCCCTGTTCCGCAATCGCTCGCCCGAATTGTGCGCCACCTGCCACGCCGACGAGGAGATGATGAGCCAGTATGATATCTCGACCGACGTGTTTAACACTTATGTGGATGATTTTCACGGCACGACGGTGACGATTTTTACTCACGACGATCCGAACCAACCGACGAACAAGGCTGTTTGCTATGACTGTCACGGCGTCCACAACATCAAGGATCCGGACGACCCGGATGCCGGCATCAAGGAAAACCTGCTGGTTACCTGCCAACAGTGTCACCCGGACGCGACGACGAACTTCCCCGACGCCTGGACCGGCCACCACAGCCCGTCCTTGCAAGACAACCCATTGATGTTCCTGATCAACCTGTTTTATGCTATCGTGATTCCGGCGACCGTGATATTTCTGGGCTTTTTGGTCATGACCGACATTTACCGCATGGCGCGTAAGAGATAGGCAATCGCATTATGGATGATCGTATCGACCGAATAGACCGAGAATATGGGGAAGAGGCGGCCATTGGACGCGGAGAATACCCGCGTTTTCGACTGATGGCTCGCATCGAGCACATGCTCTTGCTGGTGTCTTTCACCATTTTGGCCCTGACCGGATTGCCCCAGATGTTCCCCTTTTCGCCTCTGTCACAAGGGCTGATCGAGATCATGGGCGGCATCGAGGCCGTTCGCCTCATCCATCGCTGGGCGGCCATCGTCCTCATCCTGGGTTCCATCTATCATCTGATGACTTCGGCCTATCGTCTGTTTGTTCGGCGTGAGCGCATGCGCATGATGCCGGATCTGAAAGACGCCGCCGACCTGCGGGACACGGTCGCCTATAACCTGGGACTGCAAGACAATCCGCCCAAGATGCGCAAATTTAATTTCGGCGAGAAATTCGAGTACTGGGCGGTTGTCTGGGGGACGGCGGTGATGATCATCACCGGCTTTATTTTGTGGAATCCGATTGCCGCGACATCGGTCCTGCCCGGCCAGTTCATCCCGGCCGCCTTGACGGCCCATGGATGGGAAGCGGTATTGGCCGC
>JAWOHK010000410.1:0-2549 GCA_046485205.1 Chloroflexota bacterium | reverse complement strand
GCCTTTATGCAGGGTTACCAGCGAGAGTTGAGCAAAGGGATGGCCGGCATTTCCAAGATTTCTGTTCAGACCGGAACCAGTCACGGCGGCGTGGTGCTGCCCGACGGCACCCTGGAACAGGTCAAGGTCGATTTCGACACCCTGCGTAATCTTAGCCGGGTTGCTCGTGAAGATTACGGCCTGGGCGGTGCCGTGCAGCATGGGGCCTCGACGCTGCCGCCGGGCGCGTTCAACAAGTTCCCGGAAATCGGCACCGTCGAAATCCATCTGGCTACCAATTTCCAGAATATCATCTTTGACTCTTTGCCCACGGATCTGGTCGAGGAGGCTTATGCTTACCTGCGCGAACATCACAAGGATGAGTGGAAGCCGGGCAAGACGGACGAGCAGACCCTCTATTCAGCTCGCAAACGGGCTATCGGTCCTTTCAAGGACAGCTGGTGGAACCTGGACGAAACCAAATTGGCCGAAATCGGCGGGGTTTTGCAGGAGCAATTCGAGTTCTTGTTCAACCAGCTTAATGTAGGTGACACACGCAAATTGGCCGGGCAGGTGACGACCCGCGTGGCCATCCGCCGGCCGCGCCCGGTTGAAGCGGTCGAGACGGTCGCCGCGGAAGATGTTAAAGACCTGGCTGATTGATCGCCAATCATTCCTAGCCGCGGGGTGGACGAGAGTTATGAAATGTGGTTCATGATCGTCCGCCTCGTGGCCTAGCAACGATATGAGGCATTCAATCCCCCATCGTCTTCGCCTGCCTGGTGTTGTACTCTTGCTTTTCCTGGCTGGTTTGACCGCGTGCGATCAGACCGGACTTCCCTCAGCGGGCATCGAAAACACATCGACATTAGGGCCGACCCTAAGGCCGGAACCCCTGATACCGACGCGCAACTCGGAAGCCATTGCCACCGAACCGGTACCGGAACTGCTAACCGATTCGCCGACACCCGAACCGGTCTCGTCGATCATCCCGACCCTCACCGCAAGCGAAAAGCAGGCGTTAAGCCGGTTTGGCGTGGTAGGCCAGCTCGAAGACGCGCTTTCCGGCGCGGCGGCCGGCATACGCTTTGCCCATTACGCTTTCTGGAGCGCGAGCGGGGAATTGCCGGACGTTCCCGATGTCACCTGGTGGCAAATGGTTCGCGTCGGGCAGGAAAATAGGGGCAGCGAATGGCCGGGGGCACGGGATGAGGTTGCCGCTGTGCTGGAACAACACCCCGGTTCCTTTTGGCTGGTTGGTAATGAGGCCGATGTCCGATGGCAGGACAATGTCCCTGCCGAAAGGTATGCCGAGCAATATCATGACATCTATACCTTTATCAAGGCGCGCGATCCCTCAGCCCAGGTAGTAGCCGGGGGAATTGCCCTGCCCACCCCGCTCCGGTTACGCTATTTGGATACCGTTTTGGCTCATTACCAGGCCACATACGGTGAACCGATGCCGGCCGACATGTGGCACATCCATACTTTCACCCTGCGCGAGGAAGCAGATAGCTGGGGCATTGGCATCCCACCGGGAATGTCCGAAACTACGGGTTTGCTGTATGAGATCGAAGATCACGCCCGGATCGACTTGTTTGTGGAGCACATCACAAACTTCCGGGACTGGATGGCCGCCAACGGCTACAGCGACAAGCCGCTGGCGATCACAGAGATGGGCATTCTGATGCCAGCGGATTACGGCTTTCCGATTGAGGTCGTCGGCCAGTACATGCGTGATGCCTTCGACTATTTACAGACGGCGACCGGCGAGAATGGCCTCGCCGCAGACGGCGGCCGCTTGGTTCAGTACTGGTTCTGGTTTATCCTGTATGATCCGGTCTATACCACCGGCAACCTGTTTGATATAGAACAAATGCAGTTAACCGAGCTGGGCGAAACATATCAGGCCTATCTCAATAACCTGCCCGCCCAACCCTAATTCAGTCCGCGAACCAGGTTGCAACTTTCAAAAGCCTCCGGCGTATAGCCTACAGAAAGATGTCATTGTCTTTACGGAGGTATACGAAATGAATGAAAAGCGTTTGGTTCGTTCGAGTGATAACAAGATGTTGTTCGGTGTTTGCGCTGGTGTCGCCCACTACTTCAACATTGACCCGGTGATTGTGCGGCTGCTGGCCGTTCTGTTGACCCTTTGGAATGGTATCGGCCTGGTCATCTATCTCATCCTGGCGCTGATTATGCCCCAGGAGGGCCAGATAGCTCCCAAGGCGAACGCCTTCGACGACGACGAGATCGTCATCAAGGGCAGCTAAACCTGCTGTTCACCGAAAAACCCGGCACGGCTTGGTCCGTCAGTAGTCGATATGTACTGGAAGGACGGCGGTTGTGCCGGGTTCATTATCCCGGCTGATATCTGGCGTCCGTATAACAAATTCCAATCTCCTGCAAGCCAGATAGGCATGAAACGGCCGGCCCCATCCGGGGTCGGTCGTTTCTTTTATGCGCTGCCCCAACCTAACTCGGGGAGTGTCTAATTTTTCGGGTATTGGGATAATAGAGTTCATGAGTACATGTCCCCATTGTCAAATTGAAGTACCGCAAGTGAA
>JAWOHK010000358.1:0-5633 GCA_046485205.1 Chloroflexota bacterium | reverse complement strand
ATTCCACAATATGCCGGTTGCCGTCTTCGTCTACTTCCCATTCGCTGATTCGATCCGCCAGCGCCTGGCAGCCCGGCGCATCCATGCGCATAAACCACTCCAGCCGCCCTAGAGCGATGTGGCGGACCAGATCGCCGGTCGGGCGGTGCTGTGGCGACGGCCGCCAGTCCAGTTTTTCGGCCGTCAACGGCTCAATCGCGTGGATAATGCTTTGATTGTAACCGTCCCAGCCTTCAAAAACTGCTATCAACGATGAGTTTGTCATGCCAATCATCCTTATTCATGAGATTCATGAGTTCGCGCAAACTGCTAGCTTTTCGGTTGCGCGGAACCTAATGATACGCCAACCAAAGGGAAGGAATCATCTTTTGAGCGCCTGCTTGCGCTCGCGGATCGACTCCTCGATCAATTCGCGAATCTCCGGTCGGGAGACGGCCGCCAGGTCGCGAATTTTCACATGGCGCAGCTTCTTGCCGGTGCCTTCCAGCAAGTTGTGCGGGTCGGCCAGCGATGAGCCGTAATAAAAGCCGAGATTCACGTAGCCTTTCAAAGGCATGATGTAGGTGTAGGCCTCGCTCATCTTCTTCGACCCCACGCCATAGGACGACGCCCTATCGCCGGGACTCGGCACTTCAACGCTGTCGGGATCGAGTTCATCGATCAGCCGCCGCAGCGCGACAGCGATAGCCGTGACCGCGTCGTCACTGTTGGCGATTATTTCCTCAAATGTTCCCAGCCGGTGATCGGATTGCATCCTGCCTCCACAAATTCATGTGTACTTTTTGAACTAGCGCGGCATAGGAGGACTTCTTCTGGCAGCAATCCAGCTGTCGCCAGACGATTCAGGTAACTGTCTCCCGGCCTCCCGAGTATATAAGCTGGGACCGGTAGCACGAATTCGACAAGCCGGTAATCATAAAAAGGTGAAATGAGCACCAGTCCGTGGCGATTATATCGAAATGAAGCAGCTAGAACGAACAGGAACGGCCGGGTGACATAATTATTGATGGTATTACGTCAGGGATGATTGTAAGGTACGTAGCGTCCGCTCGATCAGATCCATAAATAAAATTCTACGAGATGGCAATGGCAAAAACGGACAGTGTTCCGTCAGAAGTGGTAAAGGCTTTTAAATGTAGCGGTGACCCCCAGAAACTTGAGGGTGGCCAAGGGGGTTCCTATCGTGTTGGAGAGCTGGTTCTCAAACCAGTCGATGACGTCGCACGCTATGAATGGGTGGCTGAGTTGCTGACCAAGATTCGAAGTTCAGAAATTCGGATTGCCATGCCGCAAAGAACCGAATTGAGAGAATTCACCCATCTAGGTTGGGGAGCAACCCGATACGAGCCGGGCGAAGCAACTCATGGACGCTGGTCCGAAAAACTCGCTGTTTGCCGCGAGTTACACAGCAGTTTGCGAAGGGTCCAGATGGCTCCCCTACCGCCGGGTAGTGATCCGTGGACGCGGGCGCATCAGATTACGTGGCAGGAAGTGGAAATGCCGCAGGATATACGTCCTGAAACACAGCACCTGCTTGCGCCGCTCTTTCAGGCATACGATCCGATGACAAGATCGAGGCGTGTCATCCATAGCGACATGTGCGGCAACATCCTGTTTGCCGCTGGCCTGAAACCGCTTGTCATCGACTTTTCGGCGGCGCACGGCGACCCCGAGTATGCTGAGGCAATTTTGGTGGCTGACGCGATAGCCTGGGAAAAGGCTCCCGTTGAGCTACTGAACGAATTGCCTGAAACACCTGTCTACCGCCAGATGCTGTTGAGGGCGGTTACCTTTCGAGTGATAACAGCGGCGCTGCGCTTTCCTAGCAAACCGGAGTGGGCGGAGTCCGAGTACAATAACTTTGCCCTAATAATCCAACGGCTCGGCTAAATCCATCGGCTTAATTGCGGCCGGCAGGTGTGGCCAATTGCCTCGCTTGCCAGTCCATTACGTCCAGTTGAGATCGTAACGGCCAACAAACCGGGCAAGTGACGGCATAACAGCATTCGCGACATGCCCTGGACAATACGGTATTATAGAAGGAGTGATGTTGGAGCAACGGCCATGCGCAGGCCCGCCCAACAACCCATCCAACCGTTAGCCCGCATCAAGCGATGGCCTTCTATCTGAGGAAAGAAAATGAAAGTTCAATATCTCGAAATAGTGACCAGAGAAGTCGACGCAGTCTGTGCCGCTTACGCCTCAGCCCTCGATGTGCAGTTCGGTGATCCGGACGCTGGACTCGGTGGGGCGCGCATTGCATCATTGGCCAACGGTGGGCTCGTAGGAATCCGGGCACCTCTACGCGAGACTGAAGAGCCGGTGGTGCGGCCCTACTGGCTTGTGGACGATATAGAGGCGGCCCTTGCCGCAGCATTGCAAGCAGGTGCCGAGATCGCTCATCCGCCTATGGAAATCCCGGGTCGTGGCACGTTCGCTATCTATGTCCAAGGCGGCAATGATCACGGTCTCTGGCAGTTGTGAGCGATTTTCGATCGCGCCGGATCAACCAGATGGTCCATCAGCCACAAGCCGGGCGGCCGCGCCGAACCGAGTCGCGTTGATAGATGCCTATGATCGTCCGAGCAAATCGCCTGAGAGCCACTCGGGTCTCACCTAGGTTCATCGATATGTCCGTCTGAAATTCAATCTACCGCGACTGGTTGATGTTGACTTCTCCCGCGCCCAGATTAAAGGACAGGCTTTGAGTCGGGTTGTCGCCGACAGTCGTTTCGACATTGGCTGCCACCCCGCCGCCGGGCACACCGGGAAAGTCGCTGTTAACCCGGGTCACGCCGCCGGCAACCTGCAAATTGAATGAAGTGCCGGGCGGCAACGTGACCGTGATATTTCCCGCGCCGCCATTGACCACTACATCGCCATCCGGCTCATCGATTGAAATATCTCCGGCGCCCAGGTTTAGATTTAACATCGACCCCGGCGGCACGGTCAGCTCCAGGTCGGCCGTCGGGCTGGCGATCATATCGAGCGTTGCCTGCGGTCCTTCAACAGTGAGGACTACATCGGTCCCCCTTTGCGTAATGGTCATGTTGATTTCATTCAACTGGGCCTGCGCCTGATCCTGATCGCGCAAGCGGCTCATCTTGGTTAGATCGGCGCTGATCCGGCCAGGGTCGCCCTCGCGCACATTGATCTTGCCGGCGAAATGATTCACCGTCAGGTTGGGGACACCCTCAACAATAACGCCCTGAGTCTCGCTGGAACTGGCCGTTGGACTTCCGGCGAGGTCGGCGATACCGGAAATTGAGTTGCAGGCCGCCAGGGCCAGGATCAGAACGATAATTATCAACACTCGGTATTTTTTCATTGGAAACCTCCTACAGGCGGCTGGTGAATAGTAGTCCTTCACAGCCATAATCCAGTCTGTAAACTGAAAGTAGCACAGTCGCTAATCGGGTACCTCTATCAAAAGGCACAATCGCCCTGCCGCTTGTGACCGGGCATATGGAAGAGATCGATGCTCTAGACTGCTTCGACACTTCTCGTTAACTCAACCCCGAGAATACCATCAATTTACGTCTCGAAATTGGATGGCGAATTGTCAACCACGATCTCGCTCTGGTTATTAAAATTCAGCTACACCAACCCACCTCACGATTGTTTCTGAACCACCCAGGCGGAGAAAATGTCTTCGCCCACAAAACAGCGCATGACCTTCATCCGATCAAGCCGGCGATCTTGGATGAGCGCGTCGATGTAGGTGGGCGAATGATTGTAAACGACCAGCCCGTCGCTGACTGTTCGCTCAAAGGGCAGGTCTTCCGCCGGCGCGGTGAGCGGGTCCTTGGTCGTGAAAGCAAACAGGCCGCCGGGCCGCAACACCCGATCCGTTTCGCCAAATAGCGTGTCCAACGCGCCGATGAAATGAAACACCCCGCAGCAAACAGCATGGTCGAACGATTCACCGGGGTATGGCCAGGGGATCTGCTGCAAATCCTGCTGCCGTAGGTCAACGGTGGTCCCCTTGGCCCGGCAGAGATCGAGCATGGCCGGAGAGAAGTCCATTCCATAGACGTTCAGGCCGGCTTTAGCGAACAAGGCTGCCGAGAGCCCGGTGCCGATTCCCAGATCGAGCAAGCGCTGGCCGGGCGTGGCCCACTCATAGACCAGCCCGAACAGAACTTCCGTCAGGTAAGCGCCGTAAGCCCGGACCTGCTCGTCATAATCAGCGGCGTAGGCATCGTGGCGGGCAGCCAGTTCGACTGTCACGTCTGATCCCGGTATTTGAGCTGCAGCCGTCCGGCCAGCCGGTAAATGCCAATAGCGATGCTGACCATGACTACCAGGGCTACGGTCAACACGGGGCTGATCATGGCCGAAAATAAGACCAGCATCGAAGCGACGATCGCCAGGATGCTATCCCTATCGGTATGTAACATGGGAACGGCTCCTTTCGAAGGGGCACCCAACAGCCGGGTCACCTTTGTAATTAATCGAAGTGTATCAAAAATCCCGTTGTTGATCCCTATCTTAAGTTACATCCGGTGTGTGATTATGGAAAAATCTGGCTAATCAAACCGGGCGATGTGCAGCCGGAACACCTCTTCATCCGTCAGTTCGACATCCAGCCCGCCGTATTCAGCTATGACCCAGGCCTCCAGGGCGTCGGCGCTGGCCGCCAGCAGCTCATCAGGCACATCCCAGCTGGACGAGTAGCTGCGCTCGCGCGTCCGCCGTACCCGGTCGCGCATGGTGTAGCGGGTCGTGTAGGTCACCGGCTCCAGCGTCGACACGGTCGCGCCTATCGCGCGCAACGCCGGATCGATTTCAGCCCAATCCCGCGGGCCAATGTCTACACCTTGCGGCAGGCCGCCGCGCGCCAGCAGCCAGTCGCGCCAGTAACGCACCGCTCGCCGGGAATGGGATTCTTCCTCTGACTCGCTGCGGGCATCGATGTAGACGCCGCCGGAGCGCAAGACGCGCTTGAACTCCGCCAGCGCGGCCTGCCAGTCGGGGATGAGATGCAACACGTGGGCCGTCAAAATCGCATCGAACCGGCCATCGCCGAACGGCAAAGCTGTGATCGAGGCGCAAGCCAGTTGCGCGCGGTCGCTCTTGGCTCGCTGGCGGGCCATCATGTTGAGCGAGAGGTCCACACCGGTCAGGTTGGCCCCCCGTTCCAGCAGCGGTACGGCCATCCGGCCGGTGCCGGTGCCGGCTTCCAGGATGCGGGCCTCCGGTCCGGCGACATCCAGGATAGCCGGTATGCCGTTAGCCAAAACCGGCTCCGGCAAGCGGCGAGTTTCATCGTAGATGTGGGCGACCTGGTCAAAATTGCGGCTCGCGGGCATAGGCATGATTATTCAGCGACCTCTCTTGTTGCGGCGTAGTTCATTTGCGTTCCGGCAATCACAAAGCCGAGCTTTTCATACAGGCGTTGCGCGCCTTGGGCGATCAGCCGTCGGCCGTTTATATTTTATATCGGTCTGGGTGAAAGACCGCCAACAGGTAGCGGGTCCCCACAAGCCTAGATCGTACGACATACAATCTCCAAGGCGAAATTAAAGACGGGCAGTGCGGTCATTTCGAGGTCATCGGCGACGATGTCGAGTTGAAAGGGCGCGCCGTTGCTGGATGGGACATCTACGAAGGCCATACGCCGCACCGGCCTT
>JAWOHK010000280.1:0-10037 GCA_046485205.1 Chloroflexota bacterium | reverse complement strand
GGCCAACAACGCGTAAGCATCGTTCTGGGCCGTGCCCACGCCGGTGTTGTCCAGGCCGATAACCTGCGGGAACGAGCCGGGGATGAGAGTAGCGGTGTCCGGCACCACGTTAGCCGCCTTGCGTGGCAGCACGTGCCAGGCCAGATGGATCGGGTGCTTACCGTCATCGAGGATCAGGTAACCGTCATACTCGTTGGTCGTCAACGCTGCCGGATTGGCGCCCTGGCTGCCGGAGTTCATGGAGTTGCCGCGCAGCTTGGTGCCGTCGATGGTTACCGTGATATTGAAGGTGGTGTCGCGGCCCAGACCGGGCTTGACGACCACCTTGGCCGGGGCGCTGACGCTGACCGCGCCGTTGACGACATCATCGTTGAACCGGAAAGTCGGCGTCACGGTGTAGGTCTTCTGCTTGTTATCGTAGTTGCGAACGACGACCGTCTTGGTGAAGCTCACCGTGTCATCGGCCACGTCGACGAAGCCGAAGCTCAACGCGCCGGAGGGCACGGCCGAATCCCAGGCCGCCGCTGTGGCCTTCACCGCCCGATCGACGCGGACTTCGCCGCCGCCGATGCGGGTGATGGGGGCCAGCGTGCCGAGCAAGGCATCGTTGAGGATGTCAGTCTCGCCGTTGTTCATCAGCAGCGCTTTCACCTCCAGCGGCGTCAGGCCCAGACCGAAGGCGTTGCCGGGGGGCCGGCCTTGCGGCGTGGCTTTGGTGCCGCCGTACTTCTCCAGCACCAGGGCGGCTGAACCGCTAACCATCGGCGCCGCGCCGGAGGTGCCGCCGAAGGGGCCGGTGCCTGTGCCGGACCCGGCGATGGCTGAGATCGACGCGCCGGGCGCGCCGATCTCGGGCTTGATGTAGGTCGTGGATTCGTGCTGCGGGCCACGCGACGAGCTGCCGACCATGGTGCCGGCCAGTGGGAGGCCGACGTTCGGGTCGAAGCGCACAACGGTATTCGGCAAGCCGCTCTTGAGCCGGTTGGAAACCACCTGGCTGACCATGTAGCCGGGGATATCGATCGGCCGGTCGCCGCCGTCGCCACCCTCGAACGGGTCGCCCGGCGCAACTAAGCCGATGATGCCGATCAAACCGCCGGCGTCACCGACGTTCTTGACCTTCAGGCTGAAGTTACAGGCGCCACGGTCGACCAGGACGATCTTGCCGGCCAGCGAGCCAGGGGCGAACGGAGCGCAGCCCAGGAGATTGCCGCCCGCGCCGTCGCCGTACTGGACGGGCGCTTCGACAACGGACATCAGCGGCGCCGACCACGGCTGGAAGACGGCCGGGAAATTGCCGACGATATTGGCCGGAGCCAAGATCTGCATCAGCGGCAAGAAGGCGCTGGGGACGCTGGTCTGAGCCACGGACAGAGCCGTGTCGGCCGACGACGGCGTGCCATTGGCGTAGGGCTTGTCGGCCGAATTGCCGGCCGAGGCCACGGTCAGGATGCCCAGCTTGGTGGCGTTGTCGACAGCGGCCGACAGGTCATCATCGAACGGTTGGCCATAGGACGCGCCGAGAGACATGTTGATGATGTCGACCCGGTCCTTGAGCTTGCCGTCGCCGTTGGGGTCGGCCGAGAACTCCATGCCCTGGATGAGGGCGATGCCGGAGCAGGAACTGCTGACCGCCGAGCAAACCTTGACGGCGTACAGATCGACGCCGGGAGCGACGCCGTTCATCCCGCCGATGATGTCGGCCACATGCGTGCCGTGTCCTTCGTAGTCAATCGGATCAGGATCGGGGAGTTCGGGACCGAAGGGCCATACTTCGCCGACGAAATCATAGCCGTCGACGACCTTGGCTGTGGGGAAAAGGCCGTCACGCGTCGTATTACGTGGGTCGGCTGGGCTGGTGCCATAAGCGGCTTCATACGCTTCCAGGGTGCCCGGCCCGCCGAGATTGGCGTGAGTGTAGTCGATGCCGCTGTCGAGAACGGCGACCTTGATGCCCGAGCCGTCAAAGCCCATGTTTTGGACAGCCGTAGCGCCGATGTAGGGGACGGTCTCCAGCAGGTCTTTCTCGTAGTTGCCGACCGGGGCGATGCGCAGGACGGCCGGGTTGTTGGCCAGTTGCGGCAAGACGGAGGCATCGACCTCGACAAAGACCGCGTTCAGGACGATCTGCACCTGGGCGATGACCCGGGCGTTGGGATCCAGGGCTTCCACCTGCTTGAGTAGTATGTCCTGATCCTTCTTGATATTATTCTTTGCGCGAACAGCGGCCGCTTCAGAAAGCTGGCCCTGTTCCGACACAGAGGGGTTTTTCAGGCGGACAATGACTTTTTCATCGCCGGCGACGCCGACCAGACTGGCGTCCAGACTGGCGACTGAGACTCCGGTCAATTGGATCGGGCTATTGAGCTTGAGAGAGTCAATATTAGCGGGGAGTTCCCGCTGCAAGGATCGGGATGGTTGGTCCTGGGCTGAGGCGACCGATGAAATGGCCAGCACAACGAGCAGGAGCATAGTCACGATGAGGGTTACTTTGCGCATGTTTCTCCTAAGTTAAAATTGGGATCGCAACGAAGGCGACCGAAGGTAAACGGGTGGCATCCCCAGGTCAGATTTTGACCGGATGATGGTTATCTTTTTTGGTTTTCTTTCTGGTGGCACCTCCTTGTTCTGATGTGGCCTGGCGGCAACGTGGATCCATGAACGATCCCCGGTTTATTGTGAGGTGGCAGCCTCTACCCGCGGTATCACCTTTTATTTTGTGATTTGCTGAAATACCGGTCATTAACTCCGTTGCCTTCCAGCCGACAATTGGTTGGCTGAAATGCTTCTTGCTCCTAACCACCCGGCAATGGGAATGACCAATAACAGTTTAGCAACAAACAGGCTAAATGTAAATATTTGTGGCGATCGTATTCGATTGCTGAAAAGGCGACGGTCTTTTTCCCGATCGGGGAGGTTGAAGGCCGGTATTGGTGATCGAAAATTCGGCGTTCCCTCTAACTCACCGGGCGGATCTCGTCGTACCGGAAACAGCCCACCACGTGATCGTTGACCATTCCTCCAGCCTGCATGAAGGCGTAGACGATGGTGGGGCCCACGAAAGAAAAGCCGCGCTGCTTCAGGTCTTTGCTCAGGGCGCGAGCCTCCTCGGTCTGGGCCGGTATCTGGCTCATCTCCTGCCAGCTATTCACGATCGGCCGGCCGCCGGCAAACGGCCAGATGTAATTGTCGAAGCTCCCAAACTCGTCCTGGATGCGCAGGAAGGCCGCGGCGTTTTTCACGGCCGACCGTACCTTGAGCCGGTTACGGACGATGCCGGGATCGGCCAGCAGGGATTCGATTTTGGCCTCGTCATAGGCGGCGACAACGGCCGGATCGAAGTTGTCGAAGGCCCGGCGATAGTTCTCGCGCTTGCGCAGGATGGTGATCCAGCTCAGCCCGGCCTGCGCGCCGTCGAGGACGATGTACTCGAACCACAGGTGGTCGTCGTGGACGGGCACGCCCCACTCTTGGTCATGATAGGCGACATACAGCGGGTCGTCGCCCGCCCATTCGCAGCGATAGATGGCGGATGTCATGAATTGTCTCCTCTACACTGAATCGCCGGACAAATCTTGCGCCGTCCGGCCCTGGGCATCGACCAGCGACGGGTCCGCGCCGTATTCGAGCAACAGGGCGACCAATCCGGCGTTGCCGTTCTGGACCGCCGCGTGCAGGGGTCGAAAGCCGTCCTGTTGCGCGGCATTGGGATCCGCTCCGGCGGCCAGCAACAGGCGGGCGATGGCCGTATGATCCCCGGCCACGGCCGAGTGGAGCGGTTGCACTCGCATCGGGTTTTGCGAGACGGCGTTGACATCAGCGCCATTCTCAATCAGCCAGCGGGCGATTTCTTCGTGACCGAAGAAGGCGGCCAGACCTAAAGGAGTGAAACCATCACGGCTGTAATCATTGAGGATGATATTCCCCCAGCCCTTGAAAGCCGCCTCGATTATATCCAGCCGGCCCAGCGCCGCGCCGTCCCAGATTTCCAGCGCCGCCCCGGCCTCGGCCAGTGCCCCGGCAATCTCCGGCCGCCCATAATAAACCGCCAGCCGCGCGGCCGGGACGCCGGCATCGTCGATGGCATTGGCCAGATCCGGCGCGCCGTCCAGCAGCTCGGCCACTCGCTCGCCGTCGCCGGCCTTCACGGCGGCGACCAGTTGGTGTGCCCGATCGACGGCCGCCCGCGCTTCCCCAGCCCGCGCCTCCAGTTGGGTTGCCAGGACGCTGCGCTTTTTGCGGCCCAGGTCCGGCGCGCCGATTAGAATCCCCTCGACCTCGGCCAGCGCCGCCAGCACCTGCCGGACCAGACGCATGGCCTCGTTGGGTTCGCCGCGTACGGCGGCGAGAGTCTTCTCGATCTGTATGGTGTGCTGGCGCAGGTGAGCATCCATGCGGTGCAGGCGATACTCCAGCGTGTAGGGCTCTCCTTCCCACCAGACCGACGGGCCGCCGGCCTGGTCATCGCTCATGCCGGAGAATTCGCTCAACGCCCGATCGTGCTGGACGGTGTGATAGGCGGCCATATCGGCCAGGGAGCCGGTTTCCATCAAGTCCCGGAATGTTTCCATCGGGCCGAGGAGACGGTTGGCTTCGCCGTCGGGCAGTTTGGGGGATAATTCTTCGCTGCCGCCCCCGCCTTCATGCTGGCGGCGCAGACCGTAATGGACCAGGGCGAAGAAGTGGCGCTCGGCCGCGACCATGTGGGCATAGACATAGCGCAATGGCCATTCACCGGGGGCGGGCAGCCGATCGTATTCCTCGGCTGACACCCCCAGCAGGACCGCCTGCAGGTCGCGATAGGCGGCGTGATACTGGGCCAGAGCGTGCTGGGCGCGGGTCATCGGGGGACCGGAACGCTGGCGTTCGGCGGCCAGGGCGACGGCCAGCGCCCGCAACTCGTGCATCGTGCCCAGCAGGGCAAAGCGAACTCCCTCTTCATCGTGCGCGCCCCAGCGGTAAGGCTGGCCGAGGTCAGCGTCAGACAGGTCAGTGGTTGTATCGGCTAAATGGAAGACCGCGGCAGCGAGATCGGAATCGGATTGGTTCATAAACCCTCACTTTTTAAACTCGTTTGCTTACAGCGGCGATTGCCTCTACAGAGTAGCACATATGTTTCAGGCAATCAATATCCGGATAGCGCGGAAATGGAAATTACTCCATTCGCCTGCCGGGAATCGATCGAGTAGGCATGCCGTAGGCGGTTTGCCGGTTGTGGTCCGAATCAAGCCGATCTATACTGTTGATATGAATAAGTTCGTCCGTCCCTTGCTGGGGTTGGTGGGCGTTCTTAGCCTCACCCTAACCTCTTTTCTTCCGGTACTCTCAGGAGATAGATCGCCGCATTCCTCCACTGCCGACACGCTGCCGGTTCCGCTGTGGACACACGAAGTGGCAGGCCCCGGCGATCTGAGCGCCCCCGTGCAGCTGGACGGGGATGGCGATCCGCATCTCGTCACCTTCGATCCGGCCGCCGAATCGCTCATTTACTTGTTTCGGAAGGATGGCGTATGGTCAACCGAAGTCATCGCGCCGTTCCCTTCTGACGCAGCGCCGGATGATCTGGCGTTTGATTTCAAGCTTGACCCGTCCGACAAGCCCATCGTCGCTTTTGTCGATATTGAGCAAAACAGTTTGTTTTTTGGCCAGCGGAATAACGGTCAATGGGAAATAGTGCCGATCACCGAAGGAGGGCGGTTGTTGTCCCTGGCGATCAGTCCAGATGGGAAAACCCATCTTACACTGGTCAGGGGGACGTCGGTCGTCTACATGGTCCAGGATGGGGCGTCATGGCTCAGCGAGATCATCGATCAGGGGCCGTATTTCTGGAACCTGTCGCTGGCTCTGGATAGCCAGGCCACCCCTCATGTGATTTATTCAGGCGCGACCGGATCATTTAAAGCGGTCCGGCAAAATCCTCACCTATGGCAACGCGCCTCCTTGCCGTTTCCCAACGTCGAGGCGTTTGCGCTGGATAGTGAAGACGAGGCTCACCTGCTCGTCACCCGCGCCGAACCGCAAGCCGGGCGGCCGCCCTTCGCGCTGGTCACGCTCTCCCTGGCCGAGCAGAAATCGGGCCAATGGAAAGAGGTACCGCTTTACCAGGATTTCGATTGGGGGGTCGTGCCGGACATTGTCGTAGACGACCTGGATCAGGTCAACATCGCTTATCACGATGCTACCGGACGGCTGCACTTCCAGCGGCGGGAGGTCGACGGCTCCCTGACCCACGAAATCCAGCGCGGCAGCGGGTGGTTTGTCAATATGGCGGTAACCGCCGCGCCCAATCCCCAACCGCGACTGGTCCATCCGGCCCAGGGATTGCTGATCTTCTCCGCGCGGGAAGAAACAACGATGGATTGGCACCATTATCTACCCATCACTTTCTCCAGTACACAGGCTACTATCGACCGTTGACCGGTTTTGAAACATCTGATTTCTACGAAGGACGAGGAGCCGGCAATCAATCGCTTCCAAGCTGTTGCCGATCGTCCCATTATTCCATTTTCACTATCGGGTAGCCTGACAGCGCGAATAAAATTAGGTATAATACTACCTTTATGATGTTATCTTTTGTTTTATGCTCCTTATGTGGAATGTTTGTTGGTAAACGACCTATTTTGTGTTACAGTGTTCTTCCCACTATCAACAACTTGCCGCTTACAATCATGAGGAGGCGCGAATGGAAGCTAACGATAATCACTCCACGGGTGTGCAGGCCTATGTCGAGCGCGGCGCGCAGATGACGTCGGCACTTGAAGCACGGCGGGCCGAGATGCGCCGCAAGCGCTTCGATACCATCGCCGTGCACGGCATCTACGACATGACCGCCGCCCAGGCCAACCAGGGCAGCATCACCGAACCGGCCTACCTTAGCTCGGCCCAGCATTTCGAAAATAGCGACCACATGGAGGCTACGCTGGCCTACCAGATGCCGGGTTGGATCTACACCCGGGTAGCCAATCCCACCGTCAGCTACCTGGAAGAAACGCTGGCCTTGCTGGAGGGCTACCAGTGCGAAGCCGAAACGAGCGCCGTTGTCACGTCATCGGGCATGGCCGCGGTGTTCATGGCCACCAACCCCTTTCTGACTATCGAAAACGGTCAAAAATCGATGAATGTAGTCGCCGGGGCCAACTGCTACGGTGGCACCTTCATGCTCTTTAACCAGCGCTACGCCGTCGAGCGCGGCATCGAAGTGCGCTGGGTGACGGATCCGCTGGACCTGGACGAATGGGCTGACAAAATTGACAGCCGCACCCGGTTTGTCTTCGGCGAAATGCCCAGCAACCCGGGCCTGGGCGTCTTCGATATTCCCGCGGTGGCCGAACTGGCCCATGATTACAACCTGCCGCTGATCGTCGATTCAACGGTGGCCACCCCGGCTCTGCTGCGGCCGCTGGCCCTGGGGGCCGACATCGTCGTCCATTCGGTCAGCAAGAGCATCGCCACCGGCGGGCTGGCCATCGCCGGGGCGGTCATCTCGCGAATGGGCATCCCCTGTAATGTCGGGCCGGACGAGATGCGGGCTAACTTCGCCCTGCATACCAAGCTGCTGCCCTTCCGCGATCACGGGCCGGGGCTCAGCCCGTTCAACGCCTTGATAGCCCTCAACGATCTGCGGACCTTGCGGATGCGGATGGACAGGCTCAGCCGCAACGCCATGACGGTGGCCCGCTTCCTGGCCGATCACCCGGCGGTGGAGCGTGTGCTCTATCCCGGGCTGGCGAGTGACCCCGGCTACACCATCGCCACCCGGGACATGTGGCTGGCCGATGGCGAGGATGATTACGGCCAGGCGGTTAATCGCTACGGTCACCTGTTGGGCTTCACTGTGCGCGATGGCCACCAGGCGGCGCGGGCTGTATTCGATCGACTGCGGCTGGTGTGGCGGGCGACCGACCTGGGGCGGATCAAGAGCGTGGCCACCATTCCGGCCATCTCTACCCACCAGCAGCAGGGCGAGGCCGGGCGCGAACTGGCCGCGGTGCCCGACAACCTCATCCGGCTGAGCGTGGGCGCGGAGCACCCGCAGGATGTGATCGACGATTTGGAGGTGGCGCTGGCCGGGGCGAATGATCGACCAGAAGTGGTGCTGAAGCGCCAACTACGAACGAATGGCTTGTAGTCGCGATCTCATCAATCACGTTCTTCGGCAATAATGCTGAAGCGCCAACTAGCAACAGGTTGTGGCTAAAGGCACTATTGCCGGTAAATCACCTGCAAGAACCGCCGCAACAACAACGCCAACAGCACCAGCTGGAAAACGACCGCAACCAGAATGTAGGGCCAGACGACCGGCTCGCCTGCTTCGTATAGCCAATATATCTTCAACGGCCAAAAGGTCGGGAGGACGCCAAAGGCCCACCGCCAGCCCGAGGTAACGAAATAGGCGAGCATCGGCAGGAAGATCAGGATAAAGCCGGCCGCTTTTACGAGAGCAAAGCCCTGCACCTTATTGGCGGCGAACGCACCCAGAAACAGCATCCACAACGGAGCCGAGAGGGCGGCCGTCAGCGCGACGATGACCTGCTGCCAGAAAGTCAGATTGCCCAACCCGGCCAGCGGGTAGGCTACCAGCACCAGCACCACCGACAGCAAGACCGGAACTGTAATGCGGTAGGCCACGTAATTCCGCATTGACAGGGGAGAGACCTGCAGCGCCAGCAAGGTCTGGCTATCGCGCTCATCCAGCAGCAGGAAACCGAGGGCCATTCCTACCAAGGCGCTGGACATCATGACGATGAAGTAACTCATCAACAGGAAATAATACGGTTCCAGGTCGATGCCTGTGCGGCTCAGAAGCTGGTCGCGTATCAGCGGCACTCCGAAGCGCACCAGGGCCGCCATAAAAAACGGCATGAGGGCGATGTAAGCCAGCATGCTGTCGCGGCGGATGCCGCGAATATCGATCGGTCCCAGCGAGCGAATCACGTTTAAAGCGTTCATGCGAACCTCGTACCTTCCCGCCGAATGATGAAGCGCCGGAATACGCGCAAAGACCAGTAGAGGGCGATTCCAACCCACAACGCGCCGTAGAGAATGCCGTAGATGATCTGCCACGGCGGCACCCCGGTGAACGCCCCTTGCATCAACACCAGCGGTGCTTGTAGCGGGTGGAGGAAAAACAGCCAACTATCGGAGACACCCAGGAAGTAGAGCACCGGGGGTAGGGTCGCCAGTACCCAGAGGACCGAGGGAAAGATGAATTCATTGATCGAGTCATATGGCGCAACGGCGATGAAACCGAACAAGCTGTAGAGGGCGGCCGTGATAGCCAGGCCCAGCAGGAAGAGTAGCCAGTTAAAATCCACGCCGGACAGGAGGACGACGAGGATGGTCGACTCGACCAGCGAAAGAAAGCCCAATGTCAACACCTTCGACAACAGATATTCAACCGGCCGCAGGGGTGTGATGACCTGGGCTTCCATAGTGCCCTCACCTTTTTCCAGCAACACCATCCCGGCCATGAAGTAGAAACCGACCATCATCATGTTGCCCAGAATGAAGATCGGCCAGACATAGCGATAATCGGGGATGTTTAGCCGCGAAAAAGCGATGACGGCGATCACCGCCACAAAAATAGTGACGTAATAGAAGCCGTTGCGAATTTGCAGACGCACGTCGGTGCGCATCGTAGCCAGGAGGCGGCTCATGTCAGCCTCCGGCCGGTTATATCGATGAAGATCGTCTCCAGTGTAGCCTCGGTTGAGTGGATCGTCTGGATGCCGCCGTTGCGCAGCAGGGCCATAAACTCGGCGTTATCGCCCAGGCCGTCGATGGGAAACTGGCGGGTCGCTGTCGCGCCGTTGAGGGCGTACTCGACGCGCACATCAGGCGTGCCGTGCTGCAACTTGAGGGCGCGGGGCGAATCAACGAGCTTGATCTGCCCGTCGACGATGAAAGCTACCCGGTCGCACAATTCATCGGCCACGGTCATATCGTGGGTGGTCAGAAAGACCGTTTTGCCGGCGGCGCGTTGCTCCTTGATCAGCTCCTTGATGCGCCGGGCGTTGACCGGATCCAGCCCGGTCGTC
>JAWOHK010000112.1:0-4439 GCA_046485205.1 Chloroflexota bacterium | reverse complement strand
CTTCGACAGGCCCATCTTCTTGCCCTTGAGGTGCGACATTTTGTAGATGGGGTCGCGGGCGCGCACCATCATGACGCCGCCTTCGTAAACCTGCGTCGTCCCAATGAGACGGGTGCGGCGGATGTCGGCCTGGACGTGGATCGCCGGGTGGCAGCCGCCATAGCGCATCAGGTTGTCCAGATTGTGGACGTAGTGCGGGTACCAGTCATTCTCGGTGGTGGAACGAAGGTATTTGTACGCGACGCCGATCTTCTTGAACTCCTCCTTTACCCAGCCGAGTTCCTGGTCCACGTTGCTACACGAGATCAACGGGCAGTTAGTGTAGTAGAACTCGTTCCAGTCTACATCGACGGAACGCATGGTTTTACCTTTGATTGTCATCGTGCTCATAGCTTGTTTCTCCTAATTTGAATTTCTCTTTTTCATTTTGTTGCAACCGGTGCGATTGGCTGAGGGGAACAGTTGGGTCTTCATCTATTCACCAGCTCACATCATTTTGTTCTCATGCCTCCGGATTCTCCGAAGCCGGCCGGATTGGCGGAGCACGCGCCGGTATCTGTTCGATGCTGATGAGCGTCACGTGCAATTCGTAAAGCGAGAGCAGGACGCTGGCCAGCGCCGACTGATCGGCCAGTTCACCGGCCAATATGGAGATAACCGCGCCGTCATCAGTGACTTCGCGGGTGATAGCCATTCCTTCCAGGCGATCTGACAGGTCAAGGGCCAGCGCTCCCTGAACGGCTATCCAGTAGGTTGCCGGGTCATCAAATGTGGACCAACCGGATGGCGGTATATGCATGGTTTAAGCTTAGTACATCGGCGCCCGCCGGCATACCACCCCTGAGGTGTAGACGGGGGTGTAAAGAGTGGCGATCCGGTTATTTCAGAAGGGGAACCTGGTCGGAAAGAGAGGTGCTACCGCGGGGGCAAAATACCGAGTTCAATCGCCTTGGCTACGGCTTTCCAGCGTGTATGAACGCCGAGCTTTTCATACAGGTTGATCGAATGGCGCTTGACAGTGGCGGGAGAAACGTCCAATTTCTCTGATATTTGCGTCAGGCTAAGCGGTTCGGTCATGAGCTTCAGGATTTCCAGCTCGCGCGCGGTCAGGGTCTCCGCTAACGATAGAACCGGGGCCGCCGTTCTAAAGCGGCCGGAGCCGCGTGAGCTGCCGTCGTTGGGAGATTCGAAAGCGGCCAGAATAGTGCCAACTGTACTGGACACCGCGCGGTGGCCGGCGATCTGCTCCATCAGTATCTGCATGGGTGGCCCGAGATCGACAAAAACCCGAATTTGTTTCGAGCGCCGCGCCAGTTCAACCGAGCGTATCAGCGTCTCTCGGGCCGTGACGGCATCGCCCTGCGACAGCTGGGCCAAGGCTCGCAGAGCCAGGATCTCGACCCGGGATCGGGAGCTGAAGGTGCGCAAGGCAAGATCCTCCAACAGTTCGAGCGCTTTAAGCGCCGCGGTGATGTCCTCCGGCGTGTTGCGGGCGATGAGGATGCAAATCCGGGTCAGAAACGGCTGCTCCGTCCAGGGCAATAATAGAGGTGGGGGGAGCGTCAGATCGATCTGTTCCGACGACAATCCCGCGCCGGGCAAGTCGCCTTGCCTGAGAAGAAGGCGCGCCCGAGCCGCGGTGGTGGAGATCAGTTCCTGCCCGTATAACTCGAGATCGAGCTGGCTCAACTCATCGATCGTCGCCATCGCTTTTGCGCTCTCACCTTTAGCCTGATAGACGGCCGCTAACCCGATAAATCCATTGCGCGCGACGAGCAGTTGCGTCGTATAGCGCATGTCGAGAGTCGCCAAAAAACTCTGTTCGGCCAAATCGAGTTCATTCCACTCATAGTGCAAGTGACCGAGAAGGTAATGGGCCCAGCCACGCATCACGGCAATGTCCGCTTGTTCCGACTGGCTAAGCAGAACCATCGCCGTTCGCTTCGCCGACTCAAAAAGCCCTTGCTGGAGAGTGTTGAGCGCCAGCATATTGAGTAACCGCAGCGAGTAGGTGTCTGCTTGATCGGCCACTGCTTCGTAGCGAGTCGTCAGGAATCTTTCAGCTTCGGCGATCTGGCCAGTGGCGTACAGACTCAACCCCAGGTACCCGGCGGCGACCCCGCGGGCATACCGCCAATCGGGCGGAAGGAGCCGGAGCCCTTCGCGGCTGAAGGTCGCCGCACTTTCAAATTGTCCTGCGTTGTAGGCGTGATGCGCCTTCAATGCGGCGACCTGGCCGATGAGGGTTGCCGTCTCGTCCGTGGCCGACGCCAGCCAGTCTTCACCGAGCAAGGCTTCTACTTGCTCGAGCACGCGCTGGCCCTGGGCAATTTCCCAGCGCAAGCCGTGGGCCCACGCCTGCATGACTAGCAACTCCGGCCGCTTGCTGATGAGTTCTTCCGGTAACAGCTTGATCCAGCGTTCGAGCACCGGCCGGTCGGTGCGATTCAACACATCGCCAAGACCCTGCCGTATAATCTCCCCGGCCAGCGTGGGGTTGCGACCCTCGAGCGCGTGGTTTATGGCTTGATCCAGGAAGCCTTTTTGGGCATACCAGCGGGCGGCCCGAATATGAAGAGCATCTATCCCTTCCTGGCCCAGCTCGAGACGTAACCGGCGGCGCAATAAGTCGCGAAATAACTGGTGCAGGCGATACCATTCCTGGCGGTTGTCCAGGGCGATGAGGAATAACTCATTGGTCTCAAGGTAGTCGAGACATGCCCGTACGTCGCAGCCGGGCTCCTTGTCCCCCAGTAAGGCCATACACAAAGGCTCGCAGAACTCATTGGTGATTGAAATTTTGAGCAAAAACCGCTGGATTTGGGCCGGCTGTCGCAGCAGCACCTCATTCATTAGAAAATTGGTGATGTGGACTTCGCCGGAGAGGACTTCTTGTGACAGGTCACTGAGCCTATCACCCGCATCCGAAGCCAGGGTGGCCAACTGGAGGCCCGTGACCCAACCCTCCAGTTGATCATAAAGGGTGGCCACCGTGGACTCTGCCGGAAGATACCCCAGTCTATGGTTCAGGTAGTCGGCAGTTTCGGTCAGCGTGAAGCGGAGATCATGGGAACGAACCTCCACCAAATTGCCCTTGGCGCGTAAGTCGGCGATCGGCAAGGAGGGGATAAGTCGAGACACTATCACCAGATGCATTGGCCGCGGCCAATGAGGCATCCAGGCCGAAAGAAAATCGAATACACCCCTGCCAGACAGCACATGCACATCATCCAGCACCATGATGAAATCTGAGGCTAACGCTTCGATTTCATTGCTCAAAATGTCAGCCAGGACGTCGGGCGGTGGCTGCCGCGCAGAGAGCAACTCCAGGGTCCGGGGAGCTGCGTCGGGATAGATGGTCCGCAGTGCATGGACAAAATAGCGCAGGAAGATATTGAGGTCGCTATCACCCTCGTCAAGCGACAACCAGACCGCCGGTAACGGAGCGGTGCCGGGGCGCCGGCCGGCCGCCAGCTCTTCGATCCAGGAACTCACGAGGGTCGTCTTACCGAAGCCGGCCGGAGAGACCACGATCGAAACCGGCTCTGATAAACTTTCGTCGAGCGATGTCAGAAGTCGGGGACGGACGATTAGGTTCTTCGTCACGCGCGGCCGGTTCAGCTTGGCCTGTAGCAGAACCAATTTTGACTTGTTGTGCCTAGTCACTAATACTTTTTGGTGTTGGCGACTCACGTAACGGTCGCTTTCCGCTGGTAAAAACAAACAGTGAAGTTGCAGATTTATATTAAATTGTACTGCTAATCAGACCTTTGAGCCAAATAGTATGAAGGCCGTAACTGTTCACACTTACAGAAAATACAGGTTAAACTCTGAGGGATGACGCACGAAGAAGGGCTAGCTCTACTGGCGGAGAACGCAGTACTCAAGCGACTGGTAGCCGAACTACAGGAGCAAGTCGAAGTGTTGAGTGGTCAATTGGCCGAGCTTGAGAAGAAGCAGAAGACACCGTCGTTCGTGAACCTCTAATACTTGACAATTTCCTATATATCGGCTATTCGTTAGGGTTAGTATCGGGCCATTCGCGAACAGTGACTCAAACACTTACAGCCGTGTATCCTCGACGCGGCAAGAAGCGATTTGACAATCGTTTCAGCGAACGGCATTTAAGATAACCCCATAATAGGAGCAGATTAAAATGAAGAAGAATACGTTAAGAATGCTACTGATCATCATCGCCTCACTGGCGTTGATGGCCCTGGTAGCCTGTGGCGGGGCGACCCCCACAACTGAGACCGAAGTTCCCACTACAGCTCCGGAAGTCGTCGCGACCGAAGAGCCGGAAGTTGCCCCACCGCCTGAGGCCGAGGTAACCGGTCGGGTCGGCATCGTCCTGCCCACCCGCGAGGAACCGCGCTGGATTCAGGACGAGGCTCGCTTCCGCGAGGCGCTTGAGGCGGCTGGTTACGAGGTCGAGATCC